>JAXHTL010000014.1:0-47459 GCA_034190095.1 Actinomycetota bacterium
GCGGATGCTCGATCCGCGCCACGACGGCGCGGACATGGTGCTCGGCGTGGTCCGGGCACCGGCCTGGCGGGACTTCCCCGCCGCGGTCGCGCGCCGGTATCTGCGGGGCTATCGCCGCGGCGGCGCCGAACACGACCACGTGCACGGGGCGAACATGGGCTTCCGTGCCGACGCCTACTGGCAGGTGGGCGGTTTCCGGGCGCTGGCCACCGGCGAGGACGTCGAGCTGGCGCAGCGGTTCGAGGACGCCGGTTTGCGCATCGACCGCGACGCGGGGTTGTCGGTGGCGACCTCGGATCGCCGCCAGGGCCGCGCACCGCGCGGTTTCGCCCAGCACCTGCGGTCACTGTCCCGGCCCGGCGATCCGGGCCGCAACGCCTCCGGGGCGGCGTCGTGAGCGCCGGGATGGTCCGGCGCTGGTTGCGCTCGGGCGCGCTGGATCTGCCGTTGCCCGGCCGCGGTGCCACCGCGCAGCGCTGGCGGGAGATGGCTGCACTGGCGGCCTCCGACGTGACCGCGGCGCGATTGGCCGAAGCGCACGTCGACGCGCTGGCGATCCTGGCCGAGCTGGACGGGCCGGCGCCCCGCCCGGACCAGTGGTGGGCGGTGTGGGCCGCGGAGTCCCGCGAGGCGGTGGTGTCGGCCACCGAGTACTCCGACGGGCGGGTGTTGCTGGACGGGACGAAGGTGTGGTGCTCGGGGGCGGGGCTGTGCAGCCACGCGCTGGTCACCGCGCACCTGGCCTCCGGTGAGCGCGGACTGTTCGCGGTGGATCTGGCCGGCCACGGGGTGCGTCCGCTACCGGGGAACTGGCGTAACGCCGGCATGGCTGATGCCGATACCCGGTCAGTGCAGTTCACCTCGACTCCCGCGGTGCCCGTCGGCGCTGCGGGCATGTATCTGACCCGGCCGGGCTTCTGGCACGGCGCCGCCGGGGTGGCGGCGTGCTGGCTGGGCGGCGCGCGGGCGGTGGCCGAACTGCTCTACGCCAAGGCGGCCGGGTCCGGCCCGCATGCCCTCGCTCATCTCGGTGCGGTCGACGCCGCGCTGGCCGCCGCCGATGCGACGCTGGCGGCGGTGGCCGCCGAGGTCGACGGCGATCCGCTGAACCGCAAGGGCCGCGCCGAGTTGATGGCCCGGCGTGCCCGCGCGGTGGTGGAGACCGCGGTCGACGAATCGATCGGCCGGACCGCACGCGCCCTGGGGCCGGCGCCGCTGGCGACGAACGCGGTGCACGCCGCCCGGGTGGCCGACCTATCGATCTATGTTCGGCAGAGCCACGCCGAGCGTGACCTGGAGCGGCTGGGGGAGCTGGCCGGGGAGGTGTCATGACCATTCTCAAACAGAAGTCTCATCCGGCTGTGGTGCAGAGTAATTCGGCCCGGCTGGCGGCCCGGCCATTGCCGTGTGGCGGGACGCCGACACCCACCTGGCTGGCCGATCCCTTCGAGGCGCCGGTGTTCGATCTCAGCGGCTGCCCCGAGCTCGTGCTGGCCGGTGCGCATCCCGACGACGAGACGCTCGGGTTCGGCGCCAGCGCGTCGCGGCTGGCCCGGGCCGGGGTGCGGGTGCAGATCGTCTCGGCCAGTGACGGCGGCGCTAGTCACCCGAATTGCTCTGTGCTGCAGCGGTATCAGCTGGAACGCACCCGTCGCTCGGAACTGCACCGGGCGGCGCGGGCGCTGGGCGTCGCCCAGCCGATCTGCCTGGGGTTGCCCGACGGTGAGCTCGCCGCCCACGAGCAGCGCCTGACCGACCTGCTCACCGAGGTTCTGGCGGCCAAGCCGCCCGGCACCTGGTGTGCGGCGACGTGGCGCGGGGACGGCCATCCCGACCACGAGGCGGTCGGCCGGGCGGCGGCGGTCGCGGCGCAGCGGACCGGTGCGGTGCTGGTGGAGTACCCGGTGTGGATGTGGCACTGGGCGTCCCCGGGGGATGACGCGGTGCCCTGGCAGCGCATGGCCAAGGTCGCGCTGGAGGAGTCGGACGTCGGGCGGAAGCGGTTGGCCGCGAAGAGTTTCCGCAGTCAGTTTCTGCCGCCGGCACCCGGTGCGGCGCCGGTGCTGCCGCCGGCGGTGCTGCATCGGCTGCTGGCGGTCGGTGAGGTGGTCTTCCGCTGAACTCACGGCTTCCCGACGGTTTCTTCGACCGTATGTACGCGCAGGCGGCCGATCCCTGGCAGCTGCAGAACCGGTGGTACGAGCAGCGTAAATACGCCATCACCACCGCGATGCTGCCCTACCGGCGCTACCGGCACGCGTTCGAGCCCGGCTGTTCGATCGGGGTCCTCACCGAGCAGTTGGCCGGCCGGTGCGACCACATCACCAGCACCGACGTGAGTGTGGCCGCACTGGACGCCACCAGTGCGCGGATGGCTTCCGGTGGCCTGCGCGAGCAGGTCACGTTGATGCGTGGGTCGCTCGACCAGCCTTGGCCGGCAGGGCCTTTCGACCTCGTGGTGCTCTCGGAGGTGTGCTACTACCTGCAGCCGGCGCTGTTGCGTGAGGTGCTCGACCGCGAGGTGCCCCGGCTGACGCAGGCGGCCACGGTGATCGCAGCGCACTGGCGTCATCCGGTGCAGGAGTATCCGATGGCCGGGGACCGCGCCAACGACATCGTCGCGGCCACCGCCGATCTGCACCATCTGGGCCGCTACCAGGACGCCGACGTGGTGATCGACGTGTTCGACCGGTCGGGTGGCTCCTCGGTGGCCGCGCGCACCGCGGTGCCCGGCGCCTGACGGTCACACGTAGCGGGCTCGCCCGGCCATCGCGCCGGCGACCATCTGCACCGCGTAGACCGCCAGGAACATCGTCCACGGCACCGTCCAGCCGTGCGACAGATCGTGGAGAAGCCCGAACAGGAACGGTCCGGCGCCGGCGATGAGATAGCCGAATCCCTGTGCCATACCGGACAGCTGGGCGGTGTCCTCGGCGGTGCGGGCCCGCAGCCCGAGCACGGCCAGTGCCATCGAGAACGCGCTCATGCCGATGCCGATGAGCACACTCCACAGCAGGGGCTGGGCGGCCGGTGCCAGCAGCAGGCCCAGGGCGCCGGTGAACCCGACGACGCCGACTGCGACGATCCAGCCGCTCTGGCTGGGTCTGCGGGCGGCCAGCGGTGCGATCACCAGCGAGAGCGGGACGCCGATGAGCGAGGTGAGGCCGACCAGCAGACCGGCCCGGACCTGGTCGATGCCGTGGTCGATGAAGACCTCGGGCAGCCAGCCCATCACGACGTAGGCCATGAAGGCCTGGCTGCCGAAGAACAGCGTGACCGTCCAGGCCAGCCGGTTGCCCAGCAACGACCGGCGAACGACCGGCCCGGGTTGGCGGGGGGACCAGGTGTCGCGGTGGCGCCGGGTCGCGGGAATCCACACCGCCAGCGCGAGTCCGGCCACCAGCGCCCAGGTGGCGAGCGCGGCGCGCCACCCGTCGAGCGGCCCGGTCAGGATCGGGGTCAGTGCCGAGCCCAGCGCACCGCCGCCCTGCAGGGCGGCGGTGTAGATGCCGGTCATCAGGCCGATCCGGGCCGGGAAGGACGCCTTGACGACGACCGGGATCAGCACGTTGGCCAGGGCGATGCCGGCGCAGGCCAGCAGGGTGGCGCCGATGACGGCGTGCGGACCGGCGGCGACCCGCAGGGCCAGACCGGCGGTCAGGGCGACCATCGCCGCCGAGATGGTGTCGGCCAGACCGATGCGCCGCGCCAGCCAGGGTGCGGCGAAACCCGCCCCGGCGAAGCACAGGGCGGGCAGCGTGGTGAGCAGCCCGGCCCAGGTCGCCGAGACGGCCAGGTCGGCGCGCAGGTCGCCCAGCACGGTGGCGATGCTGGTGACGGCGGGGCGGAGGTTGAGCGCGGTGAGCACGACTGCCACGGCCAGCAGGGCGCCCCCGGCGACCGGGGAGACGCGGTCTGACCCGTCGCGTGCGGGGACGTCGATTCCCGGTGGCCGGCTGGGCATCCTGCTAATCTGCCATACATCCCATGATTGGTTGTAAGCGAAGGCAGGGGGACCGGGTGTGCCGTTGAGCACTGCGCGCCGGTCCGGGCTGGTCGACCAGGTGATCGAGCAGCTCAGAGGTGCCGTTTCGAGCGGTGAGTGGCCGGTCGGCCGGCGCATCCCCAACGAATCGGACCTGGTCGAATCGCTCGGTGTCGGCCGCAACACCGTGCGCGAGGCCGTCCGCGCGCTGGCCCACGCCGGCATTCTCGAGGTCCGCCAGGGTGACGGCACCTACGTGCGGGCCACCAGTGAGGTCTCGGGCGCACTGCGCCGGCTGTGCGGTGCCGAACTGCGCGACGTCCTGCAGGTCCGGCGCGCCCTGGAGGTCGAGGGCAGCCGGCTGGCCGCCGTCAACCGGACCGACAGCGACATCAGCGAGCTCCGGTCGCTGCTGGAACGCCGCGATCAGCGCGCCGAGGACGACGACACCGCGGCGTTCGCCCGCGCCGACGCCGACTTCCACCTGGCAGTGGTGCGCAGCGCGCACAACCGCGTCCTGACCGAGCTGTACCGCGGGCTCCTCGAAACCGTCACCGCCAGCGTCGCGACCACCCGGGACGTGCCGATGACGGCGCCGGACCACGGTGAGTTGCTGGAGCGGATCGTCGCCGGTGACGCCGAGGGCGCCGCACGCACGGCCGGTGCGCTCCTCGACCGGATCCTGGACGGCGCCGACCGGGCCTGACCCGTCGGCTCAGCCGACCGAACGCCCCGCGCCTTCCCAGAACTGCTTCCGCACCGCCTTCTTGTCGGGCTTGCCCAGCGCGGTGATCGGCACCGAATCCACCACGACGACCTGCTTGGGGGACTGCACCGGGCCCTTGCGGTCCTTGACCGCCGCCTGGATCTCGGCGGTCATCGTGGCCACCGCGGCCTCGTCGGAAGCAGCGTCCGGGCGCAGCACCACCACGGCCGTCACCGCCTCCCCCCACTTCTCGTCGGGCGTGCCGATCACGCACACCTGGGCAACCGAAGGGTGTTCTGCCACAACGTCTTCGACCTCCCTGGGGAACACGTTGAAGCCGCCGGTGACGATCATGTCCTTGGTCCGGTCCACGATGTAGTAGAAGCCGTCGGAGTCCTCGCGGGCCAGATCGCCGGTGTGCATCCAGCCGTCGCGGAACGTGTCGGCGGTGGCGTCGGGCAGGTTCCAGTACCCGCCCGACAGCAGCGGCCCGGAGACACAGATCTCGCCGACCTCGCCCTGGGGCACTGGTTGGCCGTCGTCACCGAGCAGCGCCACCCGGGCGAACAGCGTCGGCCGTCCGCACGAGGTGAGCCGCTTCTCGTCGTGGTCTTTCTTGGACAGGTAGGTGATGACCATCGGCGCCTCGGACTGGCCGTAGTACTGCGCGAAGATGGGGCCGAAGCGCCGGATGGCCTCTTTGAGCCGCACCGGGTTCATCGCCGACGCGCCGTAGTACACGGTTTCCAGCGACGACAGATCCCGGGTGTGCGAGTCGGGGTGGTCCATCAGCGCGTAGATCATCGACGGCACCAGCATGGTCGCGGTGATCCGTTGCTCCTCGATCACCTTGAGCACCTCGGCCGGGTCGAACTTGGTCATCACCCGAAGCTCGCCGCCCTTGACGATGACCGGGGTGAAGAACGCCGCCCCCGCATGCGAGAGCGGGGTGCACATCAGGAACCGCGGGTTCTCCGGCCACTCCCACTCGGCCAGCTGCACCGTGGTCATCGTGGTGATCGACTGCGTGGTGCCGATGACGCCCTTCGGCTTGCCGGTGGTGCCGCCGGTGTAGGTGAGTCCGCCGACGTGGTCGGGAGCCAGATCGGCCGCCGCCAGCGGGGTGGCCGGATACTTGGCCGCCTCGGCGGTGAGATCGAATGCCGTGACGCCGCCCTCGGTCAGCTCCGCGGGAACCGGCCCGATGGTCAGGACCTGCTTGAGCGAGGGCACCTTCTGCATCAGGCCCAGCGCGCGTTCGACGAACATCGGCTGGGGATCGATGATCAGCGAGGTCACCTCGGCGTCGGAGAGCACATAGGCGTGGTCGTCGAGCGAGCCGAGCGGGTGCAGCGCGGTGCGGCGGTAGCCCTGGGTCTGGCCGGCGCCGATGATCATCAGCACCTCGGGACGGTTGAGCGAGAGCAGGCCCACCGCCGCGCCGGTCCCGGCGCCCAGCGCCTCGAACGCCTGGATGTACTGGCTGATCCGGTCGGCCAGCTCGCCGCCGGTCATCGTGGTGTCGCCGAGGAACAGCACCGGCTTGTCCCGGTGGCGCTTGAGCGCGCCGACGGTCAGATGGCCGGAGTGCAGCGGGTGCCGGAGCAGGTCCAAAGTCATGGCCTACAGACTAGAACGTGTTTCAATTCTTGTGTGAATTCGGCGTGGAAAACCACGCTCATCGGCAAATTCGGGCACTGAATTCACGACATCGACAATTCTTTGACCGCGGCACCGGGACGTCCGCCTGGTCTGGGCCGATGCCGCCGGGGATTCTCGAGAAGTCCACGAAATCCGAGAAAACTTTGCCTACCCGAGAAGTTAATGTGCATACTCATGACCAACAGGGCAAGGACTCCACGGTTGAGCCGTGGCGATTATACTGTCACGGGCGTCATTTTGAGCCGCTGAGAGTCGATATCCTGCATGAATAGGGGTCAAAGTGGTCGCCGACTACGACGATGTGGCAAGCGCTAAGTAAATGACGATTCAGCGAGGCAAGCGTTCTTCTGAGCCGGTGGCTCCGGACCGGAAGCCCGATGACGGGGTTCAGGAGATCGCCGACTGGGCGGGGGGCTACGTCTCCCGTCACCCGCTCGCGTCGCTGGCGACGGTCGGCGACCAGTTCGTCCTCGGCGTGCGGACCCTGCAGTATCTCACCATCGACCTGTTCACCGGGCGCTTCCAGTGGCAGGAGTTCATCCGCCAGGGAGCCTTCATGGCCGGTACGGCCGTGCTGCCGACCGTGCTGGTCGCCCTGCCCATCGGCGTCACCCTGTCGATCCAGTTCGCCCTGTTGGCCGGCCAGGTGGGCGCCACCTCGCTGGCCGGCGCCGCCAGCGGGCTGGCGGTCATCCGGCAGGCGGCCTCGCTGACGGCAGCGATCCTGATGGCGGCGGCCGTCGGCTCGGCGATCACCGCCGACCTGGGCTCGCGCAAGATGCGCGAGGAGACCGACGCCATGGAGGTGATGGGTGTGTCGGTGGTCCGCCGGCTGGTGGTGCCGCGCTTCGCCGCGGCGATCATGATCGGCGTCGCACTGACCGGGGTGGTGTGCTTCGTCGGCTTCCTCGCGAGCTATCTGTTCAACGTCTACTTCCAGAACGGCGCGCCGGGCAGCTTCGTGGCCACCTTCGCCGCCTTCGCCACCACCGGCGACATGATCGTCGCGCTGGTCAAGGCGGTCGTCTTCGGTGCCATCGTCGCGGTGGTGTCGTGCCAGAAGGGGCTGTCCACCAAGGGCGGACCGACCGGTGTCGCCAACTCCGTCAACGCCGCAGTGGTCGAATCGATCCTGGTGCTGATGGTGGTCAACGTCGCGATCAGCCAGCTCTACATCATGATGTTCCCGCGGGTGGGGCTGTAGCGACATGGCCGCCTCCCAGTTCTCGCCGACGCTGCTGGCCCCCGTGCAGCAGCTCTACCGCACCGCGATCGGGCCGGTGGTGCGGCTCGGCCACATGCTCGTCTTCTTCGGCCGGGCACTGCTCGGTATCCCGGTGGCCTTCCGCCACTACCGCCAGGAGTTCGTCCGGTTGCTCTCCGACATCGCCTGGGGAAACGGGTCGTTGGTGGTCGGCGGCGGAACCGCGGGCGTGGCGATCGTGCTGGGCATCACCGTCGGCGCGCTGGTCGGCATCGAGGGCTACAACTTCCTCGACCTGCTCGGCCTGGGGCCGGCGACCGGGATCATCTCGTCGCTGGTGAACACCCGCGAGCTCGCACCGATCGCCGCGTCGCTGGCCTTCGCGACCCAGGCCGGGTGCCGCTTCACCGCGCAGCTGGGGTCGATGCGCATCGCCGAGGAGATCGACGCGCTCGATGCGCTGGGTATCAGGCCGATCCCGTACCTGGTCACGACGCGGCTGATGGCCTCGGTGGTCGCCGCGGTCCCGCTCTACGTCGCCTGTCTGGCCGTCAGCTACATCACCACCCAGGTCGTCGTCACCATCATCTCCGGCGGGTCGACCGGGTCCTACATGCACTACTTCACCCTGATGTTGTCCGGGCAGGACATCGTCTACTCGATCATCAAGACGGTCGTGTTCGTGTGGATCGCCTCGACGGTCCAGTGTTACTACGGGTTCTACGCCAGCGGTGGCCCGGTCGGTGTGGGTGTGGCCGCCGGACGGGCGATGCGGGCCAGCATCACCGTGGTGATCATGGTCAACATGCTGCTGACGATGGCGTTGTGGTCGGTTGATTCCGGGGCACGGTTCGGGGGCTGAGTGGCGAATTCCTTTGAGCTCGACGGTCGCGGCCCCTCCGAGAGGCAACTGCTCGGAGCGGGTATCGCGTTGTTGGCGGTCGCGGCGGTGGTGACCGCGACACTGCTGGTGAAGGCGACGGGGCGGCTGGACCCCTATGTGCGGGTGGTCGCCGATCTGGTCAACGTCGGCGACGGACTGCCGCAGCGCTCCGATGTGAAGTACCACGGAGTGCTGGTCGGAGCGGTGCAGAGCGTGATCCCGGCCGCGCACGGCGACCCGAACTACGTGCACATCGACCTCGACCCCGAGTACGCGAAGTCCATCCCGGCCTCGGTCACCGCACGGGTGGTGCCCAGCAACGTGTTCGCGGTGTCGTCGGTGCAGCTCGTCGACCAGGGTTACGGTCCGCCGATCTCCGAGGGCGCGCACATCCCGGAGGACACCGAGCTGCCGACCGTGCTGTTCCAGACCACCATCAGCAAGCTGCGCGACATCCTGGCCGCCACCGGCCGCGGCCGCGAGGACAAGACCATCGGTATCCTGGCGGCCGTCAACGCCGCGACCGAGGACCGTCGTACCGAGCTGCTGACCAGCGGCGCCCAGCTCAACAGGCTCATCGACGAGGTCGACTCGATCGTGGCGACAGATCCCGACGGGACGACCGTGTCGGCGTTGATCGATGCGACGCAAGGACTCTCGCAGACCGCGCCGGAGCTGATCGACGCGCTGCACGTGGCGGTCGAACCCATGCAGACCCTCGTCGAACAACGCTCCCAGCTCGATTCGCTGGTCAGCGGCGGGCTGCACACGTTGGGGACCACCGACACCGCACTGAACAACCACACCGACAAGCTGGTCAAGATCAGCTCCGAGCTGACCCCGGTGCTGGGATCGCTGGCCGATACCTCGCACCACTGGGTTCCGGCGTTCGTCAAGCTGAATGGATTGTCCGAGAAGTTCTTCGACCAGGTCTGGCTGCCCGAGTCCGACGCGTTCAACTTCCGGGTGAACCTGTCCTTCACCCCGACCTACAGCTACACCCGCGCCGACTGCCCGCAGTACGCCGGGCTGAAGGGGCCGAGCTGCTACACCGCGCCCCTGGTGCCGACCCGGCCCGAATTGCCCGACACGATGCTGCCGCAGAACTACCAGCCGCCGCCCGACCTCGCCCCGCCGTCGGGCACCGTGGTCGGCGAGAACGGCAACCTGGTCGCGGTCGGACCGCCGCTGGTCAACCCCAACCCGAGCCTGGCCGACCCGAATCCACCGCTGCCGCCGTGGATGTCGCCGTCGCCGCCGGTGCCGGGCACAGCCAACCCCGCGCTGGTGCCGACACCACAGCCGCCCGTGCCGCTCTCGCCGGTGGCCCCGGTCGCACCCAAGCCGGGTGACCCGCCGCCGCCGGCCGCACCGCCGCCGCCGGCCGCACCGCCGCCCGCACCGGCGTCGCCGCCCGGCGGTCCGATCCTGCCGGCCGAGGCCGCACCGGCCTCCTACGGCGGAAACGTGGGACCGGTTGGCAGCCAACAGGAACGCCGGCAGCTCGGGGTGATCACCGGCCAGCCGGCCAGCACCGCCACCCAGCTGCTGCTGGGGCCGCTCGCCCGTGGCGCCACGGTGTCGCTGGCCCGATCCGGCACGACAGGGGGGAATCCGTGAAGATACGTGGCGCGCTGGTGGGCCTGTCGCTGTTCATGGTCGTGGCACTGGCGCTGACCTGGTTGGTGTATGCCACGCTGCGCCGTGACGTGGCGGGTAAGACGGTGCCCTACGCCGCGGTGTTCACCGATGTGTTCGGTCTGCGCGAAGGCGACGACGTCCGGATGGCCGGGGTGCGGGTCGGCCGGGTGGAGGGCATCGAACTGGACGGCAAGCACGCCAAGGTCGACTTCGTGGTGCAGAGCGACCAGCAGGTGCTGGGCACCACCGTGGCGTCGGTGACCTACCAGAACATCGTGGGCCAGCGCTATCTGGGACTGTCCCTCGGCAGTACCGGCGATCCGGGCCCGTTGCCCGCGGGCAGCGTCATCCCGGTCGAACGCACGGACCCCTCGTTCGATGTCGGTGCCCTGCTCAACGGGTACGAACCGTTGTTCAGCGTGCTCAACCCGCGCGACGCCGACAATCTGACCCAGGGGGTCATCCAGTCACTCCAGGGTGACGAAGCCTCGATCACCGCCCTGGTGTCGCAGACCTCGCAGCTCACCGACACCTTCGCCGGCCGCGACGAAGAGCTCGGCGAGGTCATCACGAACCTCAACGCGGTGGTGGGCAATCTGGCCCAGCACAACGACGATCTCGACCAGGTGATCAGCACGACCCGCGACGTGGTCTCGACGTTCGATGCGCGCCGGCCGGAGTTGGTGGACTCGATGGGCACCATCTCCCGGGTGGTCCGGCAGCTGTCGGTGATCAGCGACGAGGTGCACCCCGACATCAACGAGTTGGTCACCCGGCAACCGGGTTTCGCGCAGCACATGGTCAGCATCGAACCCCAGCTCGCGTTCACCGGGGCCAACCTGCCCCTGCTGTTGAAAGGATTCGCCCGCATCACCAACGAAGGTGCCTACGCCAACGCCTACGCATGCGACCTGAACGCCACCGGGTTCTTCCCCGGGCTCAACGATGTGGTCCCGATCGTCGTGGACGCGGCGACCCCGGGCAATCAGGCGTCCTACACCCCGCGATGCAGGAACATGGCCAATGGCTGACACGACGAAACGCCGCCCGCGCTCGCTCGAGGAGCGCAACAAGACCGTGCTCGGTGTCGGGGCGATCGCGGTGGTGGTCGTGCTGATCGGGGCGATGCTGATGTATCAGCTCGCCGGCATCGGATACCGGCACTACACAGCGCAGTTCCTGCAGGCCGCGGCGCTGCAGGTGGGCAATCCGATCGTGGTGGCCGGCATCCCGGTCGGCGAGGTCACCAGCATGGAGCTGGCCGGTGACCACGTCGAGGCCGGGCTGAAGGTGCGCGACGACGTCGTGCTGGGGGAGGACTCGCGCGCGGTCATCAAGATCACCACGATCCTGGGATCGCGGTATCTGTCGCTGGAGCCCGACGGTGCCGGCTCGCTGCCGGACGGCAACTTCGACCTGCGCCACACCGAGGTGCCCTACGACCTGCAGGAAGCGCTCGCCGACGTGACCAGGACCTACGAACAGGTCAGCACCGACGATTTCGCGGAGTCCTTGGCGATCCTGGGCAGGCAGATGGAGACGCTGCCCCCGGTGGTGCCTCAGGCGCTGGAGAACACCCGCATCCTGTCCACGATCATCGCCGAGCGCCGCGACCAGCTCGGCGAGTTGCTCGAAACCACCGAGTTGGTCAGCACCACGCTGCGCCGGCAGCAGTCGACGATCGGCAGCCTGGTCAACCAGGGCAACGCCCTGCTCAGCGAATTCGTGGCGCGGCGAGCCAGTTTCCACGCGATGATGAACGCGCTGACCAACCTGGTGGAGACGCTCAGCGGCATCGCCATCGACAACCGTCCCGAACTCGAGCAGCTGCTGGTGGATCTGCGCCAGCTCTCCGACATGCTGGGTCAGCACGACGACCTGTTGCGCAGCACCCTGCAGGCCGGCGGGCCGGCGTTGCGCGGGCTGGCCAACGCCACCGGCAACGGCAACGCCGCCGACCTCAACGCCAGCAACGGGCTGTTGGTCGACTCGTGGATGTGCGCCATCAGCGGCCGGGCCAAGCAGTTCGACATGATCGAGTACTTCCAGGACTGCAAATGAAGATCACCAGGAAGAAGCTCCTCGCGCTGGTCGCCGCCGGCCTGATCGCCGGGGTGGTCGGGGTGGGCATCGTGTGGTCGTTCGTCTCCGAGCGACTGGACACGATCACCGTGACCGCGCAATTCGACAGCGCCGCAGGCTTGTACGTGGACAACACCGTCGCGGTGCTGGGGATGCCGGTGGGCAAGGTCACCGAGATCCGGCCGATGGGCGGCTATGTCGAGGTGGACTTCACCGTCGACCGCGACGTCAAGGTGCCCGCCGACGTGCAGGCCGTCACCATCTCGAACTCGATCCTGACCGACCGTCAGATCGAGCTGACGCCGCCGTACCAGGACGGCCCGACGCTGCAGGACCACGCGACCATCGGGATGGACCGCACGGCGACGCCGGTCGAGTTCGCCCGGGTGCTCGACGTTCTGGACAAGCTGTCGCTGTCGCTGGAAGGCGACGGCAAGGGCAACGGCCCGATCGCCGACGTGGTCAACGCCAGCGCGGCCATCGCCGAGGGCAACGGCCAGCAGATGAAGGACGCGCTCGGTGAGCTCTCCGAGGCACTGCGGCTCAGCGCCGACCGCGGTGATGTGACCCGCGACCAGTTGACGACCATCATCCGCAACGTCAGTTCGCTGTTCGAGGCGGCCGCCGACAACGACGCCACACTGCGTGAGTTCGGCAGTGCGGTGCGCCAGCTCAGCCAGGTGCTCGCCGACGAGGACTTCGGCACCGGCACCACCGGGCGCAAGCTCGAGGATGTGATCAACCAGGTCGGCGAGGTGCTCGAGACGCACCGCGACGAGGTCAAGCAGATCGTCGCCAACGGCGACATCGCGCTGACCACCACGGTGGACTACCAGCGCGAGCTGATGGAGTTCCTCGACCTCGCCCCGATGACGCTGGACAACATCTACAACATCGTCGACAAGGAGAACGGGGCGGCACGCGTGCACGTGCTGACCGACAAGGTGCTCTTCGACACCCAGACGGTCAAGGAGATGTGCAACATGATGGGCCTGCGGCAATTGGGCTGCAGCACGGGCACACTGCAGGATTTCGGTCCGGATTTCGGACTGTCCTACGTCCTGGACGGACTCGCGGCGATGGGGCAGAAATGATGCGCACCAAACGCTTCCGGCTCTTCGCCGCCGCGGCGGTGGCAGCGGTGTCGGTGTCCGGCTGCGCGACCGAGGGGCTGTCGAGCCTGCCGCTCCCAGCCCCGGGTGTCGATGCCGGCGGCTACACCCTGACCGCGGTGTTCTCCAACGCGCTGAACCTGCCCGCGCACGCCAAGGTGAAGCTCGCCGGTGCCGACGTGGGGCAGCTCGAGTCCATGGAGGCCCGCAACTACACCGCGGTGACCACGCTGCGGATCATGGACGGGGTGCAGCTGCCCGAGGGCAGCACCGCCGAGTTGCGCTCGGCGACACCGCTGGGCGATGTCTTCGTGTCGATCAAACCCCCCACCGCGGTCACGCCGGGGACCCCGCTGCTGCGCGACGGCGACGAGATCCCGCTGGAGTCCACCACGGCCGCCGCGACCGTCGAATCGGTGCTCAGTTCGGCGGCGATCCTGATCAACGGCGGTGCGGTGCGCAACTTCACCAACATCATCAACGGTCTGGGCAAGGCGACCGGCGATCAGGGCCAGGCGTTCGGTGAGTTGATCCGCAAGACCAACCACACCCTGGGCACGCTCAACGCCCGCTCGGACCAGATCTCGACGGCGCTGACCGACACCACCCGCCTCGTCGAACAGATCGAGGCCAAGAACGAGATCCTCGGCGACCTGATGACCGAGGCCGGCCCGGCCACCGACACGCTGGCTGCGCACACCACCCAGATCGCCGATCTGGTGACCCAGGTCGGCGACGTCGGCCTGCAGCTCGAGAAGTTCCCGTCCGTCGCGGGCACCGACACCAGCGGCCGCTCGGTCATCGGCGACGCCAACACCATCGCCGGGGCCTGGAACGACGTGGTGCTGACTCCGGATGCCACCCTGTATTCCCTCAACCGGCTGATGCCGCCGTTCGTGAAATCGATGTCCAGCAACGCGGTGTCGACCCGGGTGAGCATCGACCGGCTGGTGCTGGGGTCCATCCCCGACATCGGCTTCGCCGGTGACCAGGGGCTGCACGGGCCCAAGCGGTACAACTGGCACCAGCTGGTCGGATCGCTGAAGTACACGCTGTTCCGGCTGCAGGAACGCATCGTGGGCAAGGGCCCCGAGGTTCCGCAGGTGCCGGTCATGCCCAGCCCGACCGAGCCGGGGGAGATCGTGACCGTGCCGCCGGAGCCGCCCGCAGCCCCGGAGCCGCCGCGATGATCAACACCGGAGCCAACACCGTCGTCGGCGTCGTGCGCTGGGGGCACCGCCGCCGCGCCTGGTTGTCCGCGGCCGCGCTGGTGCTCACCCTGGTGGTGGCGACGGGCTATCTGTTGCTGGGTGCGCTGCGGGTCAACCCGTTCGCCTCGAGTTACCGGGTGGTCGTCGAGTTGCCCGAGTCGGGCGGTCTGTTGCCCAACCAGGACGTCACGATGCGCGGCGTCCCGGTCGGCAGGGTGCGCAGCCTCGACATCACCCCGGACGGGGTGGCGGCCCACGTCACGATCAACTCGACCGCCAAGATCCCCGAGTCCAGCGATGTTCGGGTGTCCGGGCTGTCTCCGGCCGGCGAGCAGTACATCGACTTCGTCGCCGACTCCCATGCCGGTCCCTACCTGACCGACGGAAGTGTGATCGGTCGCGGCCGGGCGACGGTGCCGGTCACGCTGGCGACCCTGCTGGCACACGCCGACGGTGCACTGGCCCAGACCGAGGTCAGCAAGCTCGAGGTGATCCGGGAGGAACTGAGCCTCAGTGAGGCCGGACCGCAGAAGCTGGCCGACATCATCGACGGCGGCACCTTCCTGCTGTCCACCCTGGATTCGGTGCTTCCCGAGACGTCCAGTGTGCTGCGGACCAGCCGGGTGTCGCTGGAGCTGGCCGCGGACAAGAACGCCGGAATCGAGGTCGCCTCGGACAATCTCGCGCAGAGCCTGGGCGGAATCAGCACGATGCAGGACGGCTATCGCCGGCTGACCAACCGTGCTCCGGAGGCCCTCGACTCGGTCGACAACCTCTTCGTCGACAACTCCGACACGATGGTGCAGCTGCTGGGCAGTCTGGCGAGTACGTCACAGTTGCTCTACCTGCGGGTGCCCGCGCTGAACGCGCTGTTCCCGGACTATCGCACCTCGCTGCTGGACGCGGTCGGCAGCACCATGCACGACAACGGGTTCTGGGCGACCGGCGACATCTACCCCCGGTACACCTGCGAGTACGGTAATCCGCGCCGGCCACCGGCGTCGGCGGACTACCCCGAACCGTTCATGTACACCTACTGCCGCGACGACCATCCCGGTGTGCTGGTGCGTGGCGCCAAGAACGCGCCCCGGCCCGCCGGCGACGACACCGCCGGGCCGCCGCCCGGCGCGGACCTGGGCAGGACGACCGACCCGACCCCCAAGGGCCGCTACACCATCCCGACGCCCTATGGCGGCCCGACGCTACCGATCGAGCCACCCCGATAGCGACCGCGCGCACGAAGGAGACGACATGTCCTCGACCACCGACGAAGACCTCAACGAACGGCCCACCGACCCGGCCGACGAGGACGCGGCGACCGACGACTCCGACGCCGACACCGTCGCGGAGGGCGACGAGACTGCCGGGGAGGACGGCGAGACCGTCGCGGAGGGCGACCAGGGCGGCTCCCAGCCAACGAGGTGGCGGCGGCGTCTTCTGGTGGGCGGGGCCGCCGCGCTGATCGTGGCCGGTTTCGCCACCTCGGGTTACCTCGGGTGGCTGCTGTGGCAGGACCGCCAGGTGGACGACGCCGCCGAGCAGGCCCAGACCGCGGCGGTGGCGTACGCCCAGGTGCTCACGAGCATCGACTCGCAGAACGTGGACGAGAACTTCGCCGAGGTGCTCGACGGGTCGACCGGCGAGTTCAAGGACATGTACTCCGAGTCCAGTACCCAGTTGCGCCAGTTGCTGATCGACAACGAGGCATCGGCGCGCGGCGTGGTGCTCGAGTCGGCGGTGCAGTCGGCGTCCGAGGATCAGGTGGTCGTGCTGTTGTTCGTCGACCAGTCGGTGCAGAACACCAGCGTCCCGGACCCCCGTATCGACCGCAGCCGGATCAAGATGACGATGGACTACGTCGACGGTCGCTGGCGGGCCAGCAAGGTCGAGCTCCCCTGAGAGGCGGTCGGGACATCATGCGCATCAACGGATTACCGGTGGGGATCGGCGCCGTCGTCGCGGCGGTGCTCTGCTCGCCCGTCGCCGCCGCGTCGGCGACGTCGTTCTGCGACGATCTCGGCGGGGCGTGGAACGGCCAGCACTGTCACACCACGGTGCAGTCCGATCGCAACGCGGTCCGAGACATCAAGGTTGCCATTCCCGCTGAGCTGATCGACGATCCGGCGGTGGGACCGGTGGTGCGCGACTACCTGAGCACGCTGGTCGGCAACTGGCGCAGGGCCGGCCAGAGCATGGTGGCCGACAGTTTCGGCGAGGGCAACTACCAGATCTTCCGGCACGGTGACGCGCTGTCGCTGGTCTATCACGAGACCTACCACGCCGACGGACCGGACTTCAACAACGCCTACCGGACGTTCACGTTCGACATGCCCAGTGGCACCCGCTTACAGCTGGCGGATGTGACCAAGCCCGGTGTCGATCCGCTGGTGGCGATCCCGCCGTTGGCGCACCCGTACATCGTCGAGGCGCTCGACGCCGCTCCACCTCCGCACCAGCCGGGCAGCTATCCGTTCATCGCCGACCGGTGGACGCCGGACAAGGTGTACTCCGGTGGCTACAAGGCCTGGGCGCTGACCCCAGACGAACTGGTCATCTACATGCCCGACTATCCGGTCGGGCGGGACAGCCCCACCGATTTCACCCCCGGGGTGATGCAGTGGTCGATGGATGGCGGCACGGTCCAGGCCCGCATCCCGCTGGCCGCGCTGGCGCCGGTGCTGCGTCCGGAATTCGGTGGTACGCCGTGACATCGGCATGGGCCGCTGTAGTGCGCCGGACGACGGCGGCGGCAGCGGGTCTGTTGGTCGGCATGGCGCCGGCCGTCGCGTGGGCCCAACCCGGCGACGGAGCCCCGCCCACACTGCCGGTGTTCGAACCCCACCCCTCGGACTGGGCGCCGGACTACTCGCTGTTCCCGTACAACCTCTGGCAGAACCGGGTGACACCGGAACAGATCGTGGCCGAGCGCGATTCCTGCCAGTGGTTCAACGCCCAGTACGACGCGTTGATGGGCCAGGTCTTCGGCTTTCAGCGCTTTCTCGGTGACCGCGACGACGACTGGTCGGACCCGGCCGTGCGGGCCGCCGCCGACACGGTGGTGGCGAACCTCGATCAGTCCGCGGCGTTCCTGGATCCGCGGGTGCACACGCTCTACATCACCAACTATCCCGACCTGAGCCAGTATTCACCTCTCTTCCACGGTGACTCGTTCTACCGGCTGTGGTTCCAGTTCACCCAGATCAGCGACAAGATCACCCGGCAGCTACCTGCCGGGCAGATCAACGCCAACACTGCGACCGCCAACGTCTACGGCACCGTGATCCGCGATTCGGGGGTGTGTGCCGGAGCCTGACTCCGGTCAGGCGGACAGTTCGTCGACCGACGGTCCGGAGTTGCGGCCCACCATGTCGGCGCCGAACAGGGTCACCCGCATCATGGTGCGGACCCGGGCCCGGGACTCCGCGGAGTTGTCGTAGTCCATCAGCCTGCCGAGGTCGACGACGAGCGCGAATGTGGCGTGCACGATGAACAGGGCCTCGGCGGTGTCGATGTCGGTTCGCACCGTGGCCAGCAGCTGCGCCCAACGCTCCACCGTCGCACGCTGGATGTTGTGCAGAATCCTGGCGTCCGGCGCCGGCAGGTTGCCCTTGTCGGTGTAGTAGAGGTAGGCCAACTCGGGGTCTTCGAACGATCGCGCGATGTAGGCGTCGACGAGCCGGTCGAGCACCAGAGCCGGATCCGATTCGGCCGCGAGCGCCTCCGACAGGTCGGCCGACACGCGGTCGGCGGCCCTGCGGAAGGACGCGGCCAGGATGTCGGCCTTGCCGGTGAAGTACCGGTAGATTCCGGAGGTGGGCATCCCGACGGCGCCGGCGATGTCGTCCATGCTGGTGTCGTGGTAGCCGACCCGGTGGAACAGCCTCAGTGACTCCCGCAGCAGCACTTCGTATTTCATGCCTCGGTCGACATCGGGCAGGCTCGGGGTCTCCTCGGGCGGGCCGGTCGGCAGGTCCGCTTCGAGAGCGTCACGCGACACTGCCAACAGCAGCGTGCGGATCTGCTTGGTGCCCAGCTTGGCGTGGTGGTCGGCGATCGACCCGATCACGCTCAGCGCCGCCGAGGACAGCGTCCAGCGTTGCACCGACGACAGTTTCGGCCGTAACCGCATCAGCGGCTGGTGCAGCCGGCGGTTGACGAGCTTGAGTTGGTCGGTCAGGACCACCAGGTCCTCCTCGACCAGGTAGCGGCCCTCCCAGCGGTACAGTCCGCTGAACGCGCGGTTGCTGATCGAGGTGTCGATCAGCGCGAGCAGCAGTTTGTCGCGCACCTCGGCCGGATCGGCCTCGGTGGCGTCGTCGGCGAAGGCGGTGGCATCGACGAGTTGCTGACTCAGTCCGAGCACGGCCTCCCGGAACAGGCCGTACTTGCTTGTCGCATGGCGGTACAACGCCGCCGCGGACACGCCGACCCGCGCCGCGATCTGCTCCATGCTCACCGCGTGGAACCCCGACGAACTGAACGCGTCCGAGGCCGCTCGGGCAATCTGCGCCTTGCGGTCACGGGGCCGTTTCTGGGCAGGTGGCATGACGTCACCCTAGCGTGATTCGTCCCCCGATATCGGCTGAATGAGATACAACATAATCCCGGCCTCCCGGGAGCCGGTATTCAGCTGAATAGCACTGGTGCAGAGATGTATTACGGGTGTCTCTGGACGGCGGCAATGCCGACTGAGAACGAGAATGATCATTAACTTAACTCTTGCGAAGATTGTCACCCCTGTGACATGCTTCACAAGGGGCCGACCGCGGTGCGGCTCGTTCGACAGCCAGGGAGCGAACAGCAGAGGGGAGGGGCCCGGCGATGACCTATGAGCTGCCCGCCGCCAGGGGGCCGGTGCGCGACCTTATGGTCCAGGGCGGCTACGTCATCGGGTTCTCCGTGCAGGCGCTCGTCAGCGTGGCGGTGGCGATCGCACGGCGGCGCCTTTCGCTCTACGAGGTCGTCACCCAGACCCTGTTCATCGGCCGGGTCTGCACCGGGCCTTCGCTGCTGCTGATGATGCCGATCGGGGTCTTCATCGCAGTGTCTGTGGGTGAGCTGGCCGGGCGGATCGGCGCGGGCGGCTACTCGGGGGCGGTCGTCGCGTTCATCATCGTCGGGCAGGCCGCCGCCCTGGTGTGTGCGTTGATGATGGCAGGTGTTGCGGGATCGGCGATCTGCACCGACCTGGGCTCGCGGAAGATCCGCGAGGAGATCGACGCCATGGAGGTGATGGGCCTCGATCTCATCGAGCGCCTCGTGGCCCCGCGGCTGGTGGCCGCCGTCATCGTCTCGGTCGCGCTGTGCGCGATGGTGACATTCGGCGGTGTGCTGGCCTGCTACCTCTACCACATCGCCGTCCAGAATCAGCCGGCCGGAACGTTTCTCGCGACGTTCAGCCAATACGGGCGGGTGTCGGACTTCGCGATGGCCCTCATCAAGGCGGCGTTGTTCGGCCTGACCGCGACGCTGGTGTCCACCTTCAAGGGACTGCACACCCAGGGTGGGCCGCGCGGGGTCGCCGACTCGGTGAACGAAGCCGTCGTGATGGCTTTCGCGCTGGTGTTCATCCTCAACACGATTCTGTCCGCGCTCTACACCGTGGTCGTCCCGGCGGTGGGGAACTACCGATGACCGTCTCGACGCCCTCGCTGCACCTGCGCCGGCTCAGCCGCCCGGCCGTCTCGGCCTACGACGGGCTGAGCACCATCGGCCGCCATGTCAGCCTGTATGTCAAAGTCCTTCTCTCGCTGCCCTACGCGCTGATCCGCTACCGCAAGCACACGCTGGGCCAGGTCGGCGAAGTCACCTTCGGCACCAAGTCCCTGCTCTCCGGCGGGGGCACCATCGGCATCGTGTTCGCGATGTCGCTGGCCGCGGCGATGATGCTGGGCGTCGAGACGCAGCGCGGACTCAACCTGGTGGGCATGGAGACGCTGTCGGGAATGCTGGCCGCGGTCGCCAACACCCGTGAACTGGCTCCGGTCGTCGTGGCGATCGCCCTGGCGGCCAAGGTCGGAACCGGATTCACCGCGCAGATCGGGGCGATGCGGATCTCCGACGAGATCGATGCGCTCGACGCGATGGGCATCCGCTCGGTACCGTTCCTGGTCGGAACCCGCGTTCTGGCCGCGATCGTCTGCGTGATTCCGATCTACATGATCGGGCTGCTGGCCAGCTACCTGTCCACCCGCACCGTGGTGGTGCTGTTCAACGGTGCCTCGGCCGGCACCTACGACTACTTCTTCCACCTCGCGCTGGGGCCCCAGGACCTGCTCTACTCGGGCGTCAAGGCGGTGGTCTTCGCGGTGGTCGTGGCGCTGGTTCACTGCACCTACGGCTACTTCGCCTCCGGGGGGCCGGCCGGCGTCGGTCAGGCGGCCGGGCGGGCGCTGCGCACCGCGATCCTGGCGGTGGGTGTACTCGACGTGCTGCTCACCTTCGCATTGTGGGGGCTGGTCCCCGAGATCCCCGGGATGGGGGTGTGATGGCGCGCCGGCGCAGAGCGTTCCTCCCGACCGGGCCGTGGCTGGCGGTGCGGGGGTTGGTGGCCGTCCTGGTCACCGGCGCCGTCGCGGTGGCCATGGTGGGCCGCGCCACCGGAGTCTTCGAGCGCGCCAGCGATGTCTTTGTCGGCGTGCCGGTTTCGGCCGGGCTGATCACCACCCAGGCGCCGGTGCGCTACCACGGCGTGAACGTCGGGCGCATCGCCGAGATCGAGTCGAGCACCTCCACGTCGCGGGTCCGGCTGGCGATCGACGATCAGGCGCTGCCGATGATTCCCGACTCGGTGGTGGCCCGCGTCGTCCCGCGCACCTTCTTCGGCGACATCTATCTGCAGCTGGCAGACGGCAGCGGCCCGCGCAGCAACCGGCCGCTGTCTGCGGGTTCGACCGTCAGCATCGACGACAGCGCCGAGGCCATGGCGCTCTATGACGTCTTCACCAAACTCGTCGACGTGTTCTCCCGGATCAAACCCGAGGGCATGCAGACGGCCCTGACCGCCATCAGCCAGGCCATCGACGGCCGTGGCGCCGACATCGGCGCCACCATCGACAATCTCAGCGTCGTCGCCGACCGGCTGACGCCGTCGATGGTGCAGTTCCTCGACGCGACGCCGCAGTTCCGCGACGTCATGGAATCGCTGCACGCCGCGACACCCGACATCCTGGACACCTTGTCCTCGGCGACGGCGGTCTCGGCACGCATGCTCGACGACCGCACCGGGCTCTCGGCGGCCCTGGGTGGGCTCTCCGAGCTGGCGACGGTCCTGACGCCCTTCCTGGCCGACCACAGCGATCAGCTGATCACCGTCGTCGACTCGGCCGGCAGGATCCTGGCGACCACCGCGGCTCAGCCGCAGGGACTGGTCGGCACGCTCTCGGGCGCCAGGGCTTTCGGCGATGCCGGTGCCCGCAGCTTCGCCAACGGGCGGTTCAACATCACCGCCGTCGCGACGTTCGCCGGTCCGATGCCCTATTCCATCGAGGACTGCCCGGTCTACGGGTCGTCGCTCGGCGCGCACTGTTCGGAGTCCGACATCTACCGGCGCGCTCCCGCGCCACTGCAGGACACGCCCACGCCGCACCTGCCGGTACCGACGGCACCGGCGGCCGATGGGGCGCCGGGAAGCGCCGAAAGCGCGGTGCCGCCGCTGCTTCCGGCCGAGGGGCCGGCCCCGGGTGCGCCGGTGCGGCCGGCCGCAGCGGTCGTGGGGGCAGAACCGGAGATGCACGCGCTGGCGGTGCTGCAGGACGAGGTGCTCGGCACCGCCCCCGGACCGGCGGAGCAGGGCCGGCCCAACATCGCCACCGTGGTCATGCTGGGCCCGTTGGTACGCGGCACGGAGGTGCGGATCGGATGACCATCACAGCGAGGGCGTGGATCAAGGCCGCGCTGTTCACCGGGATCGGCCTGCTGTGCGCGGTCCTGGTGGTCAACACCCTGTCGGTCCCGGTACCGGGCGCCACCGCCGACTACGTCGCCGAGTTCACCAGCGTCGAGGGTCTCAACGCCGGAAACCCGGTGACGATGAACGGTATCCGGGTGGGCCGGGTCGACTGGATCCGTTTCGCCGAGAACGGCGACGGCACCGCCCGCGCCGACGTCGGGCTCGAGGTCAGGTCCAGCCTGTCGCTGTCGGACACCGTCACCGCCGCGCTCCGCTACGGCGACATGCTCGGGGCCCGCTATGTCGCCCTGTCGGATCCGCGCGGTCCGATCGTGGAGACCTCGACCGACGGTCAGCCGCAGTCGCTGGCGGCGGGCGCGGTGATCCCGCTGGAGCGCACCACCCCGGCGGTGGATCTGACCGCGCTGTTCAACGGTTTCAAGCCGCTGTTCGACGCGTTGGAACCCGAACAGGTCAACGTGCTGTCACGGGGATTCGCCGAGACCTTCAGCGGCCAGGGCCAGACCGTGACGACCCTGCTCGCCCAGATCGCGGCGATGACCTCGTCGATCGATCACAACGCCGAGGTGTTCGACACCCTGGTCACCAACCTGTCGGCGCTGATGGGTTCGATCGAGCGGCGCGAGCCGCAGCTGCAGGAGATGCTGGCGGGCCTGCAGCGGCTGACCACCGCGGTCAGCGGCCCGGACGGTCGGTTCGACCTGATGATCGACCAGAGCAACGCCGTCCTGGCGACATTGGCTGCGACCGTGTCGGACTCCGGAGCGGCCTACGGCGAGGCCATCACCGACCTCAAGGCGATGCTGGGCAGTTGGGAAGCCAACACCGAGGAGTTCGACGCTCTGGTCGGCCAGCTTCCGGCCTTCGCCGACTCCATCAACCGCGCAACGAGTTACGGGGGATTCGTGAGCCTGTACCTGTGCAACTTCACGTTGAAGATCGCCAAACACGAAGCCAACATCTTCGGTAGGCGCCATACCGAGGTGTGTCTGTAGATGATGCTGTTGGTTCGGATCATCGACGTGGTCGTCGGCGCGGTGCTCGCGCTGAGCGCCCCCGACGGGCGGGCGCGGCGGCTGGCCGTCGCCATGGTCGCGATGACGGTGCTGTTGCTGGGCATCCTCGGATTCACCTTCTGGCAGGTGTGGGTGGGTGCGACATGATGCTGTTCCTGGTCAAGCTGATCGACATCGTGGTCGGCGCGGTGATGTTCCTGTTCTCCAAGCAGCGGCGGCACAACCCGTCGATTCCGCTGGCGCTGGGCACGATCGGGACCACGACGCTGATCGCCATCACGCTGCTGACGGTGGGACTGCCCCGGGCGTGGTATCACGTCCGGACCGACGCGTTCACCGCCGAGATGGCCAACGCCAGCGGGCTGACCTCCGGGGACCCGGTGTACGTCGCGGGTGTGCCGGCCGGGCAGATCTCGGCCGTCGACCTGGCCGGCGATCACGTGCGCATCGCGTTCCGGTTGGACCGGGGGATGCCGCTGGGGGACCAGACCACCGCGACGGTGCGGCTGCGCACGCTGCTGGGCAAGCGCTACCTCGACGTGATGCCCGCGGGTGTGGTCGACGAGGCCGCCGCGAACGTCATCCCGCTGGCCCGCACCACCGTGCCCTACAGCCTCGACGAGGTCGGGCGCAAGGCCGAGGGCGCGGCCGCCGGAGTCGACCAGCAGGCGCTGGCCGACGCGGTCCGCACCGTCAACGAGTCGATCCCGCAGGACAACGCGGACCTGCGTGCGGCGCTGGCCGGAATCAGCGGCGCCAGCGGCGTGTTCGCCGAGAACGGCGCGAGGATGGACGAACTGTTGCGGATCTCGCGGTCGCTGTCGGAGATGTTGGTCGAACAGAACGCCACGCTGGCCGACACGATCGGCAGCGCCTCGACGGTGGTGGCCTCGCTGTCGGCCCGGCGCCAGGCTCTCGGTGAGATCGTGGCCAACCTGAGCGCGCTGCTGCGCGAACTGCGCAGCGTCTATGCCGACCGGCAGCAGGACTTCGGCGAGGTGATCGACTCCCTGACCCGGGTGACGGCCACGTTGCAGGCCAATGCCGAGAACATCGACCAGGCCCTCTACCGACTGCCTCCCGCGCTGCGTGCGGTCACCGATGCGACCGGCAACGGCAACTGGGCCGACGTCAACTCGCCGAGCCTGGTGATGCCGGACAACCTGTTGTGCGCGCTGAACATCCAGCGGAGCTGCCGATGAGATACCGCACGCGGGCGTGGTCCACCGCGCTGGCCGCATGTCTGTTCATCGCCGCAGCGGGATGGTTCGTCCTCGGCCGCAGCGACAACGCCACGACCGTGCATGCGGACTTCAGCTACATCAACGGGATCTATCCCGGTAGCGAGGTCACCGTGCTCGGCGTGCCGGTCGGGCGGGTGACCGGGGTGACCCCACAGGGCGAGACGGTGCGGGTGTCCATGTCGATGCCCGCCGACGTGCGGCTGCCGGCCGACGTCAACGCCTACATCATGAGTCCGGCGCTGATCAGCGACCGCAGTGTCGACCTGGGGCCGGCCTACAGCGGTACCGGACCGACCGCGCATCAGGGTCAGGTCATTCCTGCCGAGCGCACCCATGCGCCGATCACCTTCGACAGCATGCTGTCCAGCCTGAACGCGCTGACCGCCGCGTTGGGACCCGAACGCGGCGACGTGTCCGAGCTGCTCGCCCGCGGGGCGGCCCAGTGGCGCGATCAGGGCACCCAATTCAACACCGCGATCAGCAATCTCAGCTCGGCGACCGGGGTCTTGGGTGCGCGTGCCGACGACATCGACGCGGTGGTGGCCAACCTGTCGACCATGATGACGGCGCTCGACGAGCGGCAGGTGTCGCTCAACGAACTCATCGGTGAGCTGGGACTGCTCGGGGACGCCTGGGCGGACCAGGATCTCGACATCTCGGGCACCATGACCGATCTGGCGGCCGTCCTCGATCAGGTCGACACCGTGGTCACCGAGCATGGCGCCGACCTGGGGGCCATCTCGGAGAACGTGAACAGCGTGGGCGAGGTGCTGCTGCGCCACCAGCCCGACCTCGCCGAGTTCATGGACCTGGTTCCGCTGATGATGCAGAACCTGTCGGCCACCATCGGGCCGGACCGCCGGGGCCGGATCCGGCTCAACGTGTCCTCGGCACTGACCCAGTTCGCCGACGCGCACAACTTCTGCGAGCGCACCCAATGGCCGATCTGCTCCGGAATCGGAATCGTGAACCCGCTGTCCTATCCGCTGAGCCGGTCCGATCCGCTCGGCATCGCCAGTGCCATCACCGGTGTCATCCCACCGCCCCACCCACGCCATCCGAGGTGATCCGATGAAGACGTCGAAATCGACCGCGCTGGCCGCCGTCGGCATCGCCGGCCTCGGCGCCGCGGCGCTGTGGTCGGCCTCCGACCTGGGTATCCAGGATCTTCCGGTGGGCCGCAGCGCGCAGGGCGAGAGCATGGCGATCACGGTGCTGCTGCCCACCGCCGACGGCATCGCGATCGGCGCCGACGTGCACGAGGGACAGATGGTGGTCGGACGGGTCAGTGCACTGAGCCTGTCGACCTCCGGCGCCGCGGTCCAGCTCAGCGTGCGTGCCGATGCGAGCCTGCCGGCCAACACGGTGGCCACCGTGGAACTTCCTTCGGCGCTGGGCAATCCGTACATCCGGCTGGCCGTGCCGGTCCAGCCGTCACCGCATGAGCTGCGCAACGGCGACGTCATCCCGCCCAGCCAGAGCCACCTCGGCCCGCAGATCGAGACGGCGTTGGCCACCTTCGGCGCGCTGATGTCGCGCAGCGGCATCGATCAGCTGACGACCATCGTCGGCGAACTGGACACCGCGTTCGCGGGGCGCAGCGACAAGGTGCGTGGCCTGATCGACTCGATGACCCTGCTGACCGGCAGGACCCAGCAGCATCAGGGCGAGTTCGACGCGGCGCTGGCGCTGGCCGCCGAGATCAGCTCCCGGTTCGCCGCCGAGCAGCAGACCGTGGACGGATATCTCGACGTGCTGCCGCGGCTGGTGGCGATGCTCGACGTCCAGCGCGCGAAGCTGCAGACCTTGTTCGCCTCGACCACGGCACTGGCCTCGACCGCGAATTCGATTCTGGGGCAGGCGAACATGACCGATCTGGTCGCCGATGCGGCGACCGTGGTCGACACGCTGGGCAGCTACAACGAGGAACTGGAAGTGACGTTGTCGTCGATGTCGACGTTCCTGACGCGCATCGAGGAGTCCGTGCACGGGGACTACATGTCCTTCGACGGCGCCCTGGACATCCCCGGCACCCTGGACAAGCTCCTGACCGGGGGGATTCTGGTCAACGGCACCCCGATCGGCGGGCGCGAAGCCTGGGAGCTGTTCCTGGACGGGGGGTACTGATGAAGAGGCTGGTGATCGTTCAGGCGTTGATGTTCGTGGGGATCGCGGCGCTGGTGGTGCCGCTGGGGATCGGGTTCGTCGCAGGGCCGGAGGGGCTGCGCACGCCGATGAGGCTGCACGCCACGATGACCGACGCGTTCGGGTTGACCAGCGGTACGAGCGTCACGGTCCGGGGTGTCGAGGTCGGAGCCGTCGGAGGGGTGCGGCTCGGGCCCGACGGGATCGCCGATGTCGAGTTGGCGGTCCGCCCGGGTACGCAGATACCGCGTGACTCGATCATGACGGTGGGGATGGGCACCGCGGCGGGGATCCAGAGCGTGGACATCCTGCCGCAGTCGGCGGGTGGCCCGTATCTGGAGTCCGGCGACACCATCGCCGCACCGGCGGATCGTCAGCCGGTGCAGATGGATCGCGTCATGCAGGAAGCCGCCCGGCTGGTCAAGAACATCGACGCCGAGGCGGTCGGCGGTGTGTTCACCGAGCTGTCGGACTCCTTCACCGGGCTGGGACCGGAACTGGCCACCTTGATCGACAACGGGCACGACATCTCGTCGCGGATGCGCGATCAGTCCGGCCGGCTGCAGCGGCTCATCGACGGCACCGCCGAACTCGTGACGACCATGGCCGCGCAGTCCGGCAGCTTCGTGCGGGGGATGCACGCCGGCGCCCGCTTCGCCGCCCAGTTGGACGCGGCCGGACCGGTGTTCCTGCACCTGACCGATCAGTCTCCGGCGATGCTGCGATCGGTGCAGCAACTCATGGACACCTACCGCGGCACCTTCGGCGACACGTTGGCCAACCTCGCGGTGGTGGCGCCCATCGTCGGGAACCGGACGGAATCTCTCGAGACCGGTCTGACCGCGATACCCGAGGGGCTGACCAAGCTGGCGTCCATCGTCAAGGGCGACCGCGCCGACTTCGCGCTGATCGCCACGCAGGGACCGGTGTGCGTGCACAACGTCGACCGCCGCACCATCGGCGACGTCACCCCCGTCGAACCCGATCTGGCGCTCTACTGCCCGCCCGCGCCCGACATGCTGATGCGCGGTGCGAGCAACGCCCCGCGCCCCGACGACCTCGGCACCCGGAACTGGCAGACCCCGGGCAGCCAGATCGGCCCGCCGGTGGCGCTCGATCCGGTGCAGATCCCGACGCTGGCCGAGGTGGTCTACAAGTGGCGAATGATCCTGAAGGGAAGCTATGCCCCGAGATGATGTCACAACACGTGACCCCGACAACGGCGAGGCCGACGAGTTGGACCAAGCCGAGAATGCCGGGGCCGGTGGGCAATCGGCAGAATCCGGCGAGCCGGAGGCGCCACCGGCGACCGTGGCTGGTCGGCGCTGGCCGCGCAGGGTGCTGGTGGGCCTGCTGATCGCCGGGTTCCTCGCCGCCGGGTCGGCGCTCGGTTACACGCTCTACCAACAGAGCGAGCTGCACCGGCTGCACCAGGACGCGGTCGCGGTGTCGCGCGACTACCTGGTGCACATGGCGTCGTTCGACTACGAGGATCTCGAGGCCAACAAGGAGGCCATCACCGCGGCTTCGACCCCCGACTTCGCCCGGCGCTACGACGACATGGTGGCGGCGCTGCGCGACATCGTCGTCACCAGCAAGGGAGTGGCCACCGCCACCGCCGATCATGTTGCGGTGCAACGGCTCGACACCGAGTCCGCGGTGGTCCTCGGGTTCGTCGACCAGCAGGTCACGAACGTCACCGCACCCGAGGGCAACACACAGAGATACCGGATGGTGGTCACGCTCACCCGAAGCGGTGACCGCTGGATCGTCGACGACGTCGAGACGGTCTGAACCGGCCGAGACCGAACAACGAGAGGGGAAACGTCATGACCGCGCACTACGCCGAGGCCGAAGCCGACGCCGACACGGGAGCCGGCGCGCACGCCCGGGCCCTGCCGGCGCTGACCTCCGAGCAGACCCGCATCAAGATCACCCAGCGCACGCCCAGCTGGAACAACAAGCCCGTCGATGTCACCGATGCGCTGGACTTCTGGTCGGCCGCCGGAGCTGCGGCGAACGTCATCATGCAGCTGAGCTGGCCCGAGGTCGGCTACGGGGTCGCCGAGAGCCGGGTGCACTCGGGGTCGCTGATGCACCATCCGTGGAAACGCCTGCGCACCACCGCGCAGTACATGGCGGTGGCCATCCTCGGCACCGACGAGGAGCGCAAGGCCTACCGGGAGGCGGTCAACGTCGCCCACCGCCAGGTGCAGTCCACCGATGAGAGCCCGGTGAAGTACAACGCGTTCCACCGTGACCTGCAGCTGTGGGTGGCGGCGTGCCTGTTCGTCTTCTACGAGGACACCTACCAGCTGCTGCACGGCAAGCTCAACGAGGAGCAGGCCGAGGTGTTCTACCGCAGTGCGATGCCGTTGGGGACCACCCTGCAGGTCCACGAGGACCAATGGCCCACGACGCGCAAGGAGTTCGAGCAGTACTGGAACACCGCGTGTGCCCGCATCGAGATGGACGACTTCATCCGGGAGTTCCTGCTCAAGATCGTGGATCTGAAGATGATCAACATCGTGCCCCGGATCGTGCTGGCCCCGCTGCTGCGGTTCCTGACCATCGGGTTCCTGGCCCCGGTGTTCCGGGAGAACCTGCGGGTGGAGTGGACCGACACCGATCAGCGGCGTTTCGAGCATCTGTTCCTGTTCGTCTCGTTCGTCAACCGCTTCATCCCGAAGTTCATCAGGACGCACAACTACGCGGTGCTGATGACCGATCTGCGGTGGCGGCTCAAGCGCAACAAACCACTGATCTAGGAGATCGACGACGATGGTCACCGCTGTCCGCAAAGTGCTCAGCTATCAGCTGACGGTCGCCGAACTGATCGGTCTGGCACTGATTCTCGGGGCGCCCTATCTGCTCATCGGACTGATCTGGTCGCTCACCCACACCGATCACCTGCACACCATGCACGGGGTCGATCTGGTGATCTCGTTCCTGGGGTCGATCGCGTCCTGGCCGGTGCTGTTGTTCTCCGATGTGTGCATGACCTGAGCGCGGGGTCGACGGTGGCCGGCGTCGCGACGTTGACATGTTGACACAGAAAGTTAGTCTTTGTGTCAACGGCAACGTCGGGAGGCGCAATGGCCACAGTCGCCGAACAGGCACCAGCACAGCAGCGGGGCTCGGTCCGCCCGGAGGTGATCCGCGAATTCCGCAAGCACTCCGGGTCCACTCTGGGTGGGTTCTTCGGTGCCGCCGCCTTCGACGAGGTCGCGCTGGTTCCGGTGGCCGCGGCGGTCGACAAGACCGGGCGGTTCGCCGCGAACTTCGCCGATCGTGGTGTGCGCAGCGGGTTCTCCACGTTCCTGGCGATCTGGGGGGATGCCGAGGACCGGGCCGCCGAGGGGGAGCGGCTCAAGACGATGCACCGCGAGGTCAAGGGTCAGGGCACCGGCGAGTTCTCCGACGTGCGCTACAGCGCGCTGGACCCGAAGTTGTGGAACTGGATCGCCGTCAGCGGGCTGTTCCTGGTGCTGAACTCGTTCACCCCGTGCACCGGGATCACGATGACCGACGACGAACGCGAGGTCGCCTACGAGCAGCTGCTCGAGGCCTTCGGCGCGCTCGAGTTGCCCGGCAAGAGCGCCAAACTGCCGGCGAGCTACGCCGAGGCGGTCGACTACTACGACGCGATGGTGCGCGACGAGCTGGCCACCAACCCGTTCCTGCGCCGGGTCACCCGGGACCTGACCAGGCTGCCGCTGCCCACGCTGGTGCTGCCGCCGCTGCTGCGCAAGGTGCTCACCCCGGGGTGGATGGTGGCCCGCCCGGTGACCGGCCGCGTCATGCTGGTGTGCTCGTTCGGCATCCTGCACCCCGGGGTGCGCGAGCTGACCGGGTTCCGCTGGCAGGCCCGCCACGATCGGGAGTTCGCGCTCTACACCAAGCTGCTGCAGCTGGCGTGGCGCACCCTTCCCGACCGGCTGCTGCTGATCCCGCTGGCCCGCAACCGGATCGAGTACGAGAAGCTGGTCCGCATGCACCGCTCGGTGGCGCTGGACTCGTTCGGACCGCCGGCCGGCTGCCCGGCCGGCTGAGCGGCACCGGGACCGTGCGGCGTCTGCGCAACACCGACAGCCCCACCCAGCAGGAGTCGGCGATCCTCAAGGCCGCCGCCGAGGAGGTCGCCCTCGTCGGGGTGGGCCGGCTGAGCATGGACGTCGTCGCCCGCCAGGCCGGGGTCAGCCGCAGCACGCTGTACCGGCGCTTCCCCAGCCGCGACGCGGTGATCACCGCGCTGGGCCGGGCGACCTTCGACTTCGCGATGGCGCGGCTGCGCGACGTCGGCATCGACGACGGCCCGCAGGCCGCCGCGGTCGCCGCGTTCCGCGAGGGTGTCCGGCTGCTCACCGGTGAGCCGGTGATGCGGCGGTTCCTGCAGCTCGACGGTGATTTCACCGCGACCACCGAGATGCTCGGCGAGGCGCGGCTGTTCCTGGTCAGCGCGGCCACCGCGATGGCCAAGGCGTTGCGTGCGGCGGGTGCGGTGATGCCCGACGACGATCTGCTGGCCGTCGCCGAACTGCACATCCGGATGGCCGCCTCGCTGGTGCAGGTGAGCACCGGCGTGCTCGACGTCACCGACGACGACGCGGTCACCCGCTACGCGCAGACCTTCCTCGCGCCGATGGTCCACTGAACAGTGAATATGCATTCACATGTTAGGTTCGAAAATCGGGATGAAATGCAGTGAAAGAGGCAGGCAGGGTGAAACTGTGAATCACATCAGCAGGATTGCGCGAAACGGGTCGGTGACGCGTACGCACGTGGGACGCTTCTGACATGGACCTGCCCGAGCCCCGTTTTCTCGACGAACGTGTCGCCCACTGGGCCAAGACCAAGCCCGACGACGAAGCGATGGACTATCTCGACCGGTCCTGGACCTGGTCGCAGTGGAACGACCGGATCCGCCGCCTGGCCGGCGCCCTCACCGAGCGCGGCATCGGCCGCGGCGACGTCGTCGCCTTCCTCGACAAGAACCACCCGGCCTGTGTCGAGCTGACCTATGCCGCGGCGTCGCTGGGCGCGGCGAACGCGATCATCAACTTCCGGCTGGCCGCCGACGAACTCGACTTCGTGCTCAACGACTCCGACGCCAAACTGCTCATCGTGGGCGCCGAGTTCAAGCCGTCCATCGACAAGATCCGCGACCGGCTGACCAACGTCGAGCACATCATCACGGTGACGCCCGAGGGTGGTGACGGCGACGAGTACGAGGCGATGCTGGCCGCGTCGACGCCGGTCGAGCGCAGCCCCGACGTCGAACCCGACGACGTCTGCGTCATCATGTACTCGTCGGGCACCACCGGCCGCCCCAAAGGGGTGGAGCTGACCCAGGCCAACATCATCGCCCACACCGTCAACGCCCACCACGGCTTCGACTTCGACGAGGGCGACAAGAACATGGTGTCGATGCCGCTGTTCCACGTCGGCGGCACCTCCTATGTGCAATTCGGTATCTACGACGGCATTCCCAGCGTCATGACCCGCGACGTGGACGGCGCGGCACTGGCCGGGGCGATCCTCAAGGGCGCCAACCGGACCTTCCTGGTGCCGGCGGTGCTGTCGATGGTGCTCGACGCCGGCGAGGACGCCGTCAAGCTGTTCGGCGCGCTGAAGACCTACGGCTACGGCGCCTCCCCGATGCCGCTGCCGCTGCTGCGCCAGGCTCTGGAGGCCTGGCCGGAAACCGGCTTCGTGCAGGCTTACGGGCTGACCGAGGTGTGCGGCGTGATCAGCCAGCTGCTGCCCGAGGCGCACCGGGCCGAAGACCATCCCGAGCGGCTGACCAGCGCCGGCACCCTGGTGCCCAACGCCGAGGTCCGCGTCGTGGACCCGGACACCGAGCAGGACGTGCCGACCGGTGAGCAGGGCGAGTTGTGGTTCCGCACACCGCAGTTGATGAAGGGCTACCACAACCGCCCGGACGCGACCGCCGAGGCGATCACCCCCGACGGCTGGTTCCGCAGCGGGGACATCGGGCGGGTCGACGAGGGCGGCTACATCTTCGTCGAGGACCGGCTCAAGGACATGATCATCTCGGGCGGGGAGAACATCTACTCGCTGGAGGTCGAGCGGGTGCTCGCCGAGCACGACGCCGTCGTCGAGGTCGCGGTCATCGGCGTTCCGGACGAGAAGTGGGGCGAGGTCGTCAAGGCCGTCGTCGTGGTCGAGGGTGAGGTCTCCGAAGGGGAGCTGATCGCCTACGCCAAGGAGCGGCTGGCGTCCTACAAGTGCCCCAAGAGCGTCGACATCACCGAGGAGCTGCCGCGCAACCCCACCGGCAAGGTGCTCAAGAAGGAACTGCGCAAACCGCACTGGGAGGGGCGCGACCGCACCACGGTCTAGGTCGCGGCTCAGATCGCCACGACCACCTCGTTGCGGCGCGCGAACGGCAACGTCCAGGGCGGATCGTAGAACCACGCAGCCGGCTCGCCGGCCGGCTCGATGCCGTTGTCGCTAAGCGCTTCCAGGAGTTCAGCGGTGCGTTCTGCGACCGCCTTCGGGCCGCGGTCACCGGTGAACCGCAGCACCGCGACCGTTTCGGCCGGCACCCGCACCAGCCGCACCTGGTCGTCATCGGGGGTCGGCAGCGTCTCCATCGTCCATTCCGACGGCATGTAGAACCGCACCGTCCAGCTGCCGTCGGCGCCGCCGGTCTGCGCCACCGGGGCCGTCATCGCGATGTCCTCACCCGCCGCGCGCGCCTGGTCGACCGGTGCGGTCATCGCGATCGCGGTGTCGCGGTGGTTGCCGCCGAAGATGTAGCCGGCCAGCCGGCGGAACCCGGTGCTCAACGCGCTCTGCTTGTCGCCGGTGACCGTGGTCTCGGCGGCGATGCGTGAGCCGTACTCGCGGATCTGCACCGCCTCGGTCAGCTCGCGGCGGATGTAGTGCGGTTCCTCGACGGTGCGCACACCGACGATGGACAGGGCGGACTCCACGATCTGACCGGCGGTTTTGGTGATGGTGTCGAACACAGGACCTCCTCGTGGAGTACGGCTACCCGCGCCGGCGCGCGGGTCCACCTGCTATTCGTCGCCGATCGTGGTCCGGATGGGCCGCGGGCACCGTCACCGCTTCGTCATGGTGGCGGCCCGTCGGCACCTGCCATAGTGGACCCGACGGGAAACCATGAGCTGCAATGAGTGTTGACGACATCGACGTGCTGGTCATCGGCGCGGGTCTGGCGGGCCTGCGCTGCGCCGGTGTGCTCGCCGCAGCCGGCCGCGACGTCGCGGTCTGGGAGGCCGCCGACGACATCGGCGGCCGGGTGCGGACCGATGTCATCGACGGGTTCCGCTGCGACCGCGGCTTCCAGGTGCTCAACCCGGCCTACCCGGAACTGAGCCGCGCCCTCGATCCGGAGGCGCTGGAGTTGCAGCCCTTCGGGGCCGGGGTGGCGGTGCGCCGCGAGCACGGCGCGACGGTGTGGGTGCATCCGGCGCGGATGCCGCAGAAGGTGCCCGCGATGCTGGCCCGCGGCGGACTGGGCCCGCGCGACCTGCTGGCCGTCGCGCGCTGGGCCGCGCCGGCGCTGCGCCCCGGCGCGCTGACCTCCGGGGGCGCCGATGAGACCCTGCGGGAGGCGCTCGACGCCGCCCGGGTGCGCGGCGAACTGCGCCGGGTGATCGACCGGTTCCTGGCCGGGGTGGTCCTCGACGACTCCGGGGCCACCTCCAACGCGTTCGCGCTGCTGCTGGCCCGGATGTTCGCCCTCGGGGTGCCCGCGTTGCCGGCGGGCGGCATGGCGGCCCTGCCGGCCCTGCTGGCCGCCGGTCTGCGCGACCGGATCAGCCTGCACCGCAACGCCGTCGACATCCGGCGCGACGGTGCCGGGTTCCGGGTCGGCGACGGTGCCGACTCGGTGCGCGCCGCCCAGGTGGTCATCGCCGCCGACCCGGTCACCGCGGCCGCGCTGGCCGGTCTGCCCACCCCCGCCATGCACGGCGTGGTGACCGACTGGTGGGCGACCGACGAACCCCAGTCCACACCGCCCATGCTGTGGGTCGACGGCCGCCCGGGTGCCACCGGACCGGTGCTCAACACCGCGGTCATCAGCGCCGCGGCCCCGACCTACGCGCCGCCGGGGCGGCACCTCATCGCGGCGTCGGCGCTGCCGGCCGCCGACGGCACCGCGCCCGCAGAGGAGCTGACCCGCCGCCACGCCGCGGCCATCCTCGGCACCGACCCGGGAAGCTGGGAACTGCTGATCCGCCACGAGATCGGCGGCGCGTTGCCGGCCCAGCCGGCGCCGTTGTCGGTGCGCCGCCCGGTGTGCCTGGAAGACGGGTTGTGGGTGTGTGGGGACCACCGCGACACCGCCTCGATCCAGGGTGCGCTGGTCAGTGGCCGCCGCACGGCCGAGGCGCTGCTGAAGAGCGCCGGGTGAGCCGCCCGGCGCTGGCCGACGTGCTCGATCGGCTGCACGTCGTCGCCCTGCCGATGCGGGTGCGTTTCCGCGGCATCACCACCCGCGAGGTCGCCCTGATCGAGGGCCCCGCCGGGTGGGGGGAGTTCGGCGCCTTCGGTGAATACGGCCCGGCCGAGGCCGCGCACTGGCTCAGCGCCGGTCTCGCCGCCGCCTACGACCCGCTGCCGCCGGTGCACCGCGACCGCATCCCGATCAACGCGACGGTGCCCGCGGTGCCCGCCGCCGGGGTCGCCGACGTGCTGGCGCGCTTCCCGGGGGCGCGCACCGCGAAGGTCAAGGTGGCCGAGCCCGGTCAGACGCTGGCCGACGACGTCGCGCGGGTCGAGGCGGTGCGCGCCCTGGTCCCCACCGTGCGGGTCGACGCGAACGGGGGCTGGAGCGTCGAGGAGGCGGTCTGCGCGGTGCGGGCGCTGACCGCCGACGGTCCGCTCGAATACGTCGAACAGCCGTGTGCGACGGTCCCCGAACTGGCCCAGGTGCGCCGCCGCGTCGAGGCGCCGATCGCCGCGGACGAGAGCATCCGCAAGGCCGACGACCCGTTGCACGTGGTGCGCAGCGGCGCCGCCGATGTCGCGGTGCTCAAGGTCGCCCCGCTGGGCGGGGTTCGCGCGATGCTGGCCGTCGCCGAGCAGATCGACATTCCGGTGGTGGTCTCCAGCGCACTGGACTCGGCCGTCGGCATCGGCGCCGGTCTGGTCGCCGCCGGCGCGCTGCCGTCGTTGCCGCACGCCTGTGGGCTCGGCACCGGCGGGCTGTTCGTCGAGGACGTCGCCGAATCGCGGCCCCCGGTCGACGGCTACCTGCCCGCCGCGGCCGTCGACCCGGACCCGGCGCGGCTGGCGGCGCTGGCCGCCCCACCGGAGCGGGCCCGGTGGTGGGCCGAACGGGTGCGGGCCTGCTGGCCCCTGCTGTCGCCACCGCGGTTGTCCTGATCTGTGGGGTGCACGGCCTGGACGCCACGGAGTGCGTCGCCAACACTTGATGCATGTCACGCAGCGTGCTGGTCGTCGGGTTCACCGGGGTCCAGGCGCTGGACGTGGTCGGCCCGTGCGACGTGTTCGCCGGTGCGTCGACGTACGCGGTCGCGCACGGCGCCACCGGCTACGACGTGCGGGTCGTGTCGGTGGACGGCGCCGCGGTCGACACGGGCACCGGCCTGACGTTGGCCGCCCGCCCGCTGCCGGACCCGGGCGAGCCGGTCGACACCGTCGTGCTGCCGGGCGGCCCGGGCACCGAGGCGGCGCGCCGCGACCCGGTGCTGATCGACTGGATCGGGGCGGTGTCGCCGAACGCGCGGCGGGTGGTCAGCGTGTGCACCGGCTCGGTGCTGGCCGCCGAGGCGGGTCTGCTGGACGGCTGCGTGGCCACCACACATTGGGCTCACGCCGCCCGGATGGCCGCCGAATTCCCTTCGGTGACCGTCGATCCCGACCCGATATTCGTGCGCAGCTCGCCGCGGGTGTGGACGGCCGCGGGCGTCACCGCGGGCATCGACCTGGCGTTGTCGCTGGTCGAGGACGACCTCGGCACCGAGGCCGCCCAAACGGTGGCCCGCTACCTGGTGATGTACCTGCGCAGGCCGGGCGGGCAGACGCAGTTCGCCGCCCCGGTGTGGATGCCGCGGGCCCGCCGCCGGCCGATCCGCGAGGTGCAGGAACGCATCGAGGCCGCACCGGGTCAGCTGCACAGCATCGCCGAGCTGGCCCGCTGCGCGGCGATGAGCCCGCGCCACTTCACCCGGGTGTTCACCGCCGAGGTCGGTGAGGCGCCGGGGTCCTACGTCGAGCGGGTCCGCACCGAAGCGGCGCGCCGTCAGCTCGAACAGACCGACGACCCGGTGACGGTCATCGCCGCGCGCTGCGGCTTCGGCTCGGCGGAGACGTTGCGCCGCAACTTCGTCCGCCGGCTGGGCATCTCACCGGACGCCTACCGCAAGACATTCGCTTAGGAGGAGAAACATCATGCAGGTCGCGATCATGCTCTACCCGGGGTTCACCGCGCTGGACTTCATCGGCCCCTACGAGAGCCTGCGCTGGCTCCCGGATGCCGAGGTCCGTCTGGTCTGGCACGAGCCCGGCCCGGTTGCCGCGGACTCGGGCGTGCTGCTGATCGGGGCCACCCATTCGTTCGCCGAAACCCCGTCGCCGGACGTCATCCTGATCCCGGGCGGCTTCTCGACGATGCAGCACGCCCGCGACGAGGCCGTGCTCGACTGGGTGCGCCGGGCGCATCGGAGCTCGACGTGGACGACGTCGGTGTGTTCGGGCTCGGTGATCCTGGCCGCCGCCGGGGTGCTCGAGGGCAAGCGCGCGACCTCGCACTGGGCGGCGCTGCCGGTGCTGCGGACCTTCGGGGTGCACCCGGTCGGCGACGAACGCGTGGTGTCCGCCGACGACAAGACGGTCACCGCGGCCGGTGTGTCGGCCGGCATCGACCTGGGGCTGTGGCTGGCCGGGCGGATCGCCGGGGAGGACAAGGCCAGGGTGATCCAGCTGTCGATGGAGTACGACCCGCAGCCGCCGTTCGACTCCGGGCACATGTCGAAGGCCTCGGCGTCGACCAAGGCGGCGGCCGCGGCGATGATGGGCAGGCAGCTGGCCACCCCGGCGGCGGTGAGCGCATCGGCGGGGCTGCTCTGGGACGCCGCCCTGGCCCGCGTCCGGCGGGCCCGTCGATGACGTCGAGACTGCGGTGAGGGCGGCTTTTTCGGGCGTTTCCGCACCCTGGACGCAGTCTCAACGCCGCGGCCAGTAGCGTCGGCGGCGTGACTTTGGCTTACGACGATCGCGGCTCGGGGGATCCGGTGCTGTTCATCGCGGGCCGGGGCGGCGCCGGTCGCACCTGGCACCTGCACCAGGTTCCCGCGCTGACCCGGGCGGGCTATCGATGTGTGACGTTCGACAACCGCGGTGTCGGCGCGACCGAGAACGCCGACGGTTTCAGCACCGAGACGATGGTCGCCGACACCGTCGAGCTCATCGAACGGCTCGAACTGGCGCCGGTGCGCATCGTGGCCGTGTCGATGGGGGCGTTCATCGCCCAGGAGATGATGGTGACCCGCCCCGATCTGGTGCGTTCGGCGGTGTTGATGGCCACCCGCGGCCGCCACGACCGCGCGCGGGAGGCCTTCTTCGCCGGCGAGCTGGCGCTGGCGAATGCCGGTGTGCAGCTGCCGGTCGAGTACGAAGCCAAAATGCGTTTGCTGGAGAGCTTTTCGCCCAAGACGTTGAACGACGACAAAGCGGTGCGCGACTGGGTCGACATGTTCACCATGTGGCCGCAGAAGTCCACCCCGGGCATGCGCACCCAACTGTCGATCGCCCCGCACACCAGCCGGCTGCCCGTCTACCAGAGCGTGTCCACCCCGGCGCTGGTCATCGGGTTCGCCGACGACGTGGTGCTGCCGCCGCATCTGTCCCGCGAGGTCGCCAACGCGCTGCCCAACGGGCGGTTCCTGGAGATCCCGGGCGCCGGTCACCTCGGATTCATCGAGAAGCCCGACGTCGTCAACACCGCGATCCTCAATTTCTTCGCCGATAGTCTGTAGTGGTGAACCCCTCGACGGCGCAGGCCCGGGTGGTCGTCGACGAACTGATTCGCGGCGGCGTCCGAGACGTCGTGCTGTGCCCGGGGTCGCGGAACGCGCCGCTGGCGTTCGCGCTGCATGACGCCGACCGCGCGGGGCGGCTGCGTCTGCACGTGCGCATCGACGAACGCACCGCCGGCTTCCTGGCGATCGGCCTCGCGGTCGCCGAGCGGGCACCGGTGTGCGTAGCGATGACGTCGGGTACCGCGGTGGCCAACCTCGGGCCGGCCGTGGTGGAGGCCAACTACGCCCGGGTCCCGCTGATCGTGCTCAGCGCCAACCGGCCCTATGAGCTGCTGGGTACCGGCGCCAACCAGACGTTCGAGCAGCTGGGCTATTTCGGCACCCAGGTGCGCGCCACCATCAGCCTCGGGCTGGCTCAGGACTCCCGCGACTCCGAGGGCATGGCCTCGCTCAACGCCCAGTGGCGATCGGCGACGTGCCGGGTGTTGGTGGCCGCCACCGGATCCCGCAGCGCCAACGCCGGCCCGGTGCAGTTCGACATCCCGCTGCGCGAGCCGTTGGTGCCCGACGCCAGCCACGACGGGCCGTACGCCCCCGACGGACGCCCGGGCGGGCGGCCGTGGACCTACACCCCGCCGGTCACCTTCGACCAGCCCCTCGACATCGACCTGACCCCCGACACCGTGGTCATCGCCGGGCACGGAGCCGGCGCGCACCCCGGCCTTGCGCACCTGCCGACCGTCGCCGAACCCACCGCCCCGCGCGCCGAGAACCCGCTGCACCCGCTGGCGCTGCCGATGCTGCGGCCCAAGCAGGTGGTGATGCTCGGGCGGCCCACCCTGCACCGCCCGGTGTCGGCGCTGCTGGCCGATCCGTCGGTTCCGGTGTTCGCGCTGACCACGGGCCCGCGCTGGCCCGACGTGTCGGGCAACTCGCAGGCCACCGGCACCCGCGCGGTCACGTCGGGAGCACCGTCGCCGGAGTGGCTGCGCCGCTGCGCGGAGGCCGACCGGCATGCCGTGGCGGCGGTGCGCGGCCAGCTGGCAGCCCATCCGCTCACCACCGGCCTGCACGTCGCGGCCGCGGTGGCCGACGCGATGCGCCCGGGTGACCAGTTGGTGCTGGGCGCGTCGAACCCGGTGCGCGACCTCGCGCTGGTCGGGATGACCACCCCGGGGGTTCAGGTGCGGTCCAACCGGGGGGTGGCCGGAATCGACGGGACGGTGTCGAGTGCGATCGGGGCGGCACTGGCCTTCGAGGCCGGGGCTGGGGCCGGCGAGGGTGCCACCGGTCGCACGGTCGCGCTGATCGGCGACCTGACGTTCGTGCACGACAGTTCCGGGCTGTTGATCGGGCCCACCGAACCCACGCCGCGCCATCTGACGATCGTGGTGTCCAACGACAACGGCGGGGGCATCTTCGAGCTGCTCGAGCAGGGTGACCCGCGGTTCTCCGACGTGTCCTCGCGGGTCTTCGGCACCCCGCACGACGTCGACGTCGGGGCCCTGTGCCGGGCCTACCACGTGGAGTGCCGCCAGATCGAGGTCGGCGACCTGGCGGACGCGCTGGCTGCGCCGCAGGACGCCATGCGGGTGTTGGAGGTCAAGGCCGACAGGTCGTCGCTGCGGGCGCTGCACGCCGCGATCAAGGCCAGTCTGTGAGGGAGCAGCTCGACCGGCTGCGGCCGGTCTGGGATGCGGTCAGGCCGCATCTGCACGGTGATCCGGGCGAAACCCGCACCGGGCGCATCCTGCGGCGGATCCGCATCGGCATCGTCGTCACCGCCTGCCTGGTGACGTTGCAGTCGGTGCTGCTGGTGCTGGGCGCCTGGCGCAACGACCGTCAGATCGAACGCAACCTCGGGGTCGCCGAGGCCACGGTGCTCGACGCCGGCGACCGTCGTTCCACGATCGAGTTCGTCACCCCGGACCGGGTCACCTACCGGCCCGAGCTTGGGGTGCTGTACCCGTCCAAGCTCGACGACGGGATGCGCATCTACGTCGAGTACGACACCAACGATCCGGACCTGGTCCGGGTGCGGGACCGAAACGCCGCGCTGGCGATCATCCCCGCGGGGTCGATCGCGGTGGTGGGCTGGTTGGTCGCCGGTGCCGCGCTGGGGGTGACGACGCTGGTCGAACGCCGCATCGACCGACCGGTGGCCTGAGTCAGGAGTGCACCAGCTCGTGCAGCCAGTCGTCGTCGTGGATGTCGATCTTCTGCCCGCCTTCGAGGTCGTAGACGGTCGGGGTGCCGGCCGTCACCGGATCGACGTCGATGAGGTAGACGAAGTTGGTGTCGTTCATGTCGGCGATGTCGACCCTGGCCCGGTCGTCGCCCAGGTTGCCGGCCACGGTGTCGGGCATCCCCGCGGTCATGGCCATGTCGTACAGCTCGTCGCTGCTGAATGACGGGCCACCGGGGTCCTGGTTGATCCACAGTTCCTCGACGAAGCGCTGGAACTCGGTGCCGGTGACCGCCGAGCTGGCGGAGTCGCCCGACGGCCCGGCCGGGGCGGCGGCGGTGAACATCGCGTTGGCGACGGTGGCCGAGTAGCCCTCGTCGTCCTCATCGAGGAAGGTCAGCGGCCGGTAGGTGACCTGCAGGTCGCCGACGGCGATGTGGAAGGCGAGCTGGTCTCCGAAGTCCAGCTGCAGGTCGCGGCAGTGGGTGCACTGCGGTTCGGTGAAGATCTCGATGTGCGCGGGCGCCTCGTCGAAGCCGGCCACGATGCCCATGCCGTCCTCGCTGACGGTCAGCGGGGCCGGGGTGGGGTCGGGCCGGGCGGTCCCGGACACCTCGTCGGCGCAGCCCGCCACGGCGAGCAGCAGCCCGGCGAGACCGGTCAGCAGCGCTGCCTTGGATGTGCGCATCTGGTGAGGGTAGCTGCCGGCCGGTGGCCACGGCGGGTGAGGCGGGTGGCGAGGATCTCCGGCAATTCGCACGACATACCCCTGTCGGCAACCTCGGGGACAGATGGCGATGTCACCGTTCGGGTGTGCGCGTTGCGATCGTCGCAGAATCGTTCCTCCCGAACGTCAACGGTGTCACCAACTCCGTGCTTCGGGTGATCGAGCATCTGCGCCGCACGGGTCACGAGGTGCTGGTCATCGCACCGGACACGCCGCGCGGTCACCCTCCGGCCGACCGGGTGTACGAGGGTGTGCGGGTGCACCGGGTGCCGTCGCGGATGTTCCCCAAGGTCACCTCGCTGCCGCTGGGCGTGCCGCGCCCGCGGATGGTCGGTGTGCTGCGGGGTTTCGACCCCGACGTCGTCCATCTCGCCTCGCCGGCCCTGCTCGGTTGGGGTGGCGTTCACGCCGCGCGGCATCTGGGCATCCCGACGGTGGCGGTGTTCCAGACGGATGTGGCCGGTTTCGCCGAGAGCTACGGCATCGGCATGCTCTCCCGGGCGTCGTGGGCGTGGACCCGGCGGCTGCACAGCAAGGCCGACCGCACCCTGGCGCCGTCCAGCTCGGCGATGGACAACCTGGCTGCCCATGGCGTTCCCCGGATCCACAAGTGGGGCCGCGGGGTGGATGTGACGGGCTTCGCGCCGTCGGCCCGCGACGAACGGCTGCGCCGCAGCTGGTCTCCCGACGGCCGCCCGATCGTCGGGTTCGTGGGGCGGCTGGCGCCCGAGAAGCACGTCGAGCGCCTCGCCGGGCTGGCCGGTCGCGACGACGCGCAGGTGGTGATCGTCGGTGACGGCGTGGACCGCGCCAAGCTCGAAGCGCTGATGCCCTTGGCGGTGTTCACCGGCGCGCTCTACGGGCCCGAGCTGGCCACCGCCTACGCGAGCATGGATGCCTTCGTCCATCCCGGCGAGCACGAGACGTTCTGTCAGGCCGTGCAGGAGGCGATGGCCTCCGGGGTTCCGGTGATCGCGCCCGACGCGGGCGGACCCCGTGATCTGGTGACCCCGATGCACACCGGGATGCTGCTTGCCGTCCCCGAATTCGAGGATGCCCTGATCCCGGCGGTGGACCATCTGCTCACCGAGCGGGCCCGCTATTCGACCGCGGCGCGGCGCAGCGTGCTGGGCCGCACCTGGCCGGCCGTGTGCGATCAGCTGATCGGGCACTACCTCGAGGTGATGGGCACCCACGCCGTCAAGGCGGCCTGAGACCCGCTCAGCCGGAGACCCCCTGACGCTGCTCGAGACGCTGCCGCTGCGGCACGACGGTGTATTTGGGGTCCTCGGCCGAGGCCACCCCGGCGTGGAAGATGCCGAACCGGGTCAGCGCCGAGCCGGCCACCGCGGCCGCGCCACCGACTACCGCCGCTGTCCGGGACCGGTGCCCGGCGACGCCGCAGAGCAGCGCGCCGCCGAGCGTCAATGCCTTGGCCGCACCCAGGTAGCGGCCCGCCCTGCCCTGGCGCAGCGGCTCGGCGGAGAGCCCCATCTGCCGGGTCATCACCTCGCTGGCGGCCAATTCCGTTGCCGCACCGAGGATCACCGCGCGCCGGGCCGGTCCGGCCTCGCCGACCGGGGAGGTGATCGTCGCCATACCGCCGGCGGCGGCCGCGGCGGAGCCGACGAAGACGTAGGGCATCTGGCGGTGTCCGTCGTGCCAGGACGGTACGGCGGTGTCCGACATCAGCGCCGCGGTGTAGGACGCGACCGCGGGGCCGACGATCCCGGCGCCGACGGTCGCGGACCGGCCCAGGCGCGGAAACCATCCGGTGACCTCGGTGACGGCGGCCAGGCCGGCCAGCGGCCCGAACACCGACAGGATCCACGACCCCACGCTCATCGGCGAACTGGGTTTGAACACCCGCAGCATCCGCGCGAAGCGTTCGGGCCTGCCGAGGTCGTGGACGAGGGCGGCCAGCGAACCCAGTATGGCCAGCAGCGCAGTGGTCTTGGTGGAGCGCGCCATCGTCGGGCGTCCGGTCAGCTCCGCGCCCATGGCCAGCACTGCCGAACCGCCGGCCAGCCCGCCGAGGAACAGGTACCCGGCGATGTCTCGGGCCTGCCAGGTCGGCTTGTTCAGCACCGGCTTGCCGTAGTAGGACTCGAACCGGGCGTCGGGCACCATCTTCTTCTCGCCGCGGCGACGGCGCCGTCGCGACGGCACGCGGCTCTGGTCACCGGTGACCGCGGTGCGCTCCGGCGGTGCCACCGGATCCTGCGGGATCCCGGTCTGGCGGTCCGGCTGGGTCATCGCCGTCCTCCCAGGAACGTCGCGGCCAGTCCGGCGAACATGCCCACCGCGGCGACGCCGACGTTGCGCCACATCGTCGGCAGGTCACGGGTGGTGACGACGGGATCGGGTGGCAGCCCGTACACCTCGGGTTTGTCCAGCAGCAGGAAGAACGCTCCGGTTCCGCCGACGCCGTCGCCGGGATCCTCACCGTAGAGCCGGGCGTCCGCGATGCCGGCGTCGTGGAGCTGCTCGACGCGGCGTTCGGCCCGGGCACGCAACTCGTCCAGCTCGCCGAACTGGATGGAGTCGGTGGGGCAGGCCTGCGCGCAGGCGGGCTCCATGCCGTCGCCGACGCGGTCGTAGCACAGCGTGCACTTCCACACCCGCCCGTCGTCCTTGCGCTGGTCGATCACCCCGTACGGGCAGGCCGGCACGCAGTAGCCGCAGCCGTTGCAGATGTCCTCCTGTACCACCACGGTGTCGAACTCGGTGCGGAACAGCGCCCCGGTCGGGCAGACGTCCAGACACGCGGCGTGCGTGCAGTGCTTGCACACGTCCGAGGACATCAGCCAGCGGAACTCGGTGCGCTCCCCGTCACCGTCTCCGGGCTTGTCGAAGCCGGGCATCCCGATGTCGACGACCTCGGCGGTACCAGCCTGTGCGCCCACCGATTTGCGCTGCTCGATGAACGCCACGTGGCGCCACGTGTCGGCACCGAGACCGCCGGTGTTGTCGTAGGACATCCCGGTGAAGTTCAGCCCGTCGTCGGGAACGTGGTTCCATTCCTTGCAGGCCACCTCGCAGGCCTTGCACCCGATGCACACGGTGGTGTCGGTGAAGAAGCCCATTCGGGGCTGCTGGTCGGGGTAGCCACCGCCGTGGGGCGGGTCGTCGCTGTTGAGCATGTCCCTGATGTCCATCGCCTCATACCTCCGTGCCGGTCTGGTCGGTCACACCTGCGCGTTGCTGGTAGCTCTGCACCAGCGCGTCGACGGCGGCGCCGCGGGGGCGGCGCCCGGGCTGGATGTCGACGGTGAAGGCCTTGACCTCCTGGATGTGCGAATTCGGGTCCAGCACCACCGAGGACAGCTCGTTGGCCGGGTCCCCGGTGCTCAGGCCGTTACGACCCCAGTGGTAGGGCAGGCCGACATGGTGGACGACCCGGTCGGCCACCCGCAGCGGCGTCATCCGGTCGGTGACCAGGACGCGGGCCTCGATGGCCGCGCGCGGGCTGACGATGGTGGCCCAGCCGCCGTTCTCGAGCCCGCGTTCGGCGGCCAGTTCCGGAGACACCTCGCAGAACATCTCGGGCTGCAGCTCGGACAGGTACGGCGTCCAGCGCGACATCCCGCCGGCGGTGAACTGTTCGGTCAGCCGATAGGTGGTGGCCACATACGGATACACCTGTGCGCCTTCATCATCGGCTGCCGGTGCGTACCGGTTGTTCGGGTGCGCGTACACCATGCGGGCCGGGCTGCGTGGCTGCTGCGGGTACAGCGCGTTGCCGACCGGGGAGTCCTGCGGTTCGTAGTGGGTGGGCAGGGGGCCGTCGGCCAGTCCGGCCGGGACGTAGAGCCAGGCCTTGCCGTCGGCCTGCATGATGAACGGATCGATGCCCGACAGCGCATCGACCCCCTTGGCGTCCTCGCCAGGGCGGTAGTCCGGCGCCTTGTCGGCCTGGAAGTCGGGGACGTCCAGCCCGGTCCACTGCTGCTGTGCGTCGTCCCACCACACCAGCTTCTTGCGCTCGCTCCACGGTGTCCCGTCGGGTTTGGCCGAGCACCGGTTGTACAGGATGCGCCGGTTGTCCGGCCAGGCCCAGGCCCATTCCAGGGCCACCCAGTCCTGTTCGGTGTGCGGCTTGCGCCGGGCGGCCTGGTTGACGCCGTCCTTGCGCACCCCGCAGTAGATCCAGCAGCCGCAGGTCGTCGAGCCGTCGTTGCGCAGCTGGGTGTAGCTGGACAGCGGCTCGCCCTGGCCGTCGTAGCCGTTGATCTCGGCCAGCACCGCATCGGCGTCGGGTTCGGCGGTCTCGCCGATCGTGGGATAGTCCCATGTCAGGTCGAGGACCGGACGGTCCCGGGGATCTGTTGAGCCGGCGAGCTTTTCGCGGATGATCAGACCCAGGTGGTACATGAACCACAGATCGCTGCGGGCGTCGCCGCCGGGCTCGACGGCCTGGTCGTGCCACTGCAACAACCGGTTGGTGTTGGTGAAACTGCCGGACTTCTCGGTGTGCGAGGCCGCCGGGAAGAAGAACACCTCGGTGTCGTTGTCGGCGGTGCGGATCTCGCCGGACTCCACCTCGGGACCATCCTGCCACCATGTGGCGCTCTCGATCAGCGAGAAGTCCCGCACGACAAGCCAATCCAGGTTCGCCATTCCCAGGCGCTGTAGTTTGGCGTTGGCGGAGCCGACGGCCGGATTCTCGCCGAGCAGGAAGTAGCCCTTGCAGCGGCCTTCGAGTTGTTCGAAGACGGTGTCGTAGGTGCCGTGCGAGCCGGTGAGCCGGGGCAGGTAGTCGAAGCAGTAGTCGTTGTCGGCGGTCGCCGCGTCCCCCCACCACGCCTTGAGCAGGCTGACCAGGTAGTCGTCCATGTTGGACCAGAAGCCGACACGTGCGGCGTTCTCCTCGACGAAACCGATGCGGCTCTGCTCGGGCATCGCGTACGGCATCGGGATGTAGCCGGGCAGCAGGTTGAACAGCGTCGGGATGTCGCTGGAGCCCTGGATGCTGGCGTGGCCGCGCAGCGCCTGGATGCCGCCGCCGGGGCGGCCCATGTTTCCGAGTAGCAGTTGCAGCACCGACGCGGCGCGGATGAACTGGCTGCCGGTGCTGTGCTGGGTCCAGCCGACGGCGTAGACGAACTCGCTGGTGCGGTCGGGTCCGGAGTTCTCGGTCAGGTGCCGGCACACTTCGGCGAACGTCTCCGGAGGGATGCCGCAGACACGGTGCACCATCTCGGGGGCGTAGCGGGCGTAGTGCCGTTTGAGGATCTGGAACACGCAGCGGGGGTGCTGCAGGGTCTCGTCGCGTTCGAGCTTGCCCTCCATCGGGGCGCCGCCCATGCCGTGCTGCTCGCCGCGGCCGGCCGCCCGGACGTCATCCTTCTTGTCGGGCTCGCCCGACCCGCGGCCCCGTTGGCCGGAGGCGGACGCGACCTGCATTCCCTCGTATTGCCATTCGGCGGTCTTGTAGTTGCGTGACTCGGGCTCGAAGCCGGAGAACAGGCCGTCGAGATCCTCGGTGTCGGAGAAGTCGTCGTCGACGATGGTGGCCGCGTTGGTGTAGTTGACGACGAATTCGTGGAAGACCTTGTCCTCGGTGAGGACGTGGTTGATGATTCCGCCGAGGAACGCGACGTCGGTGCCGGCGCGGATCGGCACGTGCAGGTCGGCCAGTGCGCTGGTGCGGGTGAACCGGGGGTCGACGTGGATGACCACCGCGCCGCGCGCCTTGCCTTCCATCACCCACTGGAAGCCGACCGGGTGGCATTCGGCGAAGTT
>JAXHTL010000140.1:0-13180 GCA_034190095.1 Actinomycetota bacterium
CTTGCTGCCGCGGAGAACCGGGCCCAGGGCTTCGGCGGCACGGCCAACCAGCAGATGCTGTGGACCCTGGTCGGGGTGCTGGGGTTCTCGGCGGTCGTCATCTTCCTGCGCGACCACCGGATGTTGTCGCGCTACGGCTATCTGTGCGGCCTGACCGGTCTGATCCTGCTGGCGATCCCGGCGGTGCTGCCCCGGTCGATGTCGGAGCAGAACGGCGCCAAGATCTGGATCCAGTTCCCCGGGTTCTCGATTCAGCCCGCCGAGTTCTCCAAGATCCTGCTGCTGATCTTCTTCGCCTCGGTGCTGGTGTCCAAACGCAACCTGTTCACCAGCGCCGGTAAGCACGTGCTGGGCATGGACCTGCCCCGCCCGCGTGACCTGGCCCCGCTGCTGGCGGCCTGGGTCGCCTCGATCGGGGTGATGGTCTTCGAGAAGGACCTGGGCACCTCGCTGCTGCTGTACGCCTCGTTCCTGGTGATGGTCTACATCGCCACCGAACGGTTCAGCTGGGTGGTGCTGGGCCTGGCGCTGTTCGCCGTGGCCAGCGTGGTCGCCTATTTCACCTTCGACCACGTGCGGGTCCGCGTCCAGACCTGGCTGGACCCGTTCGCCGACCCCGAGGGCGCGGGCTACCAGATGGTGCAGTCGCTGTTCAGCTTCGCCACCGGCGGCATCTTCGGCACCGGCCTGGGCAACGGTCAGCCCGGGACCATTCCGGCCGCCTCCACCGACTTCATCATCGCCGCCGTCGGTGAGGAACTCGGGCTCGTCGGCCTGGCGGCGGTGCTGATGCTCTACACCATCGTCATCATCCGCGGTCTGCGCACGGCGATCGCGGTGCGGGACAGCTTCGGCAAGCTGCTGGCCGCCGGACTGGCCGCCACCCTGGCGATCCAGCTGTTCATCGTGGTCGGGGGAGTCACCAACCTGATCCCGCTGACCGGTCTGACCACCCCGTGGATGTCCTACGGCGGCTCGTCGCTGCTGGCCAACTACCTGCTGCTGGCCATCCTGGTCCGCATCTCACACGCCGCCCGCCGGCCCATCGGGAACACCTCACGGCCCCCCGGTCCAATCGCCGCGGCCAGCACCGAGGTGATCGAGAAAGTATGAACACCTCACTGCGCCGCATCTCGGTGATGATCATGGGCCTGATCGTGCTGTTGCTCGCCAACGTCACATTCACCCAGGTCTTCACCGCCGACGGGTTGCGCACCGATCCCCGCAATCAGCGGGTGCTGCTCGACGAGTACTCCCGCCAGCGCGGACAGATCTCGGCCGGCGGCCAGCTGCTGGCCTATTCGGTGTCGACCGGGGGACGGTTCCGTTTCCTGCGGGTCTACCCGAACCCCCTGGTCTATGCGCCGGTGACCGGTTTCTACTCACTGAGCTACTCGAGCACCGGCCTGGAACGCGCCGAGGACAGCGTGCTCAACGGATCCGACCAGCGCCTGTTCGCCCGCCGGCTCGCCGACTTCTTCACCGGACGCGATCCGCGCGGCGGCAACGTCGCCACCACCATCAACCCCGACGTCCAGCAAGCCGCCTGGGACGCCATGCAGGAGGGCTGCGACGGCCCGTGCCAGGGCTCGGTGGTCGCGCTCGAACCGTCCACCGGCAAGATCCTTGCCCTGGTGTCCTCTCCGTCCTACGACCCGAACCTGCTGGCCAGCCACGACCTCGCCGATCAGACGGCAGCCTGGCAGCGGCTGCGCGACGACCCGGCCTCGCCGCTGGTCAACCGTGCGATCTCGGAGACCTACCCACCCGGGTCGACGTTCAAGGTGCTCACCACCGCGGCCGCGCTGCAGGCCGGTGCCACCCCGGACACCCAGCTGACCGCCCAAGCCGACATCCCGCTGCCCGACAGCACCGCCACCCTGGAGAACTACGGCGGCCGCCCCTGCGGCGGCGGCGAGACCGCGACGCTGCAGTACGCGTTCGCGCACTCCTGCAACACCGCCTTCGTCGAACTCGGCATCGACACCGGCGACGACGCGCTGCGCAGCACGGCCCGCGCGTTCGGCATCGACGTCGAGCCGGCGCCCATCCCACTGCAGGTCGCCGAATCGACCCTCGGGCCGATCCCGGACGCGGCCGCACTGGGCATGTCGAGCATCGGTCAGAAGGACGTCGCACTGACCCCGCTGCAGAACGCGATGGTCGCGGCGACCGTCGCCAACAAGGGGGTCACGATGCGTCCCTATCTGGTCGACAGCCTGCAGGGACCCGACCTGTCCAACCTCGCCACCACCGAGCCCACTCAAGAGCGGCGAGCCGTGACCGAGGAAGTCGCGGATACACTTACGGACTTGATGGTCGCCGCCGAGCAGGTGACACAGCAGAAGGGAGCCATCGCCGGCGTGCAGATCGCATCCAAGACCGGCACTGCGGAGCACGGTACGGATCCCCGCAACACACCTCCGCATGCCTGGTACATCGCTTTTGCGCCCGCCCAGGCACCCAAGGTGGCGGTCGCGGTGCTGGTGGAGAACGGGGGCAACCACCTGTCGGCGACCGGTGGTGCGCTGGCGGCGCCGATCGGGCGGGCCACCATCGCCGCAGCCCTGCGGGAGGGCGCATGAGACGGACGTGTGAGGTCACCGCATGAGCCCCCGGGTCGGAGTGACGCTGTCCGGGCGCTACCGGTTGCAGCGGCTCATCGCCACGGGCGGCATGGGCCAGGTCTGGGAAGGTGTCGACTCCCGGCTGGGCCGGCGCGTCGCGATCAAGGTGCTCAAGGCCGAATACTCCACCGACTCGGAGTTCGTCGAGCGGTTCCGCGCCGAGGCCCGCACCGTGGCGATGCTGAACCACCCCGGTATCGCCGGCGTGTACGACTACGGCGAAACCGACATCGACGGCGAGGGCCGCACCGCCTACCTGGTGATGGAGCTGGTCAACGGTGAGCCGCTGAACTCGGTGCTCAAACGCACCGGACGGTTGTCGCTGCGGCACGCCCTGGACATGCTGGAGCAGACCGGCCGCGCCCTGCAGGTGGCCCACACCGCCGGCCTGGTGCACCGTGACGTCAAACCCGGCAACATCCTCATCACCCCCACCGGCCAGGTGAAGCTCACCGACTTCGGGATCGCCAAGGCCGTCGATGCCGCCCCGGTCACCCAAACCGGCATGGTGATGGGCACCGCGCAGTACATCGCCCCCGAGCAGGCGCTCGGCCACGACGCCACCGCCGCCAGCGATGTCTACTCGCTCGGCGTGGTCGGCTACGAGGCCGTGTCGGGCAAACGACCCTTCACCGGGGACGGCGCGCTGACCGTGGCGATGAAGCACATCAAGGAGAACCCGCCGCCGCTGCCCGCCGATCTGCCGCCCAACGTGCGTGAACTGATCGAGATCGCGCTGGTCAAGAACCCGGGAATGCGCTACAAGTCCGGTGGCCCGTTCGCCGATGCGGTCGCCGCGGTGCGGGCCGGGCGCCGGCCGCCGCGGCCCAACGCCACCCCGTCGATCGGCCGGGCAGCACCCACGGCGGTGCCTTCGGCCACCCAGCCCCGCCCTGTCGACCGGGGCCCGGTGACGGCCAACCGCACCCGCACCACCGGCAGCCACCACCGGTCCGCACCGCCCCCGCGGCGCACCTTCTCCTCGGGGCAGCGGGCGCTGTTGTGGGCGGCCGGTGTGCTCGGAGCGCTGGCGATCGTCATCGCCATCCTGATCGTGCTCAACGCGCAGGACCGCCGCGACCAGGTGCCACCCCAGGACCAGAGCACCCAGACCGCGCCGGCGGAGTCCCCTGCGGCGGCGCCGCCACGGTTCGGCGACCATGAACCTCAGGCATATTGGTTATCACGACCCGTCGGCGACGCCGGTCCCCCGGTGCTGATGTCGGACGGTTCAGAACAGATGTTGCGATGACGACACCACAACACCTTTCCGACCGCTACGAGGTCGGCGAGATCCTGGGCTTCGGCGGAATGTCGGAAGTCCACCTGGCCCGCGACCTGCGCCTGCACCGCGACGTCGCGATCAAAGTGCTGCGCGCCGACCTGGCCCGTGACCCGAGCTTCTATCTGCGGTTCCGCCGCGAAGCGCAGAACGCGGCGGCGCTGAACCATCCCGCCATCGTGGCGGTGTACGACACCGGGGAGGCCGAGACGCCGACCGGGCCGCTGCCCTACATCGTGATGGAGTACGTCGACGGGGTGACGCTGCGCGACATCGTGCACACCGAGGGCCCGATGCCCACCCAGCGCGCCATCGAGGTCATCGCCGACGCCTGCCAGGCCCTGAACTTCAGCCACCAGCACGGCATCATCCACCGCGACGTCAAGCCGGCCAACATCATGATCAGCAAGTCCGGCGCGGTGAAGGTGATGGACTTCGGCATCGCCCGCGCGCTGGCCGACGCCGGCAACCCCGTCACCCAGACCGCCGCCGTGATCGGCACCGCGCAGTACCTCTCACCCGAGCAGGCCCGCGGCAACAAGGTGGACGCCCGCTCCGACGTGTACTCGCTGGGCTGTGTGCTCTACGAGATCCTCACCGGTGAGCCGCCGTTCGTCGGGGACTCCCCGGTCGCGGTGGCCTACCAGCACGTGCGCGAGGACCCGGTGCCGCCGTCGGCGAAGAACGCCGGCATCTCCCCGGATCTGGACGCGGTGGTGCTCAAGGCGCTGGCCAAGAACCCCGACAACCGCTACCAGACCGCGGCCGAGATGCGCGCCGACCTGGTGAAGGTGCACAGCGGCGAGACCCCCGACGCGCCGAAGATCTTCACCGACGCCGAACGGACCTCGATGCTCTCGGCGATGCCGTCCTCGGACCGCACCGAGCCGATCGACCCGGCCGGCGGTGAGCCGGCGCGCTACGAGGAGCAGCCGCGCACCGGTTCGGTGGCCCGCTGGCTGGTCGCGGTGGCCGTGCTGGCGGTGCTGACCGTGGTGGTGACGGTGGGGATCAACATGTTCGGCGGCTCGCCCCGCGACGTGCAGGTCCCCGATGTCAGCGGCCAGGTCTCGGCCGACGCGATCGCCGAGCTGCAGAACCGCGGGTTCTCCATCCGCACCCAGCAGCAGCCGGACTCCGAGGTGCCCCCCGACCACGTCATCAGCACCGATCCCGAGGCCGCCAGCGCGGTGGCCGCCGGGGACGAGATCACCGTCAACGTCTCCACCGGGCCCGAGCAGCGCGAGGTGCCCGACGTCTCGGGTCTCAGCTACGGGCAGGCGGTGGAGACGCTCGAGGAGGCGGGGTTCGAACGATTCCGCCAGACCACCTCGACGTCGCTGCCCGAACAGAAGGACCGGGTGCTCTCGACCCTCCCGCCGGCCAACCAGACCTCGGCGATCACCAACGAGATCACCATCGTGGTCGGTCGCGGCCCGGCGACCGCGGTCGTGCCCGACTGTGTCGGCCAGACCCAGCAGACCTGCCAGGAAGTCCTGACCGCCTCGGGGTTCCTCAACACGGTGCCGGTCCAGGTCGACAGCACCACCTCGGCGGGCCTGGTGGTCGGCTTGGAACCCACTTCCGGACAGACGGTTCCGCAGGACACCGTCATCCAGATCCAGGTGTCCCGGGGCAACCAGTTCGTGATGCCGGACCTGACCGGGATGTTCTGGACCGACGCCGAGCCTCGGCTGCGCGCGCTGGGCTGGACGGGGGTCCTGGACAAGGGCGCCGACGTGCAGAACAGCGGCGAGCGCACCAACGCGGTGGTGAACCAGAACCCGGCGCCGGGCTCCGGGGTGAACTACGGCTCCAGGATCACGCTGAACTTCGCGTCGTAGCGGCGGCCACCGCGCCGGCGACCTCGTCCTCGAGCTGGCGGACCAGCTGCTCGGCGGGCGGGTTCCCGCAGTAGCCCAGCCAGTTGGCCAGCATCCGGTGCCCACCCTGGGTGAGGATCGATTCGGGGTGGAACTGCACCCCGTGGATCGGCAGCTCGACGTGCTGGACGGCCATGATCACCCCGCCGTCGGTATTGGCGATCACCTCCAGATCGGCCGGCACGGTGTCGGGCAGGATCGTCAGCGAGTGATACCGCGTCGCGGTGAACGGATCCGGAAGTCCCTTCAGCACACCACGATCGGTGTGGTGCACGGTGCTGGTCTTGCCGTGCAGCAACTCCGGCGCGCGGTCCACCGTGCCGCCGAATGCCACCCCGATCGCCTGGTGGCCCAGGCAGACACCCAGCAGCGGGGTGCGCGCGGCGGCACAGGCGTGGACCAGCGCGATAGACGCCCCGGCCCGCTCCGGGGTGCCGGGTCCGGGGCTGAGCAGGACCCCGTCGAAATCGGTCGCCGCGGCCGCGACATCGGCTGCGGTGGCCAGGCGGTCGTCGTCGTTGCGCCACACCTGGGCGTCCACCCCGAGCTGACCCAGGTACTGGACCAGGTTGAACACGAAGCTGTCGTAGTTGTCGACGACCAAGACCTGCATCGGCACAGGTTACCGCCTGCGCGGAGGGTCTCAGTAGCCGAGCGGCCCGAGGGGCTGGGCGTACTCCATCCGGACGGGTTCGGTGTGCCCGACGAGTTCCAGATCGCGGGCTTCCTCGGTGTAGCCCAGTCCGAACCGGGCCGCGTAACGCTTGTAGAGCGTCACCATGGGCGAGCCGGCCAGCGCATCCTGCATGGCGGCGGCGTCACCGATCGCGCTGATCACGTAGGGCGGGCTGTAGGTGCGCCCGTTGAGCAGCAGGGTGTTGCCCACGCAGCGCGGCGCCGAGGTCGCGATGATCCGCTGGTCCTGCACCTGGATGCCCTCGGCGCCGGCACTCCACATCGCGTTGAGGACCGCTTCGATGTCCTGCTGGTGCACCACGAGATCGTCGGGGGAGGCGTCGCGGGGGAAGCGGCCCTCGGCGTCGCGCTGGGCATCGGAGAGCGTCACCACCAGACCCGGCCCGGTCAGCGGGGTCAGCCCGGCGGCCGCGGCGAGCGCATCGGCTCGGCGGGTGAGTGCCTGCAACGCCGCCGCCGAGGAGGGGGTGCCGCCGTGGTGGTTACCCACCGCGTAGGCGGCCGCGTCCCGGTCGGCGGTCAACTGTTCGACCGACTGCTGGGTCTCCCTGACCAGGTCGACCAGGCGCGGTGCGTCGCTGCGGCGGATCTCGTCGCCCCCGGAGACGCTGTGCGTCGCGCCGAGCAGCAACCCGGCGGCCACGCACACCGCGGGCACCCCGATGCGCCAGGCCGAGCGCCGGGGCCGGGTCGTGTCGTCCAACGGTTTCGTCTCCTGCCGAGCGGTGTGGTGGCTACGTTAGGCTTTCCCCAGCCATAGTCGCACCGATCGTCCGAAGGTTCACATGCCCAAGTCCAAGGTCCGTAAGAAGAACGACTTCACCATCAACCCGGTCAGCCGGACACCGGTGAAGGTCAAGGCCGGGCCGTCGAGCATGTGGTTCGTCGTGCTGTTCGTCGGCCTGATGCTGTTCGGCCTGGTCTGGCTGATCGTCTTCCAGCTGGCCGGCAGTGGTCCGGACGCCCCGAGCTTCCTGCAGTGGATGGCCGACCTGAACGTCTGGAACTACGCGATCGCGTTTGCCTTCATGATCACCGGGCTGCTGCTCACCATGCGGTGGCGGTGATCAGCGCCGCCACGGTGATGCATTCATCTTCGTCGCCTGCCGTTTCCGTCCGGGTCACAGCGCGGACACCAGATAACACGGGTGTGATTCATCCCCATTGGGGATAGCGCTTGTGGATAACCCCGTTTTGTGGGGTAGGAGGGTGTGAGTTGTCCACCGGGCAAAGTACGTGGAGCCCACCGACCGCGGGCATCATCGCCGCCGGAATCCTGGGGCTGCTGCTCGGCGCGGGCACAGTGACGCTGGTCACAGACGTGCCGGGCCGCATTCTGGTGGGCCTCGCCGCGGCGGGCCTGGTGATGTTTGCGGTGATGTCCTGGCTGGCTCGACCGAAGCTGGCAATCGAGGACGGCCAACTCGTCTACCGCGGCTGGTGGCGGCAGCGGCGGCTCGACAAGGCCGACATCACGCTGATCCGCATCACCGAATTCCGCCGCATCGGGCGCAAGGTCCGGCTGCTGGAGATCGACACGGCCGACGACCGGCTGCTGGTGCTGAGCCGATGGGATGTCGGCACCGATCCGCTGCACGTGCTCGATGCGCTCACCGAAGCCGGTTTCACCCGCGGAAGAGAGTGAATCCGGCGCGGAACACGACCACAGGGTGTCGCATTCCGCGCCGACGTCGCTAGGAGATGGTGATCGACTCGATGACGACCGGATCGGTCGGGCGGTCGCCGCGGTCGGTGGGCGTGGTGGCGATCGCGTCGACGACCTTCTGCGACTCCTCGTCGACGACCTCACCGAAGATGGTGTGCCGGCGGTTCAGGTGCGGTGTCGGGGTCACCGTGATGAAGAACTGCGAGCCGTTGGTGCCCGGCCCGGCGTTGGCCATCGCCAGCAGGTAGGGCTTGTCGAACTGCAGCTCGGGATGGAACTCGTCGGCGAACTTGTAGCCGGCGTCGCCGCGGCCGGTCCCGGTCGGGTCGCCGCCCTGGATCATGAACCCGTCGATGACCCGGTGGAAGATCACGCCGTCGTAGAACGGCCCCGACGAACCGCCGGAGGCGTTCTCGGTGCTGTAGTCCTTGGTGCCCTGCGCCAGGCCGACGAAGTTGGCCACCGTCTTGGGGGCGTGGTTTCCGAACAATGCGATCTTGATGTCGCCGCGGTTGGTGTGCAGTGTCGCGGTCGCGGTCTGAATGGGACTCGTCACGGGAAGTCAGTGTGCCACGCCCGCTCCGAGGGCCAACCGGGCACCGTGGCGTTCCCCGAGATGGCAGGCTGTGAGGCGTCGTCAACAGGTGTGGAAGAGGTGGGAAATGCGCTCCAAGACCGAACCCCGGCTGACCCCCCGTCAGCGGTTCAACCGCGGGTTGAAGTACTCGACGGTCGGACCGGTGGACCTCACCAGGGGAGTGGTGGGGCTCGGAGCCGATTCGGTGCGCTCGTCGGCCTCCTGGGCACAGGACCGATATCGGCGCAGCCAACTGGCCAAACAGGTCAAGGCCGAACTCGGCGCCGCCCAGGACACCCTCGCCGCCGAACTCACTGCGGCCCAGGAAGTGGTGGCCAATCTGCCCGATGCGCTGACCAAGGCGCGCAAGCCCCGGCGCCGGCGCCGCGGCCTGATCTACGCCGGAATCGGTGCGGCCGTGGTCGCCGGGGGCGCAGCGGCGTTCGTGATCGTGCGCCGGTCCTCGCAACCCGAACCGTCCCCCCTGGAGCCCAGCGTCGAGGTCGCACCCAAGCCCTGACGCGGTTACCGTCGGTCATGACCGTCTCGGTGTTCGACCTGTTCTCCGTGGGGATCGGGCCGTCGAGCTCCCACACCGTGGGCCCGATGCGCGCCGCGACTCGCTTCGTCGCGGATCTGCGGGCCGAGCACGACCTGTCCGGGGTGTGCCGGGTGCGCGCCGAACTCTACGGATCGCTGGGGGCAACCGGGGCCGGGCACGGCACACCGGGTGCGGTGATGCTGGGTCTGGAGGGCTTCGCACCCGAGACGCTGGACCCCGCCCAGGCCCGAGCGCGGGTCGAGGCCATCGGCGCCGGGCGCCGGCTGCGGCTGGCGGGCGAGCACGACATCGTCTTCGACCCCGCCGACGACATCGTCCTGTCGTTGCGCGCGATGGAGTTTCACAGCAACGGCATGGTGTTCTCGGCGCTGGCCGACGACGGCTCGGTGATCGCGCGCGGCGTCTACTACTCGGTGGGCGGCGGGTTCGTCCTCGCCGAGGGCGAGTCCGCCTCGGCGGGCGAGGTGGCGGTGCCCCACCCGTTCAGCACCGGTGACGAGTTGGTCGCCCTGGCGGTGGACAACGGCTGCCGTATCTCCGAGATCGTCGCCCGCAACGAAGCCGCCCTCGGCCACGGGGACCGGTTACGCGACGGCCTGCTGCACATCTGGGCGGTGATGCGCGAATGCGTCGAGAACGGACTGAACGCCGAAGGGGTCCTGCCCGGCGGGCTTCGGGTGCGCCGCCGCGCGCCGGCGGTGGCGCGCGCGCTGGAGTCCGACCCCAGCGATCCGCTGTACGCGATGGACTGGGTGACGGTGTACGCGCTGGCCGTCAACGAGGAGAACGCCGCCGGCGGCCGGGTGGTGACCGCACCGACCAACGGTGCGGCCGGCATCATTCCCGCTGTCCTGCACTACTACTGGAGATTCCTGCCGGGAGCCGACGAGGACGGCGTGATCGAGTTTCTGCTGACCGCCGCGGCGATCGGTCAGCTGTTCAAGACCAACGCCTCGATCTCCGGAGCCGAGGTCGGATGCCAGGGCGAGGTCGGCTCGGCCTGCTCGATGGCCGCCGCCGGGCTCGCGGCGGTGCTGGGCGGCACCCCCAGCCAGGTGGAGAACGCCGCCGAGATCGGCATCGAGCACAACCTCGGGCTCACCTGTGACCCGGTCGGCGGGCTGGTCCAGATTCCGTGCATCGAACGCAACGCGGTCGCCTCGGTCAAGGCCATCACCGCCGCCCGGATGGCGTTGCGCGGGGACGGCACCCACCACGTCAGCCTGGACACCGCGATCAAGACGATGCGCGACACCGGCGCCGACATGGCCGAGAAGTACAAGGAGACCTCGCTCGGCGGGCTCGCGCTCAACGTCGTGGAATGCTGAGCGCCCGGCACCTCAGATGCGGTAGCGCAGCACGTCGGCGACCGGCCGGCGCGGCGTGGGAACCGGCTCTTCACCGTCGGGCGCGGCCCCGACCCTGATCAACAGCTGCGGGTTCGGCCGGGCGGTCACCGTGCTCAACACCTCTCGACTGGCCCTGACTTCGGTGATGTGGGTCAGCGTGCAGGTGGCCAGGCCCGCCAGGGTGCATTCCAGCAATACCGCCGAGAGCGCCTCCCCGCAGCGCAGCACGCTGGCCGCGGTGTCGTCGCGGGTCGAGAGCACGACGATCTTGGCGCGGTCCTGCGCCAGATCCGTCCGCCGCTCCGCCACGGCGGTGACCGGGAAGTTCCGTCCGACCTCGACCCGGTCGCTTTCGGCGGCCGAGATCAGGGCGCTGGCGGGGATACCGTCGTGGGTGTCGAACGGCGCTGTCCACCAGTTCAGTTCGGCGTGATATGCCGAGTCGTACAGGCGCAGTGTCTCGCTGAGGTGGGCGGCAGCGGTCACCCGGTGGGTCGCGTCGTCGGGGATGACGTCGACGAAGACCTCAGCGTCGTCGAGCGCGCTGCGCAGGGCCGGGACAACGGCATCCCACCGCGGCGGCGCCGCGAGTGGAAGCCGATCGGTGCGTCGGCGTCCGATCGCGTCGGCGCGGCGACGCTGGTCCTCGGTCACGCCCGGCTGGGGCACGAAGCCGACCGACGCCAGGTGCCGCGGGTCGGCCGGGTCCGGGCCACGCTGGACCACGGCCGCCCAGCCGGCGGCCGCTGACGCCACACGCAGATGGTCCAGGGCAGCGCCGCAACTGATCACCGTCTCGCGGCCGGTGTGGTCGGTGTCGACGACCCGGTCCGGGTCGATGAACAGGTGCAGCTGGCCGTGGCCCAGCTCCCAGCGCCACGGCTGGCTGTTGTGAAAAGACGGCGCCCGGCAGGCCGACTGGACGACGGCGTCGATCGTCTCGGCAGGCACCGGTGCGGTGGGCACGATCGACCTCCCTGTGAGCATCCGACAGCCTGTGGCCACCGGTCGGCGACGGGCGTAGGCGTGATGGCGGCGTCAGCCACGGTATCGCGCTGCGCGGGGCCCCGGCGGACGGTGGGCTCGGGCCGCCCGGATCACGTCCTTCGACGTTACAGTCCGATCTCCGCGTGATGCGTGATGGATCCGTAGTCATTCGGCGACCCGTTTGTTACTGTCCGCTGGTGATCCGGGCTGGGGCGCTGTCTGTCATCCTTACCGCTTCCATTGTCATCAGTTGTCTCTCAACTGGTTTGGCGCGCGCGGATGACTGGTATCCGTTCTACAACGAGGACGAGTACACCGCTTTCTACACCCCACCGAATCCGTTGCCGGACGTCGCGCCCGGCGATCTGGTTCGCAGTGAACCGTCGCGGCTGGTCCTCGAGCCCTCCGGTCAACTCGGGGCCATCCAGGCTTCCGGGACGCGGATCATGTATCGCAGCACCGACGCCCACGGCAAACCGAACGTCGTCACCGGAACCTACTTCGAGCCGTTCGCGCCCTGGCCCGGTCAGGGGCCCCGACCGCTGATCGTCTACGGCCCGGGCACCCAGGGGCAAGGCGATCAGTGCGCGCCGTCGCGGCAGTTCAACCAGGGCATCCACTGGTCGCCCTACCTGGACATCATGCTGAACTACGAGATGGGGTTCGTCGAGACCCTGGTCCGTCGCGGGTTCGCCATCGTCATGACCGACTACGAGGGCCTGGGCACCATCGGCGTCACGCACACCTACGTCAACCGCCTGTCTCAGGGACAGGCCATGCTCGACGCGGCGCGGGCAGCTCGGCACCTGCCGGACACATCGCTGGTTCCCGGCGGCCCGGTGGCGTTCTGGGGATACTCGCAGGGCGGCGGCGCGGCGGCCTCGGCTGCCGAGCTGGCGCCCGCCTACGCCCCCGAACTCGACATCGTGGGCACCTACGCCGGCGCCCCACCTGCCGATCTCGCCGCGTTGCTGCCCTACGCCGACGGAAGCGCGCTGGTCGGGGTCATCGGCTACGCGCTGAACAGCGTCATGCAGTCCTACCCGGAAGCCGAGCCGCGGATCCGGGAGCTGCTGACGCCGCGCGGGCAGGACTTCGTCGCCAAGACCAAGGACCAGTGCGTCGGGGAGTCGGTGGTGAAGTTCATGTTCCGGCACCTGCAGCCGTACTTCAATCATCCGATTCCGGAGTTGTTGGCAGATCCGCAGTTCCGGGGGTTGCTCGACCTGCAGAAGCTCGGCACCCTCAAGCCCAATGCGCCCGTGCTGATCAACAGCAACCGGTTCGACCCGCTGGTGCCCTACGTGCCCGCCGTCCAACTCGGCCGGGACTGGTGCGCCAAAGGCAGCGACATCGAGTTCCGCACCAACGAAGGCCCGCCGATATTCAACAAGCTCGTCATCAACCACGCGCTGCCGATGGTGGTCGACGGCGAGCCCGCGATGCAGTGGATCGCCGATCGATTCAACGGGTTGCCGACGACACCGAACTGCGGAGGGTTCTAGGCCGGCGGGACGCCGGTAGCTTGATTGTGGAGCCTAGGAGATTCGA
>JAXHTL010000141.1:0-13126 GCA_034190095.1 Actinomycetota bacterium
GTGTCGGGTGGCTGACGGGACTTGAACCCGCGACCCCCAGGATCACAACCTGGTGCTCTACCAACTGAACTACAGCCACCATGGCCGCGTGTGCGGCGTGCTAGATACTAGCTGCTGGGACCCTCGGGGATCGAATCAGTATCCGAATCCGCAGGTGAAGCCGGTCCCAGCGCCGCCGCAACATCGGAGATCTCGCTGGTCGACGGTCCAGGCGGCGCGACGAACGCGGTCTGGCGGTAGTACTTGAGTTCGCGGATCGACTCGTAGATGTCGGCCAGCGCGCGGTGCGCCAGGCCTTTCTCCGGCTGTCCGAAGTAGATTCGCGGATACCACCGCCGGCACAGTTCCTTGATCGAGCTGACGTCGATCATCCGGTAGTGCAGGTAGTCGTCGAGTTTGGGCATGTCGCGGGCGATGAACCCGCGGTCGGTGGCGATCGAGTTGCCGGCCAGCGGGGCGGTCTTGGCCTGTTTGACGTGGGTGCGGATGTAGTCGAGCACCATCTCCTCGGCGGTGGGCACGTCGACCGTGGAGGCCCGCACCTCCTCGACGAGGCCGGACCGTTCGTGCATCTGCGCCACCACGTCGATCATCGAGGACAGCGCATCGTCACCGGCGTGGATGACCACGTCGATGCCCTCGCCGAGGACGTTGAGCTCGGAGTCGGTCACCAATACCGCGATCTCGATGAGCAGGTCGGACTTGAGGTCCAGCCCGGTCATCTCGCAGTCGATCCACACCAGTTCGTCACGCACAGCGTTTCACAGTAAGCCCAACGGTGTGCCCGGGCCGCTCGGCCCCCCGTTGGGGCGCGTCCCGCCCCGGCACCCGATCGGCGCCGAACTGGCATTCCAGCAGGCTGCTACTCGAACTTTCGCTGCTGGAATGCCATTTCGGCAGCGAGGGGGCGGGTCAGCTGCCGCCGAGTTTCTTGTAGACCGCACCCACGATCGGAGCGACGATCGCGCGCGGGGCATAGCCGCTGGCCGCCGACATCGCCTTGGACGTCAGACCGGGGACCACCCGCATCTTGTTGTGATCGAGCCCATCCAGGGACACCTTCGCGGTGTATTCGGTGTCGATCCACAGGAAATCCGGGATCAGGCGGTCGACCAGTGACTGCTTGCCGTCCTCGGGCAGTTCGGTGCGCACCGGTCCGGGCGCCAGGACGGTGACGTGCACGCCCGCGGATTTCAGTTCCCCGCGCAGCGACTCGCTGAACGTGTTGGCGAACGCCTTGGTGGCGGCGTAGGTCGCGTTGTAGGGGATCGGCGAGTTCCCGGCCGCCGATCCGGAGATCAGGATGCCGCCGGCGCCGCGGGCCACCATCCCGGGCAGCACCGCCAGCACCAGGTCGTGCACCCCGAGCACGTTGAGCTGGACCTGCTTGCGTTCCTCGGCCGGATCCAGCGTCGCCACCGGGCCGAATGTCCCGGTGCCGGCGTTGGCGCACAGGATGGAGATGGTGCGGTCGGCCAGCTCGTCGCAGAGCTCACCGCGCGCCTGCGGGTCGGCCAGATCGACCGCGCGCACCTCCACCGTCACCCCGTACTGTTCGCGCAACCGGTCGGCCAGCGTCTCGAGGACCTCGGCGCGTCGGGCCGTGATGATCAGGTTGTGGCCACGGGCGGCGAGCTCGACGGCCAGCGCCTCGCCGATGTTCTGCGACGCGCCGGTGACGACCGCCCGGGCGTCGGCGCTGGGATCCGGTACTGGCATGGGCCGGACTATATCGTGGGCACTCATGAGCGAGCCGCCGCCTCCGACCGAGGCGCCCGCCGCCGTAGCCACCCGATCACGCGTCCTGGCCTGGGCCCTCTGGGACTTCGGTGCCACGGCGGTCAACGCCATCGTGATCACGTTCGTGTTCTCGGTGTATCTGACGAGCACCGTCGGCGACGACCTGCCCGGTCCCACCAGCGCGGCGAGTTGGCTCGGCCGGGCGCTGGCCGTGGCCGGGATCGTGGTGGCGCTGCTGGCGCCACTGACCGGGGTCTGGGTCGACGCACCTGCGCGGCGCCGAAAGGCGCTGGCTGTGCTGACCGGGCTGGTGGTGGCGCTGACCGCCGCGATGAGCCTGATCCGCGACGACCACCGCTTTCTGTGGCCGGGATTGATCCTGCTGGCCTGCACGGCGGCCTGCAGTGAGCTGGCCACCGTGCCCTACAACGCGATGCTGCGCCAGCTGTCGAGTCCCAGGAACTCCGGGGCGGTCTCGGGATTCGGTTTGGCGCTGGGCTATTTCGGCAGCGTGCTGGCCTTGTTGGTGGTCTACGTGGGCTTCGTCTCCGGCAGTGGCGACACCCGGGGGCTGCTGGCGTTGCCGGTGGCCGACGGTCAGAACGTGCGGGCGGCGATGCTGCTCGTGGCCGCCTGGTTCGGACTGTTCGCCCTGCCGCTGCTGGTGTCGGTGCCCGCGGTGCGGACCGCCGGGCCCCCCGAACGCGTCGGCGTTCTCGGCGCCTACCGCCGCCTGGGCCGCGGGCTGCGCGAGGAGTGGCGCCGTGACCGCAACGTCGTCTACTACCTGGGGGCCAGTGCGGTGTTCCGGGACGGGCTGGCCGGGGTGTTCACCTTCGGCGCGGTGCTCGGCGTCACGGTCTTCGGCGTCTCCCAGGCCGACGTGCTGCTGTTCGGGGTGGCCGCGTCGGTGGTGGCGGCCGTCGGGGCGGTGCTGGGCGGGCGGGTCGACGACGTGGTCGGTTCCAAGAGGGTCATCGTGGCGTCGCTGGCCGCGATGGTCGTCGTCGGGCTCACGCTGCTGATGCTGTCCGGCCCGGGGGCGTTCTGGGCCTGCGGGCTGGCGCTGTGTCTGTTCATCGGACCGACGCTGTCCTCGGCCCGGACGCTGATGTTGCGGATGACGGTGCCGGGCAACGAGGGCGTCGCGTTCGGGCTCTACACGACCGTGGGGCGGGCGGCGACCTTCCTGGCGCCCTGGATGTTCTCGCTGTTCATCGACATCTTCGGCACCGATCGCGCCGGATTGGGCGGGTTGGTCCTGGTCCTGGTGCTGGGTCTGGTCGCGATGCTGGGGGTGCGCGCGCCGCACCGGCGCGCGCCGGAGTGAGCGCTACCGGGTCGCTGCGCAGATCGTCAGCCCGGCGCCTGCGCGGCTTTCGACCTGGGTGCCGTTGACCGAGATCGAGCAGGTCACCTCGCGGCCGACGTTGATGATGCTGATGCTCGCCGAGTCCTCCCCGGGCTGGGGCAGCGTCACCTCCCGGCTCCACGGCAGCATGACGTTGAACTCGGTCTGCAGCAGGCCGCCGGTGTCGACATAGGTGATGTTGATGGCCCGCCCGCTGCCCGAGACGTTGTAGACGACGGTGTCGGTGGCCGCCGGCGCGGTGGTGGTCGCGGTGGGCGGTGTGGTGCGCGGCGAGGTCGACGGCGGCGGCAGCGGCAGCACCGGGCTGGGCGCAGTGCGCGTCGTGGTGGTGGGGGTGCGCTCGGGCGGCGCCGAGATGCTGGGTTCGGGTTGTGCCGGCAGCGGCGCCATCACCGTGTCCTGCTGGGAACTGTTGACGATGACCAGTGCGATGACCAGACCGATGACGGTGAGCACCGCGACCCCGGCGACGATCCACAGCCAGCGGGGTGACTTCGGGCCGTCCGGCTCGGGGGGCTCACCGCCCTGGCCAGGGGGGTATTGGGGCGGGAACTGGCCGGTGCCGTAGGGGTCGTAGCCATAGCCGGGGTAGCCGGGCATCGGCTGGGTCGGGAAGGCACCCTGCGGTGGTGGTGGTTGGTAGGGCGGTCCGTACGGCGTCTGGCTCGCGTACGCGGGATCGGGGTAGCCGGGGTGACCGTTGCCGAAGGCCTGTGTCGGCTCTTCCTGGTTGCCCCATTGCCCGCGCTGTGGTGAATCCGTCATGACCACCTCATGGCTGCAGGGTACCTGTGCACCCGCTCAGTCTGCGCCTTCGTGGCCTCACATAACGCCGGGCCGGTGGAGCGTGCACAATCGAGCATCGTGGGAGAACAGGTTCGCCGGGTATACGGCGCGTCGATGTCGCCCGACGCGACCGCTTTCGCCCACCTGGTCGATGACGGCGGCTATCCGCGCGCGGTGCAACGGTTCCTGCGGGGCTGGCGGGCGAGTTCCTCGCGTGATGTGGAACTGCCCCTGGAAGGGCCCGTCACCCGGGTGATGCACTCTGCCGACGGTCACTGGCTGGCCTGTCAGGTCGCCCCCGAAGGCGGGACACGCAACCAGATCTGGGTGGTGACAACCGATCCCGATGACCGCGATGCGCGCCGGATCGACTTCTGGCCGTCCGGGGTGGAGGGCACCGCCGAGCTGATCGGGTGGGACGGCGCGCAGGTCGCGGCGATCCTGACCGGGGAGGACGGGGTCGGCAGTTCGTGTCTGATCGACCCCTCGGGGCAGTCCTCGATCGTGCTGGACCGCCGTACCGGCGGCCGGCTGGTCGATGCCTGGGCGGGTGCGTCGCTGGTGCGGGTTGGCCCGCGCGGCTACCGCGACCTGATCATGCTGCGTGGTCTGACCGAGACGGCGCTGCTGCCCTATGACCCCGGTTCCACCACCGACACCGGGATCATCCTCGACGACCACAGCCCGCGGCGGCTGCGCTCGGGCGTCGAAGGAGAGCTGCTCGAGCTCTACCACCCGGCCAAGGACTACGGGCTCAACAGCACCGAAGGCTACGTGCGCGCGCTGATCCGCAGCGAGAACGGCGCTCAGCATGCCCGGCTGCTCGAGGTGACGGTGACCGCCGATGGGGTCGCCTACCAGGTGCTTGCCGAGCGGCCCGGCTACGAGCTCGACGAGTTCGCCGTCAGCGATGACCTCTCCACCGTGGCGATGCTGTGGAACATCCACGGCGCCAGCGAATTACAGGTTCTCGAATTCGGTGACAACACGCTCTATCAGCCGATCCCGCTGCCGGGTCTGGTCGCCAGCGAGCTGAGCATCAGCGCCGGCGGGTCGATGCTCGCGGTGACGGTCGAGGGCCCGTCCAAACCGCCGACGGTGGAGCTGGTGGACCCGCGAACCGGGGAATGGGAGCTCGTCGACCGGGTGCCCAGTACCGGTCCGCTGTCCGGCGACCCGACGTTGGAGACCGTCACCGCCCGCGACGGCCTGCGTTTCACCGGTTGGTTGTTCCGTCCGCCGGAGGGCGTGGAGACCATCGGGGCGATGCTGTTCCTGCACGGCGGGCCGGAGGGGCAGGGCAGGCCGGGCTACAACGAGTTCTTCCCGAGTCTGGTCGACGCCGGCATCTGCGTCTTTCTGCCCAACGTGCGCGGGTCGGGCGGGTTCGGCCGGGCGTTCATGCACGCCGACGACCGCGAGCGGCGGTTCGCGGCGATCGACGACGTCGCCGACGCGGTGCACTATCTGGTGGGCAACGGTTACGCACCGCAGGGATGTGTGGCGTGCTGCGGCTGGTCCTACGGCGGCTACCTGACGCAGGCGGCCCTGGCGTTTCACCCCGACGAGTTCGCCGCGGGCATCAGCATCTGCGGCATGAGCGATCTGAACACCTGGTACCGCACCACCGAGCCGTGGATCGCCTCGGCCGCCTACCCGAAGTACGGCCATCCGGTCAGTGACCAGGACCTGCTCGAGCGGCTCTCGCCGCTGCCCCGCGCGGCGGCCGTGACCGCGCCGCTGTTGCTGGTGCACGGCCTCAACGACACCAACGTGCCACCCTCGGAGTCGCTGCAGATGCACGACGCGCTGTCGGCGCTGGACCGCAAGTCGGAGCTGTTGTTGTTCGACGACGACGGCCACGAGATCGACAAACGGGAGAACCGCGCGATCCTGCTCAAGGCGATGACGACGTGGCTCACCGAGGCCTTCGGTCGCTGAACCCCGCCCGGGCAGGTTTATCCGAATTGTCAGCCGGGTAAAGCTGTGCTGCGCGTCACCGCGGCGCGTGGACGGAGGAGACAGGACATGCGAGGAGCTCTCGGCGTCATTGTGCTCGTCTGGTTACTGATCGGTGTTTTCGCGGCATACCAGCGGGACTACTTCAGCGGCGGCGAAGCCAACTGTGCCACTGCCGGAAGCATCGCGCTGACGGTCGTCGCCGGTCCGTTGAACTACTTCGGCATCAATCCCGAAGTGACGGAATGCAACATTCCGCAACCCAGCCAGTAGCACGCTGACTGGTCAACTCGAAGAACGGAGCGATCATGATCGTGCTCGGTGCGATCCTGCTTGTCCTGGGTCTTATCTTCAATTTCGCGATACTCACCTACATCGGCGTGGTGCTGCTGGTGATCGGCGCCGTGTTCTGGATCCTGGGGTCCATCGGTCGGCCGGTGGGCGGCCGCAAGGCGTGGTATTAGCGCGTAGCGCACAGTCATTCGGCCGGGGTCAGCGCGGCAACCGTCATGGTTCTCAGGACGGTTCGCGAGCTGGCCTCGGCCGCTTTCGTCATCCCCGGCTTCATGCTGTGTGCGGTGGAGTTCAGCAGCCCGAACGTGGCGTGGGCCATCAGGCGAGCCTGTGACTCGGTGAGCCCGGGATCGCGACGGCGCAGCACCTCGACCCAGATCTCGACGTACTGGCGCTGGGCGCGCCGGACCTGACGCTTGGCCGACGGGGGCAGGTTTCCCAGGTCCCGGTCCTGGATCCGGATCAGGTCGGATTCACCGAGGGCGAAGTCGAGATGGAAGTCGATGAGCGCCTCGAGTGTGGTCTCGGCGTCCGCGGCGCTGTCCGCCACCGCCGTCGCGCCGGCCAGCAACCGGGTGCTGATGCCGACGAGCAGTTCGGTGAGCAGCGCCTCCTTGTTGGGAAAGTGCCGGTAGATCGCCGGCCCGCTGACGCCGGCCGCGGCGCCGATGTCCTCCAGGCGCACCGCCAGATACCCGTTCTCGGCGATCAGCCGCTCGGCTGCGGCGATCAGCTGGCTGCGCCGATCGGACTTGGCCCGGCTGCGCCGGGACGTGGCGTCGGTGGCGGTCATTCCCGAAACCTCCGGCGAATGGATGCAGCCCCGCTGGCCGGGGACGGTGGACAAGCTGAGTTAGTGATGATTAACATACCACCGGTTAGTGGTGATTAACTCAACTCGAGGGCGGGCGGCGATGGCAGTACGGACATCACACCGTGACGACCACATCGCACTGGTCGATCAGCTGCGCACCAAGCTGGCCGCAGCCGCCCTCGGTGGCCCGGAGCGCGCCCGGGAGCGCCATGTCAGCCGCGGCAAATTGTTGCCCCGCGAACGCGTCGACGGGCTGCTCGACCCAGGCAGCCCGTTCCTGGAGTTGGCGGCGCTGGCGGCCGACGGCATGTACGACGACGAATGCCCGGGCGCCGGCATGATCGCCGGGATCGGGCGTATCTCGGGTCGTGAATGCATGATCGTGGCCAACGACGCGACGGTGAAGGGCGGTACGTACTACCCGGTCACGGTCAAGAAGCATCTGCGCGCTCAGGAGATCGCGCTGCAGAACCGGCTGCCCTGCGTCTATCTGGTGGACTCCGGCGGCGCCTTTCTGCCCCGCCAGGACGAGGTCTTCCCGGACCGCGAACACTTCGGCCGGATCTTCTACAACCAGGCGACCATGAGCGCCAAGGGAATCGCCCAGATCGCCGCGGTGCTGGGGTCGTGCACCGCAGGCGGAGCCTATGTCCCGGCGATGAGCGATGAGGCCGTCATCGTGCGCAACCAGGGCACCATCTTCCTGGGTGGCCCACCGCTGGTGAAGGCGGCCACCGGTGAGGTCGTCAGCGCCGAGGATCTCGGTGGCGGCGACCTGCACTCGAAGGTTTCCGGGGTCACCGATCACCTGGCCCACGACGACCGCGACGCGCTGCGCACCGTGCGCCGGATCGTCGGCACCCTGGCACCGCGCGCCGACCCGCCCTGGCAGGTGGCGCCGACCGTCGAGCCGGTGGCCGACCAGGCAGAGCTCTACGACGTCGTCCCGGTCGATTCCCGGGTGTCCTACGACGTGCACGAGGTGATCACCCGCATCGTCGACGGCGGCGAGTTCGACGAGTTCAAGTCCACCTACGGCACCACGCTGGTCACCGGTTTCGCCCGCATCCACGGTCACCCGGTCGGCATCATCGCCAACAACGGCGTCCTGTTCGGCGAGTCGGCGGTCAAGGGGGCGCACTTCATCGAACTGTGCGACAAACGAGTGGTCCCACTGTTGTTCCTGCAGAACATCTCCGGATTCATGGTGGGCCGCGACTACGAGGCGGGCGGCATCGCCAAGCACGGCGCCAAAATGGTCACCGCCGTCGCCTGTGCGCGGGTGCCCAAGCTGACCGTGGTGATCGGTGGCTCCTACGGTGCCGGCAACTACTCGATGTGCGGGCGCGCCTACTCGCCGCGGTTCCTGTGGATGTGGCCGAACGCCCGGATCTCGGTGATGGGCGGGGAGCAGGCGGCCTCGGTGCTGGCCACCGTGCGCGGTGAGATGAGCGACGAGGAAGCCGAAGCGTTCAAGGCGCCCATCCGGGCGCAGTACGAACATCAGGGCAATCCCTACTATTCGACAGCGCGGCTGTGGGACGACGGCGTCATCGATCCCGCCGACACCAGAACGGTTGTCGGACTGGCTCTCTCGGTGGTCGGTCAGGCCCCACTGGAGCCCGTCTCCTACGGCGTGTTCAGGATGTGATGCCCAGATGAGCAGATTCGACACCGTTCTGGTCGCCAACCGCGGCGAGATCGCGGTCCGGGTCATCCGCACGTTGCGGGGGATGGGAATCCGCTCGGTCGCGGTGTTCAGCGATGCCGACACCGATGCCCGGCACGTGCGCGAGGCCGACGTCGCGGTGCGCCTCGGTCCGGCGCCGGCCCGGCAGAGCTACCTGTCGATCGAGGCGCTGTTGGAGGCGGTCGACCGTACCGGCGCCCAGGCTGTCCACCCCGGATACGGGTTCCTCTCGGAAAACGCGCAATTCGCGACGGTGCTCAGTGGCGCCGGGGTGGTGTTCATCGGTCCTCCGGTGCAGGCCATCGAGACGATGGGCGACAAGATCGCCGCCAAGGCCGCGGTGTCGGCATTTGGTGTGCCTGTGGTTCCCGGCATTTCGCGCCCCGGGCTGACCGATGAGGATCTGCTCGCCGGCGCCGCGGACGTCGGTTTCCCCGTGCTGGTGAAACCGTCGGCCGGCGGCGGCGGAAAGGGCATGCGCGTCGTGCATGAGGCCGCTGAGCTTGCCGCGGCCCTGGCCTCTGCGCGGCGCGAGGCGGCATCGGCGTTCGGTGACGACACGTTGTTCCTGGAACGCTATGTCCTCAACCCGCGCCACATCGAGGTGCAGGTGCTCGCCGATTCCCACGGCAACGTCGTGCATCTGGGCGAGCGGGAGTGCAGCCTGCAGCGCAGACATCAGAAGGTGATCGAGGAAGCGCCGTCGCCGCTGCTGGATGCGGCGACCCGGGCGCGCATCGGTGCGGCGGCCTGCGACACCGCGCGCAGCGTCGACTACACCGGTGCGGGCACCGTCGAGTTCATCGTCTCCGCCGACCGTCCCGACGAGTTCTTCTTCATGGAGATGAACACCCGCCTGCAGGTCGAACATCCGGTGACCGAGATGATCACCGGTCTGGACCTGGTCGAGCTGCAGGTCCGGGTGGCCGCGGGGGAGAAGCTGCCGCTGGCCCAGGACGATGTCGAGCTGCGCGGGCACGCCGTCGAGGCGCGGGTGTACGCCGAGGACCCGGCCCGCGGCTTTCTGCCCACCGGCGGCACGGTGCTGGCCGTGCGGGACGCGAGCGGGCCGGGGGTGCGGGTCGACTCCGGGCTGGCCGACGGCACCGTGGTCGGCAGCGACTACGACCCGATGCTGGCCAAGGTGGTCACCCACGCCGGCGACCGTGCGGGCGCGCTGCGTTCGCTCGATGCCGCGCTGGGCGACACCGCCGTGCTCGGGGTGCAGACCAACATCGACTTCCTGCGCTTTCTGCTGGCAGATCCCGATGTCCTCGCCGGCCGCCTCGACACCGGACTGCTGGACCGGCGCACCCCCGACTTCGTGCCGGCCCCGACCCGCGACGACGAGCTGATCGCCGCGGCCGCCTACCGCTGGCTGCGGTCCTGGCCCGCGGGCGCCACCAGCGGCTGGGAGGTGCCCTCGGGATGGCGGATCGCCGGATCCGCGCCGGTCCCGTTCCGGCTGCGGTCCGGTGGGCGCACCGACCACGTATGGCTCACCGGCACCCCGCACAGCGCGATCGCCACCGTCGAGGGCGGCGCACCGCGCACGCTGTCGGCGTCTCTGGCCGGTGAACGTCTTGTCGCCACGATCGACGGTCTGCGCACCGACTATCTGGTCGCGTCCGCGGCCAGCCAGGTGTGGCTGGCCGGTGGCGGGCGCGTCGCGGTGGTCGAGGAGGTGCTCGAGGCGCCCGTCCGTCCCGACGACGCGCACAGCGGGGACGCCGAATTGACCAGCCCGATGCCGGGTTCGGTGGTCGCGGTCGGCGTCGACGACGGCGCATCCGTGGCCGCCGGAACGGTCGTGGTGACCGTCGAGGCGATGAAGATGGAGCACACGCTCACCGCACCCGTCGACGGCACGGTGGAACTGCTCGTCGCTGCGGGCGAACAAGTGAAGGTGGGTCAGCTGCTGGCCCGGATAACGGCAACCGAGGAGCCTTTGACATGACCATCCAGCAAGAAGCGGAGCGAATCGCGCATGAGCAATAGTCTGGCGACGGGCGCCCTGCCCGACCACTACGAGCAGCTGGCCAAGACCGTGCGCGACTTCGCCCAGAGCGTGGTCGCTCCGGTGTCGGCCAAACACGACGAAGAGCACTCGTTCCCCTACGGGGTGGTCGCCGGGATGGCCGACATGGGGCTGTTCGGGCTGCCGTTCCCCGAGGAGTACGGCGGTATGGGCGGTGACTACTTCGCGCTGTGCCTGGCTCTCGAGGAGCTCGGCAAGGTCGACCAGAGCGTGGCCATCACCCTGGAGGCCGGGGTGTCGCTGGGCGCGATGCCGGTCTACCGCTTCGGCAACGAGGAGCAGAAGCAGCAGTGGCTGCCGCTGCTGGCCTCCGGCAAGGCGCTGGGCGCATTCGGTCTGACCGAGGCCGGAGGCGGCAGTGACGCCGGGGCCACCAAGACCACCGCGAAGGAGGATGGGTCGAGCTGGGTGATCAATGGCTCCAAGCAGTTCATCACCAACTCCGGCACCGACATCACCAAACTGGTCACGGTCACTGCGGTGACCGGGGAAAGCAATGGGAAGAAGGAGATCTCGTCGATCCTGGTTCCGGTGCCCACACCGGGTTTCACCGCGGAACCGGCCTACAACAAGGTCGGCTGGAACGCCTCGGACACCCATCCGCTGAGCTTCGACGACGTGCGGGTTCCGCAGGAGAACCTGCTCGGTGAGCGCGGCCGCGGCTACGCGAACTTCCTGCGCATCCTCGACGAGGGCCGCATCGCGATCGCCGCACTGTCGGTGGGGGCCGCGCAGGGCTGCGTGGACGAGAGCGTCAAGTACGCCCGGGAACGCGAGGCGTTCGGTCGGCCGATCGGCGCCAACCAGGCGATCGCCTTCAAGATCGCCAGGATGGAGACACGGGCCCACGTGGCCCGCGCGGCCTACTACGATGCGGCGGCGCTGATGTTGTCGGGCAAGCCGTTCAAGAAGCAGGCGGCGATCGCCAAACTGGTGGCCAGCGAAGCCGCGATGGACAACGCCCGCGACGCCACCCAGATCTTCGGCGGCTACGGCTTCATGAACGAGTACCCGGTCGCCCGCCACTACCGGGACAGCAAGATCCTCGAAATCGGCGAGGGCACAACCGAAGTCCAGCTGATGCTGATCGGAAGGGAGCTGGGACTGTGAGCGCGGCGAACGAGCGGACCGACGTGAGCGAGAAGAAGGTGATCGTCCAGCGCGGCCTGTGGTTCGAGGAGTTCGAACCCGGTGTGGTCTACCAGCACCGGCCCGGCCGCACCATCACCGAGGCCGACAACGTCCTGTTCACCACGCTGACCATGAACACCCAGGCGCTGCATCTGGACGCCGCGTTCTCCGATGCCCTGCCACCGTTCAACCAGCGGCTGGTCAATTCGATGTTCACGCTGTCCACCCTGGTCGGCCTGTCGGTGGCCCAGCTGACCCAGGGCACCATCGTCGGGAACCTCGGGTTCGGCGAGGTGGCCTTCCCGAAGCCGCTGTTCCACGGTGACACGCTCTACGCCGAGACGGAGGTGACCGACAAGCGCGAGTCGAAGAGCCGCCCGGGTGAGGGCATCGTCACCTTCGCTCACACCGGCCGCAACCAGCACGGTGACATCGTGGCTACGGCCTCGCGAAAGACCATGGTGCGCAAGCGTCCCCAGGAGGAGCGCCGATGACCGCGACGACGGGACTGGTGGCGGGGCCCGGTTGGCTGTTCTGCCCGGCCGACCGGCCGGAGCGATTCGAGAAGGCGGCGGCGGCCGCCGACGTGGTGATCCTCGACCTCGAAGACGGGGTGGCGGCCAAGGACCGGCCCGCGGCCCGGCAGGCGCTCGTCGACGTTCCGCTCGATCCCGCGCGCACCGTGGTGCGGATCAACCCCAGCGACACCGCGGACCATCCCTTGGATCTCGAGGCGCTGTCGCGGACGCCCTACACCACCGTGATGCTCGCCAAGACCGAGTCGCCCGAGCAGATCAGTGCGCTGGCCCCGCGCAACGTCGTGGTGCTGATCGAGACACCGATGGCGGCGTTGCGGGTGAGCGAGTTGGCCGGTGTCGACAACGCGTTCGCACTGATGTGGGGTGCCGAGGATCTGTTCGCGGTGCTCGGCGGCACCGCCAACCGGTATCCGGACGGCTCGTACCGGGAGGTGGCCCGGCACGTGCGATCGCAGGCGCTGCTGGCCGCCAAGGCCTACGGTCGGCTGGCGCTGGATTCGGTCTACCTCGACATCAAGGATCTCGACGGGCTGCGCGCCGAGGCCGACGACGCCGTCGCCGTCGGGTTCGACGCGAAGGTCGCCATCCATCCCAGCCAGGTCGCGGTCGTGCGCGCGGCCTACGCCCCGACCGAGGAGCAGGTGGACTGGGCGCGCCGCGTGCTGGACACGGCGGCCGGCGAACGGGGTGTGTTCGCCTTCGAGGGAGCCATGGTCGACGCCCCGGTGCTGCGGCGGGCAGAGCGCATCGTCGCGTTGGCGCC
>JAXHTL010000142.1:0-13035 GCA_034190095.1 Actinomycetota bacterium
GTGCGTCGGCTCGGCGCCGGACGTCGATGCGGCCTCCTCGGCGAGCCGACGGGGACAGACCCGCGGACCGGCGGCGACTCGGCTCGACGTCGGTGTGCGGCGCGGTCGCGCTCGGCAACGTGCTCGATGAAGTGGGTGACGATCCAACCAGCACCAGATAGCGCCAAGGCGAAGCCGAATGTCCGCGGCGACCCGATGAGCATCGCCAGCAATGCGAAGGTGCCGGACGCGAACGCCACCGAGGTCGCGGCCGCGTAGATCACGGTGTAGCGGCGTCGTCTTCTGTCGCGAGCTTCACTGAATGTCATGGTGCCATCGCCTCCGTAAGGATCATTCCCGCCGATGGTCTCGGCCAAACAACATCGCTGTAATTCAGCGCGCCACCGCCGGGGTGAGGGCGACGGACTCCACGACGTGAGGCCGGAACCTCGCCGGGCGCGCCGCTGTCGATGCGGTCCCGATTCGCTACCGGCGACGCAATTGTGACCAGATTCCGAAATGTGTCTAGTCCCGGTTGGCGATGCTCTACCGTGGGGCCGGCCGCCGACGCCCCAGGCTGTCGGCCTGAGGTTGGGAGAGCCATGGCGCACTGGTCAGGGTGGATGGGTGCGGGTGTGCTCGCCGCGGGGGTGTCGGCCGCACTGATTGCCGGAGCCGACACCGCGAGCGCGGATGCTGGATCTGACAAGGCCGGCTCCACCGCCGGTTCCTCCGCCAGCGCGGAACGCGGCCCCCGGGCCGGCAGCGGGGCCGCCCGTGACACCGACCGCACCACCGCCGCCGGCGCATCCGACAGCGACGACGCTGACAGCGACAGCACCGACACCGAAGCTGAGGACACCGACACCGAGGGCGGCGACGCCGACGTCCTGGACGCCACCGACTTGGACGACTCCGCCGACGCCGACGCCGACGCCGGGGGCACAGTGGATCTCGCCGACGACGCCGCCGACGAACCCGGTGACGAGATCACGGACGCCGACTCCGATCCCCCAGCCGACTCCGTGGCCTCGACCGGCCCGATCTCCCAGGACGCCTCGCCGGTCGAGGACGTCGAGGACGACGTCACCGAATCGGTCGACCCCGTCGTCGTCGACGAGCCCAGCGTCGCCGAGCCGGAAACCGAACCGGCGCAGAGCCCGGCCAAGACCGCAGGCCGTCCCACTGCCGTCGGAGCCGCCGAGCTACCAGTTCCCGCCGGCGCCCCGCCCCCAACAGCAGCTGACACCGTTGCCGTGCAACGGGACTCGTCGACCTCGAGCATCCCGGCCGCCATGGCCGCGCCGCGGACGCAATCCCTGGGTGACCTGCTCGGGTCTGTGGTGTTCGAGGTCATCGGCGCCGCCGTCCGATTCATCTCCGGACCGCCGGTCGTGCCGCCGGGCAGCCAGGTCACGGTGCGCAGTTCGTCGCTGGAGATCACCGAGGGCCGCACCGTGCGCGCCGACTGGTACTACCCGGAGGGCGACGAGCCGCCGCAGCGGCTGATCTATCTGCAGCACGGTTTCCTCGGCGTCGGCCCGATGTACAGCTACACCGCGTCCTGGCTTGCCGAACGCACCAACAGCGTCGTCGTGGCGCCGACGCTGTCATCGAATCGGTTTGTCCGCGATGGGTTCTGGCTTGGCGACGACCAGGTTTACCGGGCCACCGCCGAGCTCTTCCACGGCGACCGGGCCGCACTGAACGCCAGCGCAGCGGCGGCCGGATTCACCACGCGGTATGGCGCCGACGCCGCGCTGCCGGAGACGTTCACTCTGGTCGGACACTCGCTCGGCGCCGGGGTGGCCGCAGGCGCGGCGAGGTACTACGCCGACGCGGTCATCGCCGGCGGCGCCACCAACCGGCTCGCCGGGATCATCCTGCTCGACGGCGCCCCGCCCGGGGACGTGTTATCCGAGGCGCTCGACACCCTCGACGGGCTCGGCACCTACATTCCGGTGCTGGAACTGGGCGCGCCGCGCGACTCCGGGACCCGCCGCGTCGACGACGCCCTCAACGGCCACCGCCCCGGACACTTCAACGGTGTGGTCCTCGACCGCGGCCAGCACCTCGACGCCATGCAGGGCGGCACCCGGCTCATCCAGTTCATCTCGTATCTCTACCAAGGGTTCCCGACCGAGCAGAACAAGTCGGCCGCCCAGACCCTCATCGCCGGATGGGCCAACGACATCTTCGTCGGCCGGATCGATCCGTCGACCGGTGCGTGCGCGGGCGAGGACTGCGAGGGCATCTACGGCACCCCGGGCAAGGCCGTGTCCGTCGAGACCCCGAAAGGCCCGGCCACCGGCGTGGTCATCGGCACCGAGGTCGCCCCGGCGAGCGCCGAATTCCAGCCGATGGCGGCCACGTCGGTGCCGCGGCCGGGGCGCATCGGTGTGTCGCTGACGGGTTAGGACCTCAGCGTCAGCCTCAGGTCGCTCAACGGTTCGGAGTTGCCCAGAATCACCACCGAACTCTGGCTGTTGACGTCGTCATAGGGAAACCCGTAGGCGAAGCCGTCGATGCTGTTGGCGTGGAAGAAATGCGCCCAGTCGTTCCAGCGCCCGCCGGTCGGGTAGTACGCCGACACGTCGTTCCAGCTCCCCGGCGAGGCGGCCACCCCGCGGTTGAACGCGGCATCGAGTTCGGCCAGGAACGCTCCCTGCAGGCCGGTGCCGACGAACGGGCCGTCGGCGCGGAAGACCTCTCCGGTGGTGGGTTTGGCCATGGTGTGCGAGGTGGCGCTGCCGTCGGCGGCGGTCACGGTGTAGGCGAAGCGGTCGTCGGCGCCGATGTGCCCGGTCACCGTGTACCCCGGTCCGTCATAGCGGAACTCCTCGGTCCGGTAGCTGTTCCAGAATTCGTCGACGGGCTCGTCGAACCAGGTGGCCAGTTCACCGGGCTGGTGTGAGCGCGGAGCCAGGATCCGGAGCGGGTCTCCGTTCTGGTCTCTGATGATCAGGGCCTGGAATGCGTCCGGGACGGTGTCCTCGAACTCGGTGAACACCTCGGCGCGGCTGATCGCGATACCCCGGGTCGCCGAGAAGCCATCCTGCGACACGGTGAAGGTGAACGGGAAACCGAACTGGTCGACCTGGGTGGTGTTGCCGCCGAACGGAACCGAGCCGTTCTGGTAGCTCAGCTCGTACCAGTCGTAGACCGTGTCGTAGTTCGGGTCGGCGGGGTTGGCTCCATCAGGTGAGGCCCAGCCCGAGTTGTCGGCGGCGATGCCGATGTAGAGCGGTGCGTCCAGGGACACGTAGATCCGGCCACCCAGCAGCTCCGGCGGAATCCGCAGGCCGTCGGCTTCGGCGAGGGTGAACGTCATGTCGGCGTAGTTGACGCCGTCCTTCTCCAGGTGTCCGGGCGCATCGGCGGCTGCGTGGTCGATGTGGTGTGCCACGCCGTCCCGATCGACCCAGGACCACTGGCCCGGGGTGACCTGACCGATGACGAACAGGTGCACCTGGTCGTCGGCGTAGTCGCTGTCGTTGACGAACGACACCGGGAACGATCCCGGGACACCCGGCCCGTCCGGCGGCGTCGGCGGGTCCGGATCCGGTCCGGGCGGGGTGGACGCGGCGCGCACCTCGACGGTCAGGGTGGTGGTGGCGGTGTGCCCGGCGCGGCCCAGCAGCCCGAAGGTCAGGGCGTTGAGCAGGCCCGACAATCCGTGGATGTGGAAGGCGTCGCGCGCGTCTGACGCCGTGACCGAGAACGTGTCGGTGTAGGCGGTCACACCGTCCCAGGACGCCGGCGGTGTGTAGGTCGCCGAGTCTCCCGAGATCGTCAGGGTGCCTGCGGCCGTTCCGGTGCCCTCGGCCGATCCGCGCACCGTGTAGCTCAGCGCGCGGCCGTCGGCGTCCACCGCGGTCAACGCGAACGGGTCACTGGCGCTGACCGGTTCGGCCGTCACCGACACCGTCTGCGGTGAGTAGACCGGCGTCGCGGCGAAGAAGGTGCGTTCGAACCAGTTCCGCGCTGCGGTGAGCATCGACTCGATCGACGTGAGGATCGAGCCGACGGGCGGACTCGCGGCGGCCGCCGGGGTCGGACCGCCCGCAGCCACCGCGACCGTCTGGGCCGCGGCGCCGGGCTGGGTGACCGGTACGAGCAGTGTGGGCTCGTCGTCGCGGCGCATCCAGGCCAACGCCGCCAGCGGTGCGACGGCCGGGACCGGGGTGCTCGGCGGTGCCGGGGCGAACGGGGCCGCCAACACTGTCGTGCCGGTCGCCGGCGCGGCTCCGACGGTGACCTCCGCGGCCTCGGCCGCCGCGGGCGCAGCCGAGACCTCGACCGGCTGCGACGCAGACACCGCGGGTGAGGCGTCCTGCTCGGCGGCGACCTCCGGGACCGGCAGCTCCGCGTCGGCCTGGGGGTCCGACGGCTCGTCGGCGCTCGCGTCCACTACCGGCTCGGAATCGGTTGCGCCGCTGTGGTTGCCCGAATCGGATTCGGCGCGGTCGGCGTCCTCGTCGGCAATGTCTTCGTCGGCGGAGTCGACGTCGATGTCGTCGTCGTCGCTGTCGGGGTCGGCATCGTCGCCCGAGTCATCCTTGCCGGGCGGCGATCCCGATTGGTGGCCGGGCCCGGCGTCGGACGCGTCCCGGTCGGCCGAGTCATCGGCATCGGACGGCGAGGCGTCGCTGGTCCGGGAATTCGGGGTTCCCGGCGACCGCGTCGGGGAGTCGGAGGTCGCCGAGCTGTCCTCGGAACCGGAATCGGCGGCGTCGGCCCAGCTGATGGCCGGTGGAGCGGCGGCGGCCCCCGCTATGCCCAGCGCAACGGCCATCGATCCGATCCATGCGATACGGCCCGCGCTGTCCATGCCCATCTCCTCGGATGCTCACAGCAAATTTGCCAGGTCGTCAATGGATACCAGAAACATACCTGGGCAGGGGCGATAACGCACGGATTCGCGAGCTTTGGCAAACCTGCCGGGGCGGGCGTCCGGGCAGGTTCCCGGCCCCGCCGGTGGTTAGTTCAGGACGACGACGACCGCGTACCCGTCGTGGTCACCGGTGGTCAGGGTGGCCGTCTGCAGCCTGTTGTCCATCGCGACCAGACCCCCGTCGGTCGCGGCGCCGCTGTCGACCAGTCCGTCGCGCAACGCGTCACGCGCCTCGTTGAACGACACGTAGACGTGCGTGAACGAGCCCTCATACACGCCCAGGGTCTCGCGGCTCAGCGACGTGATCCACACATACCCGGTTCCAGAATCTGCCGGGGCGGCCCCGAACATCCGGCTGTGGTCGTTGGTCAGCAGGAAGAACGCATCCGAGAAAGCTTCGAGGTCCTCGTCGGGCTGCTGGCTGTACAACACCCCGTCGACGAGACCCTGATAGCCGTCACTGTGGATCTGCCGCGCCAGGAACCCGCCCTGCTGCAACGCGGCACGAAGCCGGTCGGCCGACTCGTCGGCCGTTGCCGAGGTCTGGTCCACGACGACGACGTTGATCGGCTCGTACATGGTCTTGGACTCATACGTCTGGCCGATCCAGTCGGCGATCTCACCGTCGGATTGCAGCATCCACTTGCCGAGGTCGCCGTAGGGAGTCGAGGTCATGTCGCCGGGGCTGGGGTCGGCGGTCGACGGCAGCGGGGGCGCCCCGGACGGGCTGTCGCCGACCGCGCCGCCTCGCAGGCCGCCGACGACGACGGCGGTGTTGCCGTTGCCGCCGAATCCCACATCGGCGTGGCCGTTGTCGCCGAGCACGAGCGCGGTGTTGTGCCGGCCCAGACCGGCCCCCGCCGAGCTGCCCGCACCGGCGACGACCGCCACATTGAAATCGCCGTCGGTGGCGCCGCCGAGGGCACCGCCGGCCCCGGCGCGGCTGTGGTCGCCGGCCACCAGGGCGAGGTTGTCGTTCCCGGCGGCCGCGGCCGCGTAGCTGCGCGAACCGGCCAGCGCGGCGAGGTTTCCGTCGCCGAACCCGGCGGCGACGTAGTTGCCCGCACCGACGGCGCCGGCGATGTTGCGGTTACCGGAGAAGCCGGCCTGAGCGGTGCTCCCGGGACCGACGACCCAGGCGACATTGCAGTCCCCGCCGCCGGCTTGGGCCCTGCTGCCGGCGCCGACGGCGACCGCGAGATTGTGGTTGCCGCTGATCGCGACCGCAGTACCCGACGACGTGGCGGCCAGGTCGTTGATGAGGGCCTCTCCCCGAAATGCATGCGCGCTGTTGAGGTGGCCGGTCGCGGTCGCGGTGGTGGTGTCGCCGTCGGCGTGGGTGTTGTTGATCAGGGCGCCGGCTTGGAGTGCGTGGGCGGTGTTGAGGTGGCCGGTGGCTGCTGCGGTTGCTGCCTGTCCGTCGGCGTGGGTGTTGTTGATCAGGGCGCCGGCTTGGAATGCGTGGGCGGCGTTGAAGCTGCCGGTGGCTGCCGCGGTCGCTTCCAGCCCGTCGGCACGGGCCTGGTTGACCAGGGCGGTGCCGCCGCCGAATGCCCAGGCGGAGTTGGCATCGCCGGATGCTCTGGCCGCCCCGCCGGAGCTCGCCGCGGCGGAGTTGACGCCGGCGCGGCTGCCGGCCAGCGCGAACGCGATGTTGAAGCTGCCGGTGGCCGTGCCGCCGGCGGTCGGGGAGTTCACGCTGGCCACGCTGCCGGAGCCGAAGGCCCACGCACTGTTGAAGTTTCCGCCGGCCGCCGACGCCGAGGCGTTCTCACCCCAGGCGATCGCCCATGAACCCAGTCCGGTGGCAGTGGCTCTCGCCGAACCGGCCTGCACCAGCTGGATCCCGCTGAACGACACCGCGAGGTCGGGGGTCCACGCAGGTGCGGGCACGATCGCCGCCGGCGGCGCCGGGCTCGCCGGCTCAGACATCCGCGCGCTCACGCGCTCGTCGACGGCGGCTGTCATCGAAGTGGGTTCGCCGGGCTCGTCGGTGAGGGCGGCGGCGTCATCGGCCGCCTCGTTGCTCGATGCGGAGTCGTCGTCCTGGTCGCGCAGCGCAGACTCGCCGTCGTCGCCGATGTCCGGTTCCTCTGCGTCGTCGACTGTGGCGGCATCGTCGTCGACGGTGACGGCATCGTCGTCGCCGTCGGACTCGTCGGCGCGTCCGGAACCTGCGGGTTCGGAATCGTCGTCTCGGGCGGTATCGGCGCGGCCGTCGCGGTCTGCGCCGCTGTGCCGCACGCTGCGCGCGGGGCGTGTCTTACGGTCTGGCGCTGTCGCAGCGGACGGCGATCCCGCCGTCGTCGCGGACTCCGAACTCGACGCCGCCGACCCATCCGACTCCGAGGGCGTGGCCTCCGCCGTCGCCGCGCCACACAACACCGCCGCGCCGAGGCCGACGGTGACGGCGGCGCCCGCGATCAGAGCCGCGAGGCGGCCGCGGAGCGGTGGCGCAGAGCTGTCCACAGCCGTTCCTTCCGGGTGGGAGGCGCATTGGCGCAAATCCTAGGAGCGTTCCGGCGGCCACGCCCTTGCTTCGGGGCGACCGCCCGTCGCCGGCGGCCCGGTTGTCGACCGTTCGCGCGGCACCGGCCCCCGGAGTGGCCGATATTCGGCCGCAACCACGTTCATCAGGAACTTCGGCACGGTGATGCAACTATGGCGAAAGCTGAGAGATGTCATCTGAATTTGCTGAAAGGCGGGCCGGGTCCCGCGCTGAGCTGCCTGCGTTCCGGCTGTGACCGGCGAGCGGGCGCCCGGCAGTTTCGGCACACCTGTACTGGCAGGTACGTCGTGGACGGACTGGCCGCCGCGCTGCGGGGCAACCGCCGCACCCAGGCTGGAACCGTCACCAACTTCGTGTTGCTAGAAGGCTAGCCATACGCATTGTGGCAACACTATGATCCGTAGCGCCGGACAGTCGGGGACGGCACCGACTTCCGAGCCGGTCGTGGAGAAGGGGTGTCGGTTGTGCCCGTCGCAGTGAGCGCATCAGCGAAGTCGCCCGTGTTGGCCGGCGTTGTCGCAGCTACCGGCCTTGCCGCAGCGGCACTGGGGGCGAGCCTCGGCTTCGCGTCGGAGGCCGGTGCGGCGCCGCGCGACCCGGTGCCGCTCAGCCCCGGACCCGGCTGCGTGCAGCCGCTCGCGGATGCGTGTCAGGACAGGGATTCGGCCCCGGACTCCGGGCCCGCCTCGGCGACGACGGATCTCGCCGCGCTGATGACCGCGCAGGTGACCGGACGTCGCGGCCCGTTCCTCGGATTGTTCGGCGACGGGGTCGACGCCGCCGCCGACTGTGTCGGGCGGGCCTGCAACGGCGGCAACGGCGGCCTGTTCTGGGGCAACGGCGGGAACGGCGCCAACGGTGGCAGCGGGGGAAGCGCCGGCCTGTTCGGCAACGGCGGACACGGCAGCGACGCCATCGCGCCCGGTCAGCGCGGTGGTAACGGCGGCAACGGTGGCTTGTTCTGGGGCAGCGGTGGAAACGGCGGCGACGGGGCCGACGGCGCGACGGGCCTGGACGCCGTCAACCCGACCCAACCGAATCTTCGTCAAGCCACCCCCGGAAAGGCCGGCCCGGGAAGCTTCGGCACGGGCGACCTGGTGGGCGGTGACGGCGAGGCCGGCCACCGCGGCGGCACCTATCCCTTCGGTCAGTGGAAGGTCGACATCCCCATCGGCGGGGCCGGTGGCGGCGGCGGATGGGCCAACAGCATCGACGGCAACGCCCACGCCGGCGACGGCGGCGACGGAGGCGACGGCGCATTCGGGGGGCCCGGCGGCAACGGCGGTACAGGCGGCTACGCCTTCGCCTTCCAGGGGGCCGCGACCGCGGGCGACGGCGGGAACGGCGGGGTCGGCGGCACCGGTGCCCGGGGCGGCACCGGCGGGGACGGTGGCGCTGCGCGCGGCGGCCACGCCGTCAGCGGCGACGGTGGGGACGGCGGGGTCGGCGGTGTCGGCGCCCAGGGCGAAGCCGGCGGCGAAGGCGGAGCCGGTGGCCGCGGCGGCCGCGGCGGCCTGTTCGGCGGCCAGGGCGGCCACGGCGGCCACGGCGGCAATGGCGGGGACGGCGGTGACGGCGCGACCGGCGGCCAGGGCGGCGACGGCGGTGACGGCGGCTCCATCGACTACGACACCAATTCCGCCGGGGCGGGCGGCAGCGGCGGCGCGGGCGGTCAGGGCGGCGACGGCGGCGACGGCGGGGACGGCGGGCGTGCCGGTGCCGGCGGTCGGGGAGGGCTGTTCGGTTCGTCGGGCACCAGCGGGACGGCCGGTGACAGCGGGCAGGGTGGCCACGGCGGCCATGGCGGCTCCGGCGGCACCGGCGGCAGCAGTGGAACGGGCACCGCCGGCGGCTCCGGGGGCTCTGGGCAGTCCGGTCACGCGTCCACCGGTCAGAAAGGCGGAGTCGGCGGTGACCCCGGGTCCGGTGGTACCGGCGGCGATTCCGAATCCGGAGGTGCCGGCGACTCGTCGGACTAGAACCGGTAGGGCATCATCGACATCAGCTGCCGGCTGCCCGGGTGAATGCCGTTGTGCGGCAACAACCTGATGCCAGCTGAACCCAACAGCGCCCGGGCCGGCCGAGGCCGACACCGGGCGCTGTGCGCGGGTATCCGATCAGGAGGTGGGCATGCCCAGGCTCGACGGGAAGTCCGGGTTGTTCTCCAGCCAGGTGGTGACCGCCTGCGGCTCGTTGCCGCTGCCGGCGTTCTGGATCTCCTCCTCGAGGGAGGCGAGTTGCTCGTCGCTCATGGAGAAGTTCTGGATCCACTCGGTGACCTCGGGGAACTCCTCGCTGAAGCCCTGCTTGCCGATCACCGACAGCGTCTCGGCCTCACCCAGTGAACCCATCGGATCCTCGAGATCCTTCAGGTCGTAGGCACTGTAGGCCCAGTGCGGATGCCACAGCGTCACCACGACGGGCTCCTGGGCGTCGATGGAACGCTTGAGCTCCTGCAGCATCGCCGGCGTCGACGACGTGGTCAGGGTGTATTCGCCTTCGAGCCCGTAATCCGGCAGGACCCGGTTCTGCGACGCCTCGGTGAGCCCGGCGCCCGCTTCGATACCGACGATCTGGTCGTTGAACTCGGCGGCCCGACCCCTGAGGTCCTCGATGGTGTTCACGTCCTCGACGTAGGCGGGGACGGTCCACTCCAGTGAGGCGTTGTCGTACCACTCGCCGAGGGTCTCGACCTGGTCGCCGTACTGCTCCCAATAGCTCTGATGCGTGGTCGGCAGCCAGACGTCGAAGAAGAGATCCAGATCGCCGCGCGCCACGCCCGCGAAGAGCGGGCCGACCTCGAGCTGCTGCATCTCCACCGTGTAGCCCTGCTTTTCGAGCAGATCGCTCCACAGATACGTCACGGCGATGTCTTCATCCCACGGGATGTAGCCGATCGAGAGGTCTTTGTTCTGCGCTGCCTCTCCGTCGCCGCCGGCGCTGTCGGAGTCGCCGCCACCGCAGGCGGCGACGAACAAGCTGACTGCCAGCAATAGGCCGGTAGCCCGAGCCAGTCGCGAAGACCTACTGTTGCGTTGCACGTGTGGTCCTTTCGTGTGCTGTGGGTTTTCTCGGCCCGCCCGCAAGCGGGATTCGTTGCGAGGTCCGGCCTGGGCCGGGTTCCTCACGCGGTTGTGGTCACTGTCGTGGGTGCCGTCCTTTCTTTCGTACCGTGACGGGGGTGGACCAGGCACGGGTTTCGGGCTTTTCGTTCGGCCGGTCATCCGCTTTCTGCGGCGCGCTCGGCCTTCTTGACCGCCGAGCGGTTACCCAGAGCCTGGGTGAGTCGATCCAGGTAGATCGCGAGCAGGACCACCGCGAGTCCACTGGCGCCGCCAAGGCTGATGTCGGTCTTGGTGATCGAGGAGTACACGTCCTCGCCCAGACCGCCCGCGCCGACGAGCGCAGCGATCACCACCATCGACAGCGCAAGCATGATGACCTGATTGATCCCCGCCAGAATGGTCGGCAGCGCCAGCGGAATCTGGATCTTGGTCAGGATCTGCCAGCGCGGAGCGCCGAACGCCTCGCCGGCCTCGACCATCTCCTTGTCGACCTGGCGGATGCCGAGCTCGGTCAGCCGCGCTCCCGGTGGCATCGCGAAGATCACCGTCGCGAACATGCCCGGGACCACCCCGATGCCGAAAAGGGCAAGTGCCGGAACGAGATAGACGAACGGCGGCAGGGTCTGCATGAAGTCCAGCACCGGGCGTAACAGCCTGCTGAAGCCTTCGTGGTTGGCGGCCAGGATCCCTACCGGCAGGCTCACCGACACCGCGACCGCGGTGGCGATGAGGACCAGGGTCAACGTCTGCATCGCGTGTTGCCAGAAGCCCATCGACACGATGAGCGTGGTGGCCAGCAGGGCGTAGACCCCGAACTTCCAGCCGCGCAACCACCATCCCAGCCCCGTCAGCAGCGCCACCATGACCAGGGCCGGCAGGAACAGCAGCGCCGCCGACAGTCCCTCGTAGACCGAGGTTCCGAGATCGCTGAGAAGGTTGAAGAACGGCAGGAAGTTGTCGTAGAGCCAGTCGACGAACGCTTCGAACGCGTCACCGACCGGGATCTCGGGCACGATCCCGCTCTGCGCACTGATCGTTTCAACCATGGTCGGCCTCCTGTGCGGCGAACTGCCCTGCCGGCCCGGTGCTGCCGGTCGAATCCGCCCCGGCGCCGCTGAGTGCGGCCAACAACATGCCGTGCGAGATCACGCCGAGCAGCCGAGCGTCGTCGACCACGGCGATCGGCAGCCTGCGCTCGGACGCCGGGACGAACAGTTCGGCGATGACGGTGTCGCGGTCGGTGCGGTAGATGTCGGAGTGCACCAGCCGCTCGAGTGTGCGCTCCCCGCGGTGTGCGGCGTCGTCGACCTCGTCCTCGAGCACGGCGCCGAGCAGCCGGTGTTCGTCGCCGAGCACGAATGCGGCGTCGACCCGGTGCCGGCGCAGGGATTGCAGCACCTGCTGGGGCGAGGTGTCGAGCCCGACGGTGACCGCGGGGTCGTCCATGACCGCCCCGGCGGTCAGCACCCGGGTGCGGTCCACGTCGTGGACGAACTGGGCGACGTAGTCGTCGGCCGGGGTGTTGAGGATGTCGGTGGCGGTGCCGATCTGCACGATCGCCCCGTCCCGCAGCACCGCAATCCGATTGCCGAGTTTCATCGCCTCGTTCAGGTCGTGGGTGATGAACACGATCGTCTTGTGCAGCGAGCGCTGCAACTCCAGCAGCTGGTCCTGCATCTCGCGGCGGATCAACGGATCCAGCGCCGAGAACGCCTCGTCCATCAGCAGAACGTCGGTTTCGGCGGCCAGCGCGCGCGCCAGCCCGACGCGCTGGCGCATTCCCCCGGAGAGTTGGGCCGGCAGGCTTTTCTCCCAGCCCGACAGACCGACCATGTCCAGTGCGTGCTGCGCTTTCTCGAGCCGTTCGTGCTTGGCGACCTTGCGGACCTCGAGGGCGTACCCGGCGTTGTCGAGCACCGTGCGATGCGGGAACAGCGCGAAATGTTGGAAGACCATGCTCACCGTGCGTTGCCGGACCAGGCGCAGGTCGTTGTCGTCGAGGCTGGTCAGCTCGCGGTCGTCGAGGAACACCTTGCCGGCCGTCGGTTCCAGCAGGCCGTTGAACATGCGGATCAGCGTCGACTTGCCCGAGCCCGACAGACCCATCACCACGAACGTCTCACCGGGTTGGACGTCGATGTTCGCATCGATGATGGCCGGAGTGACGTCCAGCTCGTCACGGACCTTGGCGCGGTCTTCGCCGGCCTCCAAGCGGCGCACCGCTTCCTCGGATCGACGTCCGAAGACTTTGTACAGTTTTTCCGTTCGCAGAGTGGGCACAATCCTCGCTAACGATCGACGATGGCCGGCCAGCCAGGCTTCTACCGTAGGCCGACCCATCCGACCTCGCGAACGCGTGGGGCGCGGACCCGGCGCTCGGGGACCGCTCGGGAAACGCCCGGACGGTCAGCGTGAGCGGTCCAGCGACACGGTGATGGTCCGCTTGTCGACCACCGTGATCACGTCGTCTCCGCGCCGAACGACCCGCGTCTGCTCCCTGGAATTGCGCACATCGGTGACGACGCACTCGTCGAGCGGTGCGCCACCGAGCCGGTCCACCTTGACGTCGAAGCCCTGGGCCTCGAGCA
>JAXHTL010000143.1:0-12527 GCA_034190095.1 Actinomycetota bacterium
CTCGGCGACCGCCAGCGGAGCGTGGTTGGGCAGCATCACCCCGCCGGAGCCCAGCCGCAGCGCCTCGGTGTGCGCGGCCAGGTGCGCGATCAGCACCGGAGGGCTGGTCGCCGAGCAGTTCGCGCTGCTCGAGGCCGCCCATCCGGGCCGCATCGATCTCGGCATCGGGCGCGCGCCGGGCTCGGATCCGGTGACCTCGATGGCGCTGCGCGGGGCGGCCGGGCGCGACGACCGCGACATCGAGGCGTTTCCGTCCTACCTCGACGACGTGGTGGCGCTGATGAGCAGCAGTGGGGTACGGGTCCCGCTGCCCCGCGACCTGATGCGGGACAACTACATTCTCAAGGCCACCCCGGCCGCGGTGACCGAACCCAAGCTGTGGTTGCTCGGCTCGTCGATGTATTCGGCGCATCTGGCCGCGTCCAAGGGACTGCCCTATGTCTTCGCCCACCATTTCTCCGGTCAGGGCACCGAGGAGGCGTTGCAGACCTACCGCGCCGAGTTCCGGCCCAGTGCGTTGACCCAGGAGCCGTTGACGTTCCTGACGGTCAACGCGGTGGTCGCCGAGACCCGCGCCGAGGCCGAGCGCCTGGTGTTGCCGAACCTGCACATGATGGCCCGGCTTCGCACCGGCCAGCCGCTGGGTCCGCAGCAACTGGTCGAGGACGCCGAACAGGACCGGCTGAGCCCGCGCGAACTGGCGGTCGTCGAAGCGGGGCGGCGCCAGGCAGTGGTCGGCTCACCGGCCGAGGCCGCCGACCAGATCCTGGCGCTGGCCGAGCGGTTCGGGGTCGACGAGGTGATGGTGCACCCGGTGGCCTCGGCCTACCGCGACACCGACCCGGCCACCTCGCCGGCCCGGGACACGACGCTGGAACTGCTGGCCAAGGAGCTTTTCTAGGGCTTGGGCGCCAGTCGCACCACCGGGATGGGCCGCGACGTGCGCTTCTGGTACTCGTTGTACCGGTTGCCGTTGTCGGCGTTGACCTTGGCCCACATCCGCGCGTAGTCGGGATCGTCGGGCCCCACCGGTGTCGCGACGGCGGCCAGTCGTTTCGGGCCGATGTTGATCTCGACGTCGGGATGTGCCTTGAGGTTGTGGTACCAGCCCGGGGCCCTCGGGTCGCCGCCCTTGGACGCCACCACCAGATAGTCCCCGCCGTCGGGGAAGTACGACAGCGTGTTGGTGCGCGCCTTGCCGGTCTTGGCCCCGACGGTGTGCAGCAGCAGGAACGGCGCCACCCCGGGCAGCGGGACGCGATGGCCGACACGTCCACCGGTCTTCTTGTAGAGGGCGTCGTGCAGCATCAGTACCCGGACACCGATGTTCTGCTCGGCCCAGCGTGCAACGTCCATGGGTCAACCCTGCCCGTCAGCGTCGAGACGCGCCAGTGCCTCCCGAAGCAGCCGCCCGCTCTCCTCGCGGTCCGGGTCGCGGCGCAACAGCATGCCCTTGGCGAAGGACAGTTTGTCGCCGGCCTGGCGCGGGAGGACGTGCAGGTGGATGTGGAACACGCTCTGAAAGGCGGCCTTGCCGTCGTTGATGGCGATGTTGTTGCCGTCGGCGTGCAGTCCGGAAGTCCGGGCGGCCCTGGCGATGCGCTGCCCGATCACCGTCATCCGTGCCACCGTCTCCGGTGGGGTGTCGGTCAGGTCGACGGTGTGGCGCTTCGGGATCACCAGGGTGTGGCCACGGGTGAACGGCCGGATGTCGAGGATGGCGAGTTCGTCGTCGTCCTCGTAGATCCGGATGGCGGGCGCGTCGCCGGCGACGATGGAGCAGAACACGCAGGACATGGGGCCACGTTAGCGGGTCACCCCGACCGGCCGACGTTGTCCTCGGCCCACTCGGCCATCCGGCGCTCGCGTTCGGCCGCGGTGAGGTCCTCGACGCGGGTCATGACCGTCCAGCGGATGCCGAACGGGTCGAGGATCGAGGCGAACCGGTCGCCGGTGGCGAAGTCCTGCGGGGTGGCCCGGATGGTCGCGCCCCGGGATTCTGCGCGGGCCACCACGTCGTCGACGGCGGTGCAGTAGAGCACTACCGAGTGGGTCACGGTGTCGGCCCCGGACGGGTTCGCGGCCAAGCCGAAAGTGTCGGACGGGTCGCTGAGTTGCAGCCGTCCGTGGCCGAAGTCCAGTTCGGCGTGGGCGACGGTGTTGGCGGGTCCGTCCATCTTGTCGACCAGGGCGGCGCCGAACACGTCGGTGTAGAACGCGATCGCCTTCGCGGCTTCCCGGACGCAGAGGTACGGGGTGAGGCTGGTGTATCCGGCAGGAATCGGGGAAACGGTCATGCCCGAAGTCTCGTAGCCTCGTCGCTGTGAGCGCTTGGAGAAACGCGACACCCGGTGCGCCCCTGCGCGGTGTCGTGGGTCGCCCGGGCAGCTTGTCGGCCTTCGATCTGCAGCGGTGGGTGCCGCAGGGCGACGCCGTGCGTTTCGTCGAGCACTTCTGGTCGGTGTCGTGGGATCTGCGCGGGCAGCAGCCCTTCGACAGCACGGTGATCACGTTCCCGGCGATGCACATCACCCACGAATGGGGGGACGGGGCCGGGGGAGTCGGCCGGCACGGCTACCCGTTGCCGACCACGCTGCTGCACGGTGTCGTGGACCGGGTGTTCCGGACCACGATCAGCCAGCGCGGGACCGTCGTCGGGGCGCGGTTCCGGCCGGGTGGTTTCGTCGCTCGGTTCGGCGGTGACGCCGCGGTGCTGACGGGACGGGTGCTGCCGGTCCCGGCCGAGGTGTTCGGTGGGCGGGTCGAGTTGGCCGACGACGTGACCGAGGCGTCCGGGCAGCTGGGCCGGCTGATCGGGCAGGCGGGCGAACCGGATCCGACCTTCCCGGCGTTGTGCGCACTGGTGGACCGGATCCGCGACGACACCGGGCTGCACCGGGTGGAACAGGTCATGGCGCATTCGCCGTGGAGTGTGCGCACCACTCAGCGGATCGTGCGGCGCTATGTCGGGGTTCCGGTCAAGTGGGTGCTGTGCCGGTATCGACTCCAGAATGCCGCGCTCGCGATCGAGTCGGAGCCGGATCACGACTTCGCCGATCTCGCCGTCCGGCTCGGCTGGTATGACCAGGCCCATTTCAGCAACGACTTCCGCGCCATGCTCGGCACCAGCCCCGGCGAGTATGCGAGGGCCTACGGCGCCGGCCGGTGAGCCGCGTGGATGGCCCGCCAGGCGGCCAGCTTGTCCTCGAATCGCATGGTGTGGGCAGGGCTGGTCGACGGTAGCCGCGAGAAGTTCGGGGTGTGCCCGACGCTGACCAGCCGGTGATAGTTCTTCTCGGCGGCCGCACCGTTGAAGAAGACGTGGCCGATGGTCGGATGAGTGTCATACAGCGCGGCGAAATCATTGGCCACCATGCTGTCCGGTTCGACGGCGGAGTCCAGGCTGCCGATTCGGCGGCACGTCCCCAGCACGTCCCAGACGGCCACGCCGGCGCCGGTCAGTGCCGCCACCCGCTCATCGTAGGGGGCGAGCGGGTCGAACCCGAACAGTTCGGCGGTGATCCGCCAGAATGCGTTGCGCGGGTTGGCGTAGTAGCGCTGTGCGGCCAGTGACGCCGCGCCCGGCATGTTGCCCAGGATCAGGATCCGCGCTCCGGGCGCGGCCAGCGGCGGGAAACTCTGCAGGATGGGTGCCGGCACACCTCGACTATCGCACCGGCGACGCCGTATACGTTGGGTCGGTGGCCGATGACGTCGATCTCGAGGCATCCGGACTGCTGGACGGTCTGGAGGGGCAGGCGCGCAGTGAGCGTGCCGAACTGATCGCCTGGTTGATCGATCAGGGTTTCAGCGTCGAACAGATTCGCCGCAGCACCGCGCCGATGCTGCTGGTGGCGCGGCGCGTGATCGGCGACGACGGTGAGTTCATCTCGGCGCGTGAGGCTGCCGAGAAGGCCGGGGTGGAGGTCGAGCTCTTCGAGCGGATCCAGCGGGCGATCGGGCTGCCCAGGGTCGACGACCCCGACACCGCGGTGTTCCTGCGCGCCGACGCGGAGGCCGGCAAGTTCACCCGGGAGTTCCTCGACGCCGGTATCGATCCCGACGAACTGGTTCAGATCGCCCGGTTGCTAGGAGACGGTCTCGCCCGCGCCGCCGAGGCCATGCGGTATGCCGCGCTAGCCGCGGTGCTGCGGCCGGGGATGACCGAGCTGCAGATCGCCGAGGCCACGGCGGATCTGGTGTCGAGGCTGGCCCCGTTACTGGGGCCGATGGTCGAGGATCTGCTGCTGCTGCAGTTGCGCCACGCGATCGAGACGGAGGCCGTGAACGCCAGCGAGCGGGCCGAGGGCCATCACCTGCCGGGCGCGCGCCTGGTGACCATCGGGTTCGCCGACCTGGTCGGCTTCACTCGGCTCGGCGAGAAGATCGCCCCCGAAGGCCTCGAGGCGCTGTCGCAACGGCTGGCCGATCTGACCCGTGAGGTCGCCACCCCGCCGGTGCGGTTCATCAAAACCATCGGGGACGAGGTGATGCTGGTCAGCCCGGAGCCGGCGCCGCTGCTCGAGGCCCTGCTGCACCTGGTGGAGACGACCAACGACGACGAGGATTTCCCCAGCCTGCGCGCGGGGGTCGCCACCGGGATGGCGGTGAGCCGGGAAGGGGATTGGTTCGGCCGGTCGGTGAACCTGGCTTCGCGGGTGACCGGTGCGGCGCGGCCCGGCTCGCTGTTGGTGGCCGAGTCGACCCGGGACGCGATCGGTGACGACGAGCGCTTCACCTGGTCGTTCGCCGGTGCGCGTCGGCTCAAGGGCATCCGGGCCGAGGCGAAGCTGTTCCGGGTACGCAGGAACATGGCTCGGCCGGGCTAGCGCGACCCCGCGGCTCAGCGCGCGGGGGTGAAGGCACGTAGCCGCAGGCTGTTGCTCACCACGAACACCGAGCTGAATGCCATCGCCGCGCCGGCGATCATCGGATTGAGCAGTCCTGCCGCGGCCAGCGGCAGCGCGGCGACGTTGTAGGCGAACGCCCAGAACAGGTTGCCCTTGATGGTGCTCAATGTCTTGCGGGACAACCGGATCGCGTCGGGAACCGCGCGGAGGTCATCGCGGACCAGGGTCAGATCGCTGGCCTCGATGGCGACGTCGGTGCCGCTGCCCATCGCCAGCCCGAGGTCGGCTTGGGCCAGCGCGGCGGCATCGTTGACGCCGTCGCCGACCATCGCGACCACCCGGCCTTCGCGCTGCAACCGGGTGATGGTGTCGACCTTGTCCTGTGGCAGCACACCGGCCACCACCTCGTCGATGCCCACCTGGCCGGCCACCGTCCGGGCGACCGCTTCGTTGTCGCCGGTCACCATGATGGGGGTCAAACCCAGCTTCTTCAGTAGCGACACCGCTTCGGCGGACGTGGGTTTGACGGCGTCGGCGACCATGAGCAACCCGCGGGCGTGGCCGTCCCAGCCGACCGCGACAACGGTCCTGCCGCCGAGCTCGGCCCGTCGCGCCGTCTCGGTCAGCTCGGCCGGAATGTCGTAGGCGCGCGAGGCCAGCAGCCGGAGCCGGCCGGCCAGGACGGCGCGGCCGTCGATGGCGCCTTCGACTCCCATGCCGCGCAGATTGGTGAACGACTGTGTCGTGGGCAGTTCGCCGATTGCGTCGCGGGCGCCGGCAGTGATCGCGCGCGCGATCGGATGCTCGGATGCGCTTTCGAGCGCACCGCCGATCGCGAGCACCTCGTCGGCCCGCTCGCCCTCGGCGGCGACCACGTCGACCAGCGTCATGGTGCCGGTCGTCACCGTCCCGGTTTTGTCGACGACCACGGTGTCGACCCGTCGGGTCGATTCCAGCACCTCGGGTCCCTTGATGACGATGCCCAGCTGCGCGCCGCGGCCGGTCCCCACCATCAGCGCGGTCGGGGTGGCCAGCCCCAACGCGCACGGACACGCGATGATCAGCACCGCCACCGCCGCGGTGAACGCCGTCGCGACGGCGGCGCCGGAGGCGATCCAGAATCCCAACGTGGCGAGGGCGAGTGCGATCACCACCGGGACGAAGACACTCGAGATCCGGTCGGCGAGCCGCTGAGCGGGCGCCTTGCCGTTCTGGGCCTGCTCGACCAGGCGTGCCATCTGTGCCAGCTGCGTGTCCGAGCCGACCCGCTGCGCCCGGACCACCAGCATGCCGTCGACGTTGACCGTCGCACCCACCACCTGATCGCCCGGTGCGACCTCCACCGGAACCGACTCGCCGGTGAGCATCGACGTGTCCACTGTGGAGCTGCCTTCGACGACCACGCCGTCGGCGGCCACCTTCTCGCCCGGGCGGACCACGAACTCGTCGTCGGTGCTGAGCAGCTCGATCGGGATGCGGTGTTCGCCGTCGGGCCGGCGCACCGACACCGTCTTGGCGCCCATCTCCAGCAGGGCGCGCAGCGCATCTCCGGCGCGGCGCTTGGCGCGGGCCTCGAAGTAGCGGCCCGCCAGGATGAACGTCGTCACGCCCGCGGCCACTTCGAGATAGATGTTGCCGGTGCCGTCGCCGCGGGCGATGGTCAGTTCGAACGGGTGGGTCATGCCGGGCATTCCGGCGGTGCCCCAGAACAGCGCATAGATCGACCAGCTGAACGCGGCCAGGGTGCCGATGGAGATCAGCGTGTCCATGGTGACGGTCCGGTGTCGCAGGTTGGTCCAGGTGGCCACGTGGAACGGCCAGGCCCCCCAGACGACCACCGGGGCGGCCAGCGTCAGCGACAACCACTGCCAGTTGGTGAACTGCAGTGCCGGGACCATCGCCATGGCGATGACCGGGACCGACAGCGCGATGCAGATCAGCAGCCGCTGGCGCAGCGCGGTGGTCGGGTCGGTCGCGGCGCCGGTCTCGGGCTCCGCGTGGTCAGGTCGCGGCAGCGCGGCCCGGTAGCCGGCGGCCTCCACGGTGGCGACCAACTCGCCCGGGCTGACATCGTCGCCGAACTCGACATGGGCCTTCTCGGTGGCGAAGTTCACCGTGGCGGTCACGCCTTCGAGCCTGTTCAGCTTCTTTTCGATGCGGTGCGCGCACGACGCGCAGGTCATCCCGTCGATCGCCAGCTCAACGGTGGTCATGACGGGTTTCAGGTCGTGATCGCATAGCCGGCTTCTTCGACCGCGGCGCGGATCGTGGCGTCGTCGACGGGTTCGTCGCTGCCGATCGTGACCGTGCCGTCGGACAGGTCGACGTCGACGTCGACGACGCCGGGGATGGTGGTGAGTTCAGCGCGCACGGCCGATGCGCAGCCGTCGCAGCTCATCCCGGCGACGGTGACGGTGGTGGTGCTCATGGCGTTCCTTCCAGTGCTCTGTCCCGCTCCACGTGCGTACTGAGTACCATACCCCCCTAGGGTACTCGGCGAAACATCGGATCGCCGGGGTGCGCGGCGCCCGGTGATCGGCATGGCAGCATCGCGGCATGCGAATCCTCGTGCAGCGGGTCACCTCGGCCCGGGTGACGGTCTCCGGCGAGGTGGTCGGCGAGATCGACCCGGCCGGCCAGGGGCTGCTCGCGCTCGTCGGGGTGACCCACACCGACGATGCCGCGAAAGCCCGACGGCTGGCCGAAAAGCTCTGGCAACTGAGGATTCTCGACGACGAGAAGTCTGCCGGTGATGTCGGTGCCCCCATCCTGGTGGTCAGTCAGTTCACGCTGTACGCCAACACCGCCAAGGGGCGCCGGCCGACCTGGAACGCCGCGGCGCCCGGCGCGGTCGCCGAACCGCTGGTCGATGCGTTCGCCGCGGCGCTCGGCGCGCTGGGCGCCGACGTCGCGACCGGTGTCTTCGGCGCAAACATGCAGGTCGAGCTCGTCAACGACGGGCCGGTGACGGTTCTGCTGGAATTGTGACTACTGCGCGCCGGTGATGGCGAATCCCTCCGACGGCTGCACGATGACGAACCCGTTCCCCTGGAAGGCGACCTGCAGGGCCTCGCCGGATCCACGGCCGATCAGCGCGCCGGCCTTGAAACTGGTCTTGAGTTGCGTCTGCAGGTTGGCCGACCAGGCCACCACCGCGTTGGTATCGGCGTAGGTCGGAGCTTCGGCGGTGTTGAGCACCACCGGCGGGCCGTCGGTGGTGATCGCCACCCATCCCGTGCCGCGCAGCGTTGTGTTGAACAGTCCGCCGGTGGCGATGCTGGCGCCTTTGACACGTTCGATGTTCCAGTCCAGGCTCGTCGAGAAAGCCAGCACGTTCTTGCCGCTGATCGACAGCCCGGAGTTGTTCAGGTTGAGCATGTGGACGTCGAAGCCGAACTCGGCGAGGAACACGTCCCCGCGGCCCGAGCACCGCATCAGCGGCAGGCCCTCGCCGGTGAAGGCCTTCTTGATGAACTTCGACGCGCCGCCGCTCTCGAAGGCGAAGTCGACGTTGCCCTGGTAGGCGACCATCGATCCCTGCCGGGCCATGAACGGTTCACCGAGACGGACCCGCAGCAGCTTGGCGTTCTGGTTGGCGACCGCCTTCGCCTCCTTCTCGCTGAAACGCCCGTCGACCAGGTCTCCGGTGATGCCGGCGAAGCCGTCTCCGCCGCCGGGCATCGCCTGCGCCTGTGCTGCCGGCTGCTGGACGTGCTCGGGCTGCTGGTGTTCCGGCTGCGCGTGCCGGGATGGTCCCGGCTGCGCGGCCGGTGGAGGGCCCAGCGGTGCCTGATGCAGCTGTCCCTGGTGAGATACCTGATCGGTCCATCGCTGACCGTCGAACCAGCGGTAGTCGAATCGCCCCTCGGGGTCGGGTTGCCAACTGCCTTGTCCGGGACCTGTCACCGCCGCCTCCTCAAAGTCTGGTCGGATTCCACCCTATGCCGTGGGGGCCGGTCGAAGGCATCCTTGTGGAATGGCAAAGGACATCGATCGTCAGCGTGCCCAGGGCGCCCTCGCAGTCGTCAAGCAGCATCCGGGCATGGTGCTCTTCGCGCTCTCGCCGGTGCTGATCGCGCTGGGCCTGGTGTGGTGGTTGTTGGGTGCGGGGTGGGCGCTGCTGCTGGGCCTCGTCGCGGTGGTCGGCGGCGGCGCGGCAGTGGTGCTGAAACGCCGCTGACCGCGGCGGGCGCCGGTTACGCCCTGGGTGAACCCCGGCTCAGCTGCGATGTAACGGTGTAAGCAGGTAATCATGAGACACCACTCGTACCGCAGGTCGGGCCGTTCCGGCGGCTGGCAGCACGCCGATCAACCCGATGCCGCCGATGCGCCCGACTGGTTCGCCGGCCGGTTGCCCGAGCACTGGTTCGCCGGTGACCCGGAGGTTGTCGTCGACCGTGAGGAGATCACCGTCGTGGGCCGTCTGCCCGACGCCGACACCCCGGAAAGCGAGGCGCATGCCTCCGGACGGGCCGCCCGGTTCCGCGAGCAGACCCGTTCCGAGCGGATCCAGATCGCCGAGGAGGCCGAAGCGCGCTACCGGCGCAAGGTCTCCTGGGGGGTCGAGGTGGGCGGTGCTGCCGCGGGCGCGGAAGCCGAGCGAATCCTGTTCACCCACATGGCGGTACCGGTGATGACCCGGCTGCGCCAGCCCGAACGGCAGGTACTCGACACCCTCGTCGACGCCGGGGTCGCGCGGTCCCGCTCCGACGCGCTGGCCTGGTCGGTGCGCCTGGTCGGCGAGCACGCCGACGAGTGGCTGGGCAAGCTGCGCGACGCGATGCGCGAGGTCGACGACCTGCGTGCACAGGGCCCGTCGGTCTGACCGGCCGGCCGGTCCGGGTCACTAGCATTCAGGGGATGGCCATCAAATTCGAGAACGTCGGTATCGCAGTTCACGACCTCGAAGCCACGATCGCGTTCTTCACCGATCTCGGCCTGACCGTGGTCGGTCGAGACACTGTCAGTGGCTCGTGGTCCGACACCGCCGTCGGTCTCGACGGCAACCGCGCCACCATCGCGATGCTCGAGACGCCCGACGGGAACGGGCGCCTCGAATTGTTCGAGTACATCAACCCCGCAGCGGTCGAGACTTCGCCCACGCTTCCCAACGAGATCGGAATGCACCGCATCGCCTTCTCGGTCGACGACCTCGACACCGCACTCGAGATCGCCGCGAGGCACGGCTGCCGCCCGCTTCGCGGCGTGGCCACCTACCGCGACGCCTACAAGCTCACCTACCTGCGCGGCCCCAGCGGCATCATCGTGATGCTCGCCGAGGAACTCGGCGCAGTGGTCTGATACCGGATGTCCCGGATTTCATTGTCGAGCCCGGTTCCCTGGACCTCCCGTTTGATAGGCTGTGTCCACCAGGGTCCGAGCAAGCAGATCCCGGACCGTTGTTGCATCTCTTGAGATTCCACCGGTGGGCATTTTCCCCTTCCCCGGCCCGCAGTGCTCTCCGAGCTGACCGTGACGTCCGGATCAGCGCTGCCCACTTTCGACTCTGAGGCCTGCTCGCCTGCGTAGGCTGCCTACCTGAATGGATCATGCGCGTGCGCGACTTCACCTGCCCGAGATGTGGCCAGCACCTGACCTTCGAGAACACTCTGTGCCTGTCGTGTGGAAGTAAGCTCGGATACTCCAGCGCGCAGGCGACGATGGTTCTCGTCGATGCCCAGGAACATCGGCTCTGTGCGAATTCGGTCATCGCACAATGTAACTGGCTGGTCGATTCGACGGCGGCCGCAACGGGGGGAGAGCTCTGCGCATCCTGTCGGCTGACACGAACCAGGCCGCACGACTCCGACCTCGGCGGGATGGCCAGTTTCGCCTTGGCCGAGAACGCCAAACGCCGCTTGATCGCCGAGCTGATCGAACTGCGACTACCCATCGTGGATCGCACGCAGGACCCACAGTTCGGACTGGCCTTCGACCTGCTGTCGAGCGCCGACGAGAACGTCGTCACCGGACACGAGGACGGCGTGATCACGCTGGACCTCGCGGAGGGCGACGACGTGCGCCGTGAGCAGTTGCGCATCGCCTTGGATGAGCCGTACCGGACACTGCTGGGCCACTTCCGGCACGAGTGCGGGCACGCCTACTTTCATCGCCTCGTCGGTGGCTGGGTGGCGCGTAGCTCCCAATTCGTAGATCTCTTCGGAGACCCCGGCATCGACTATCAGGCATCGCTGGACCGCCACTACTACGCCGGCCCCCCGGCAGACTGGTCGACGAGGTACGTGTCCACCTACGCCTCGATGCACCCGGCCGAGGATTGGGCGGAGACGTTTGCTCACTACCTGCACATCCGTGACACGCTGGATACCGCAGCGTCCTTCGGCCTTGCTCCGGCCGCCGGCGCCTTCGATCTGTTGCACCTGGGTCCCAACCGTTTCGACACGCTCATCGGCATGTGGCTGCCCCTGGCGTGGTCGCTGAACATGATCAACCGCTCCATGGGTCGTGCGGACCTCTACCCCTTCGTCCTGCCGAACCCGGTGCTGGAGAAGATGCGTTTCGTGCACACCGTCATCGACGATGCCGCCCTATTCGCCGGACCGCAGTAAGCGGTTCGACGTCAATCACAGCCCCACTTTCCGCGCCGCCGTCGGGATCGACTTCGCCCATCCGGGCACGCAACCGAAGCCCGAAACTGGCGCGCGTGAACGGTTCACCAGCGCCCGCGTCTGCGGGCAGATAGAGAGATCGCCATGACCCGAACCACCAACCCGCGTGGTGTCGGCAACCCGGCCCCGGAGACCGAGCCGGCGCCCGCAGCCTACGACGCCGTGTTCCCGGCTCCCGGAAACGTGTTCCAGGCGGGCGCACACCGCGCCGCCAGGCGCCGGAGGATACTCGCCGCGCAGCTACGGTGACCCGTGCTGTCGCGGGTTCGAGGATTACGACCGTGGCGAAGTCGTCCGGCGGCTGTCACGGATCGGGCCTGGGCCGTCGGGATCTGTCGCCGAGCTCACCCGCTCGACGCAGACATACGACGAATTCAACGCGGCGGTCTGCGACAACGGATCCACCGGCCCGCCGTCGACGAGCAGGTTGCGGTTCACGCCGTGCGACACCGGATCGGCGCTCCCGTTCGGATCGAAAACCCTTGATCCCCAGCCATGGTCGATGATCACCACACCGGGTCGTGGACGCGGGTCCACCGTTGCGGTCAACTCGACCCGGCCGACCGGCGAGGCTACCGCCACCAGGTCGCCGTCGCTGATACCCAGGTGTTTCGCGTCGTCGGGGTGGATGACCACGTCGCTGCCCTTGCCGCCGGGGTGCAGCCCCGGCAGCTCGTTGAGCCACGAGTTCATCGAATGCCGCTGGCGGCGGTTGGCCAGCTGGTAAGGGTAGCCCGGCGGCGGTGACGGCGCCGCCTCGGTCAGCAGTTCGCGTGCCCGCGTGACGAATTCCGGCGGCGCCACGTGAACCTTCTTGTCCGCGGTGCGCAGCGCACCGCGGAAGTGGCCGAACTCCCGGGGTCCCAGCACCCAGCCGTGCGGATGGGCCAGCACGTCACGCCACCTGATCCTGTGGCCCTCGATCTTTCTGCCGGTGGCCACCAGCAGCCGGTGAATCCAGTACGGCCCGAACTCGAGCGCGGGCCGGCGGGTCAGACGCGCCAGCCGCCGGGTCGCGGTGACGAAGCCGTTGACCCCGCGCGCCCCG
>JAXHTL010000144.1:0-1786 GCA_034190095.1 Actinomycetota bacterium
CGCGACAACCGCAGCATCAACGGCACGTTCGTCAACGGCGCGCGCATCGACACCGCGCTGCTCAACGACGGCGACACCGTCACGATCGGCAACGTCGACCTGGTGTTCCACGGCGGCACGTTGTCCCGCCGCACCGAGACCGCCGCCGACACCGCCACCGGCGGCCTCGACGTGCGCGGCGTGACGTGGACCATCGAGGGCGACAAGACGCTGCTCAGCAACATCTCCATCACGGCGCGGCCGGGCACGCTGACCGCGGTCATCGGGCCTTCGGGGGCAGGCAAATCGACGTTCGCGCGCCAGGTCGCCGGCTACACCCATCCCACCTCGGGCACTGTGACCTTCGAGGGCCACGACATCCACGCCGAGTACGCCTCACTGCGCTCCCGGATCGGGATGGTGCCGCAGGATGACGTCGTCCACGGTGAACTGACCGTCAACCAGGCGCTGATGTATGCCGCGGAGCTACGCCTGCCCCCGGACACGACCAAGGAAGACCGCGCCCGGGTGGTCGCGCAGGTCCTCGAAGAACTCGAGATGACCAAGCACGCCGACAGCCGCGTCGACAAACTCTCCGGCGGTCAGCGCAAACGCGCATCGGTCGCACTGGAACTGCTGACCGGGCCGTCCCTGCTGATCCTCGACGAACCGACCTCCGGCCTGGATCCCGCGCTGGACCGCCAGGTCATGACGATGCTGCGGCAGCTGGCCGACGCCGGGCGTGTGGTGCTCGTCGTCACCCACTCGCTGACCTACCTCGACGTCTGCGATCAGGTGCTGCTGCTGGCTCCGGGCGGAATGACCGCGTTCTACGGCCCGCCGGACCAGATCGGCCCGTCGATGGGCACCACCAACTGGGCCGACATCTTCTCCCAGGTCGCCGGCGATCCGGACGGGGCGCATCAGCGCTACCTCGCCCAACATGGGCCACCACCACCACAGCCACCCACCCTGGCTCCCTCGGAGCTGGGCAACCCGACCCGCACCAGCGTGCGCCGGCAGTTGTCGACGATCGCGCGGCGGCAGGTGCGGTTGGTCGTGTCCGATCGCGGCTACTTCGCGTTCCTGATGATGCTGCCGTTCATCATGGGTGTGCTGTCGCTGTCGGTGCCCGGCGACGTCGGGTTCGGCGTCCCGGTGACCGCGATGGAAGGGGGCGCCGCCCCCAACGAACCGGGCCAGATCCTGGTCATGCTCAACGTCGGCGCGATCTTCATGGGGACCGCGCTGACGATCCGCGCGCTGATCGGCGAACGCGCCATCTTCCGTCGCGAGCAGGCCGTCGGACTCTCGACCACCGCCTACCTGCTGGCGAAGGTGTTCGTGTTCACCGCCTTCGCGGTCGTCCAGTCGGCGATCGTCACGTCGATCGCGATCCTGGGTAAGGGTTGGGGGCCCGGCGCGGTGGACAGCGGCGCGGTGATCGGCAACCGCAGCCTCGAGTTGTTCATCGACATTGCCTCCACCACGGTGGCCTCCGCGATGGTCGGTCTGGCGCTGTCGGCGCTGGCCCGCTCCGCTGAACAGATCATGCCGCTGCTGGTGGTGGCGGTCATGAGCCAGCTGGTGTTCTCCGGCGGCATGATCCCGGTGACCGACCGGATCGTCCTCGACCAGATGTCCTGGGCGACGCCGGCGCGCTGGGGCTTCGCGGCGTCGGCGTCGACCATCGACCTGATCCGACTGGTGCCCGGCCCCCTGACACCTGATGACCGGCACTGGGAGCACACGTCCGGCGCATGGCTGTTCGACATGGCGATGCTGGCCGCGATCAGCGTCTTCTATA
>JAXHTL010000144.1:1886-12186 GCA_034190095.1 Actinomycetota bacterium
GCCGAAATCCGGCCTGGGCCACGGCATTGTCCGTACCCTCGGCCACGGGTGGGTGATCATGAGGGGTGAGGGGGACGGGTGTCGCCGACGTCGGACCGCGACGCTGCGCTGAGCGCCGCGTTGGTCGAGCTCCAGCAGTGGGGTGTGGAGCGCTTCAGCATCGAAGCCACCGCCGCGCGTGCCCGGCTCAGCGCCGAGTTCGTGCGGGAGACCTGGGGCAGTGAACGCGAGCTGATCGTCGAGGCCCTGCTCCGCCACAGCGAAGAACTGGTGACACCGCCCGACACCGGATCGCTGCGCGGCGACCTCACCGAGATGGCGCTGTCCCTCGCCGACTACCTCAACCAGCCCGACGGGCGCCGGATCGCGCGGATGATCGTCATCGACAGCAAGTCCCACGAGCCCGATCTGGAGACCAGAAGGCAGTTCTGGGCGCTGCGCCAGGACAGCCTCGAGCAGATGTTCCGCCGGGCGGCGGAGCGCGGCGAGCTTCGCGAGGACGTCGACGCCGCCCTGGCGCTTCAGCTGCTCACCGCACCCCTGCACAACGTCGCCCTGTTCAGCGCCCGCCCGGTGACGCCGGACTTCTGCCGGGCCGTGGCCGACCTGGTCGCCCGGGCGGTGCTGCGCAGCTAGCCGAGCAACCAGTCGTTGGGCGAGAACAGCTCGCAGTGCACCCGTTGCAGGTCGAACCCCCGGTCCGTCAGCTGGGCACGCAGCGCCTGGACGAAACCGTTGTTCCCGCACAGATACACCTGAGCGTCGGAAACGATGTCGACGTCGTCGAGGCTCAGCAGACCCGCATGTGCGCCGGGGACGCCGTGCGTCAGGCCGTCCTCGTACCAGACGTCCAGGCTGGCGTTGGGCAGCCGGCCGGTCAGTTCCCGCTGACGGTTCCGCAGTGGATGGCTGGTGTCGTCGCGGTCGGCGTGCAGCACCTGCACGGCGGCGTCCGGAGCCCGGTCGGCCAGATACTCCAGCACCCCGATCATCGGAGTGACGCCGATCCCTGCCGAGATCAGCACCAGCGGTTCTCGACCGGAGGGGGCGGGCAGGTCGCCGAACGGCACGGTGACATCGAGGACGTCGCCGACCCGCAGGTTGGCCGCGATCCAGGTCGACACCTCACCGGCCGGGTGGTCGCCGGCCGCGGCGACGGGCTTGACCGCGAAGGTCAGTTCGCCGCCGCCGGGCGGATTGACCAGGCTGTACTGCCGCAGCTGCCGGGCGCCGTCGGGCATCGTCACTCCGACCGAGACGTACTGGCCCGGCAGGAACTCGGCGTCCCGGTCCCGGTCGTGGCGCACCGTGACCAGCACGGCTCCGGACGGATCGTCCACCCGGGCCGTCACCCGTGCGCGACGGTAGACGTCCCCGTCGGACACCCCCGCGGCGCGATAGAGGCCACGCTCGAGCTCGATCAGCGTGTCGGCCATGATCCAGTACACCCGGTCCCAGGCCGCCGCGATCTCCGCGGTGACGGTCTCGGCGCCGAGCACCTCGACGATCGCGGCGAACAGGTGCTCGTGCACGATCGGGTACTGGTCGGCCGTCACACCCAGCGATGCGTGCTTGTGCCCGATCCGCGACAGCAGCTCGGCCGGGTGCGGCAGCTGCGGGTCGACGAGGTGGGTGGCGAACGTCGCGATCGAGGCCGCCAGCGCACGCTGTTGGGCGCCCTGGGCCTGGTTGCCGCGGTTGAACAGATTGCGCAGCAGTTCGGGGTGGGCGGCGAACATGCGCCGGTAGAACTCGGCGGTGATCTCGTCGATGTGCGCGCCGACCAGCGGCAGTGTCGCGGCGACGAGCTCGGCGTGGGCGGGCTCGAGTTCGGCGGCGACGGCGGTCTCGGTCATGGGTGTTCGTTCCTCTCGGTGGTGGGTGGCTGAGATCCGGGCGGGGAGGCCAGCGCAAGCATGGGAAGGCTGGTGTCCCGCGCCAAGTCGTTGACGGTGTAGCGGTCGAGCTCTCGGTAGAACGCCTCCTTGGCCTCTGCCAGGGCGCGGCGCAGCCGGCAGCCGGGCAGCAGCGGGCACGGATTCGTGCCGCCGCATTCGACCACCTCGCGGTCCCCTTCGAGGCGCCGTACCAGCCATCCGACCGAGGCGTGCCGGCCCTGTTCGGTGAGGGTCAGGCCACCGACGCGGCCGCGCCGGGCCGAGACGAGGCCCAGTTCGACGAGCCGGGACACCGCCTTGGCGATGTGGTTCTCCGAGGCGTTGGCGCCTGCGGCGATGGATTTGGTGGTCACGCGGCGCCCGTCGGCCTCACCGGCGGCGAGCAGCATCACGGCCCGCAGACCGAGATCGGTGAACCGGGTGAGCTGCATACTTGGCACGCTATTAATTCCGCATCGAAAATGCGACTTTTCTCGGTGTGCCGTCAAACACCCCGTGACGTGCGGTTTTTTGACCTGCTTTTTCGTCAGCCGCCGCTGATGTCGAGTCCGTGGGCGGCGGCGAAGGCCATCGCCTGCGCCACGTCGACCTTGGCGCCGCGCACCCTCGCGGTGGTCCAGAACGCCGGATCGGTGCGTGCCCCACGCAGATCCGCACCCTCCATCCGGGCGTCCTGTGCGCGCACCCCACTCAGGTCCGCGCGGGTGAGCACCGCGCCGCGCAGATCGGCGGTCACCAGGCTGGTCTCGCGTAGCCGGCAGTCCGACAGGTCCACCTCACGCAGGTCTGCGCCACCGAGGACGGCGAGCGTGAAATCCACCTCGACGAAGGTCAGCGGACGCATCCGGCATTCCACGAACGTCGACCCGAGGAAGCTGCAGTGCCGAAACGTGCTGTGCCACAGTGATGTGCGCCGGAACATGCAGTTCCGGAAGGCCGACCCCTCGTGCTCGGAGTCGGCCAGGTCGGCACCCGAGAAGTCACAGTCGGTGAACACCACGCGTTCGGTGCGCAGCCGACTCAGGTCCTCGTCGCGGAAATCCTCGCCCTCGAACTCCCGGTCGGCCTCGACCTCGTGCACACCGTCACCCGGTCGCTGCGGAGAGCCGGCTCAGCGCGTACTCGCTCACCGCGATCAGTGCCGCCTTGGCCGATTCGCGGCTGCGCGCATCGACGCTGATGATCGGCACGTGCTCGGCCAGGGTGAGCGCCGTGCGCACCGCGGGCAGCGGGTGGCGGGGCGCGCCGTCGAACTCGTTGACCGCGACCAGGAACGGCAGGCCCCGCGCCTCGAAGAAGTCCACCGCCGCGAAGCTGTCGGCCAGCCTGCGGGTGTCGACCAGCACGATCGCCCCGATCGCGCCGCGGATCAGGTCATCCCACATGAACCAGAACCGGCGCTGCCCCGGAGTGCCGAACAGGTACAGCACCAGGTCTTCGCCCAGGCTGATCCGGCCGAAGTCCATCGCCACCGTCGTGGTCGACTTCATCGGGGTGGCATCCAGCCCGTCCACCCCCGCCGAGGCGTTGGTCACCAGCGCCTCGGTGCGCAGCGGAACGATTTCGGAGACCGCGCCGACGAACGTCGTCTTACCGGCGCCGAAGCCGCCGGAGATGACGATCTTCGTCGACGCCTGCCCGTCAGAGCGCCCTGAGGCCACGCAGAGTCCTTCCGATCAGTTCGCGTCGTTCGTCGGCCGTCGCGGCCTCGCCGAGGGTGGCATGCACCTGCACATAACCCTGCACCACCAGGTCCCCCACCAGCACCCGCGCCACGCCGAGCGGAATGCAGAGATGCGCCGCGATCTCGGCCACCGACGGCCGGGCACCACACAGCGCCAGGATCTCGCCCCGCACATCGCCGGACGGCCAGACCGGATGCCGCACCTCGGCGACCGCGCCGACGGCCGCCTCCAACGGCAACGGCACCGCCGAATCGGTGCGTCCGGCGGTCAGGGTGTAGGGACGGACCAGGCTGGGCTCGTCGGTTCCTTCGCCATCAGTGCCGGCCATGCGCGGCTCACGAATGCTGCGCAGATCGGCGCGGCGACTGGACGACCGCGCCCACCCGCTCGACCAGGATCGCCATCTCGTAGCCGATCTGGCCGATGTCGCAGTTCCGCGTCGCCAGCGTCGCCAGGTTGGATCCGTCGCCGACGCGCATCAACAACAGGTAGCCGTTCTCCATCTCGACCACCGACTGCAGCACGTACCCGCCGTCGAAGAGCGCGGCAGCACCCGTCGACAAGCTGGCCAGCCCCGACGTCACGGCGGCCAGCTGGTCGGCACGTTCGGTCGGCATGTGCTCACTGGCCGCCATCAGCAGGCCGTCGGCGGACACCAGGATCGCGTGGGAGACCCCCGACACCTCCCGAGCGAACCTGGACACCAGCCAATCGAGCGAATCGCGCTGCGTCATTCGGTGTGGCTACCTCCGGTCTCCTGGGTCCTCGATCGCGCGGCGTGCACACCGCCGAAGTGGCTGCCGATGCTGGCGCGGACGGCCTCGGGATCGCGGGCCGGCCCGGACTGCGCCGCGGCACGGGACCGGTCGGCCTGGCCGGCCTCGTCCGGCGCGGCTGCGCCGGGCACCAGTCGCGCTCCGGGACGGCGCACCGGCAGCCCCTCGGCGGTGTGCTCGCCGACCGGCGCCTGCTCGGCGGCCGCGGCCGCCGACCAGCCGTGATCCCAGACGGACTGCCAGTCCAGGTCGGGACTCTCGGCCAGCTCGTGCGGGTCGACCAGCCACTCCGAGAGCATCGACTGGTAGATCGCGTCGTCCGTGTCGGCCGGCGCCGGTGCGGGCTCCGGTGCGGGCTCCGGGCGCGCGGTGAAGAACGCGGCGACATCGGATCGCGGAGTCTGCGCAACGGGGTCGGCCGGCTCGGGCCCTCCCATCCCGCTGGCCCCCGGCCGGCGTTGCGGCAGCAGCTGCGCCGCACCGGGAACCGGCTCCGGCAGCGGCTGCGCGGCCGGCGCCGCCACCGGCACCGGCACCTCGGCCCAATCGGACCGCGCGGGCACCTGTTCGGCCGCCGGCGGCTGCGGCCCGACAGGGGTGAGCAACACCTCGGCGGGCACATACACCCCGGCGGTGGTACCCGACCCGGCTCCTTCGGCGCTGCTGCGCAGCCGCACCACCACTCCGTGCAGTGCGGCCAGTCGCCCGACCACGAACAGACCCATGTGCCGGGCGGTGTACGGATTGACCTCGCCGCCGGTCTGCAGCCGGGTGTTGGCGATCCGCAGGTCCGCGTCGGTCATGCCGAGCCCGGTGTCGCTGATCTCGAGGACGAGCCCGCCGCTGCCGGTGGGAACGGCCGACACCCGCACCGGGTGGTGCGGCGGGGAATAGCGCAGTGCGTTGTCGAGCAGTTCGGCGAGCAGATGCACCAGGTCACCGGCGACCGCACCGGTCACCGCGGCATCGGGTAGCTCCACAGCCTGGATGCGCTGGTAGTCCTCGACCTCCGATGCCGCAGCGTGGACCAGAGCCGTGACCGAGATCGGTCCGGCCTGCTCGCGCCGGACCCGGGCGCCGACCAGGACCATCAGGTTGGCTCCGTTGCGCCGCATCCGGGCGGCGAGGTGGTCGAGCCGGAACAGGTTGTCGAGCCGCTCGGGATCCTCTTCGTCGCGTTCGAGCCGGTCGATCAGCGACAACTGCTGGTCGACCAGGGTCTGGTTGCGCCGCGACAAGGTCTCGAACATGTCGGCGACCTGCAGCTGCAGCCGGGCCTGCTCGGCAGCCAGCAGCACCGCCTGCTCGTGCAACTCGTCGACCGCGTGAGCGACCTGACCGACCTCCTCGGAGGTGTGCACGGCGATGGGTTGCACCGGCGGCGTCTCGCCGTCGGAGCGCACGCGTTCGACCTCGCGGGCCAGATCCTCGTGGGCGACCCTGAGCGCACTGTCGCGCAACGTGCGCAGCGGACGTACCAGGGTGCGGGCCACCAGGGTGACCAGGAGCAGCGCCACGACGATCGCCGCAGCGACCAGCGCCGCGTCGCGGATCGCCGCGGTGCGGGCCTCGTCGGCCTGGCGCGTCACCGTCGCCGGGATCGACTGCGTGGTGTCGGCGATGATCCCGTCGGCGATGTCCCGCGTGACCTGTTGGGAGGCCAGCAGATCGGGGTTGCCGAGCACCACCGAGGCAGGGTCGGCCAGCACCAGCATGCGGGTGACCATCTCCGATCTCAGCGTCGCCGCCTGATCGGTGGCCCCGCCCAGGTAGGCGCCCATCGCCGACACCGCGGAGGGTTCGGTGCCCGCGATGGTCACCATGGCCGAGCGCAGATCCGGTTCGGGCAGTACGGCTCCGCTGGTCACGAGCATCTGCTGCATCGCCATCTGGCCGCGTGCACCCACCGCCCGCGCCAGCGCGTCGCCCTCGGCCCGCACGCTCGCGTCGTCGGCACTCACCAGGCCGGTGATGGCGGTCTCGGCGGTGATCAGCAGCGGGGTGTAGGCGGTGATCCGCCCCCGCAGGTCCACGGCGCCGGCGGCGATGTCGTCGAGCAGGTCCTGCCCGAAATCCAGCAAGGTGTTGGTGGCCAGCCGGGCGCTGTCGTCGACGTCGGTGGCATCGAGGCGTTGCTCCATATCCGCACGCACGGAACCGAACCGCGACAACGCCTCCCCTGTGTCGCCGCCTTCGGTGGCGGTGACCATCGCGTCCTCGAGCGCTGCCATGTAGTCGGCCACGGCCGGGACCATCTCGGCACGCTCGGCGGCCGAGCGCAGCTCGGCGGCCTCGGTCACGCTGGCGTGGATCCGCAGTCCGCCGAAGAACCCGGCCAGGACCAGCGGGACCGCCGCGATGGCGAGAACCTTCCAGCGCACCGGCCAGTTGGACAGTGCCAGCCGCGACGGGCGGTTGGCGGTTCGGGCGTCGGTCATACGGCTTCCTGCTGGGGTCGCTCAGGCGGGCCGGCATGCTGGGCCCGGCGATTGACCGAGTATGCCAGCCGAGGCGGCGTGTTTCTCCACGCCAGCGCGTTTCACCCCGGGCGCACTCCCGCGACGCACGGGAGCGCGCTGCCGTCAGCCCGCCTGCACCGGCTCCTTGCCGGCCACGTTGGCGACGTTGGCCCGGTAGGCCAGCAGGTAGTACGCGGCGAACCCGACCGCGCATCCGATGAACCAGCTGTAGGACCCGAGGTCGGACACGACGCCCGTCAGCTTCGGCACCACCACCGAACCGATCGAGGCGATCCCCGCGATGATCGTCGCCTTCACCGCAACCGGGTTGTAGCCCTTGCTGTACCAGTAGGTGCCGGACTCCTCCATCGAGAACAGGTCGTCGACGACGATGTGCTGCTTGCGGATCAGGTAGTAGTCGGCGATGAGGATGCCGAACAGCGGGCCGATCAACGCACCCAGCAGGCCCAGCGTCCAGAAGATCGCCTCGTCGTTGTTGTACCAGTTCCACGGGGTCAGCAGCACCGACCCGACCGCGGCGATCATGCCGCCGGTGCGCCAGCTGATCTTCTGCGGGTTCACATTCGAGAAGTCGAATGCCGGGGCGACGAAGTTGGCCACGATGTTGATGCCGATGGTGGCGAGCACGAAGGTGAATCCGCCCAGCAGCACCGCGGTGTAGGTGTCGATGGCCTCCACCGTGTCGATCGGGTTGGTCATGACCTCGCCGAACACCGGCAGGGTGGCCGAGGCGGTGAGCACGACCAGCAGCGAGAACACCACGAAGTTGATCGGCAGCCCGATCAGGTTGCCCAGTTTGAGCTGCTTGAACGACTTCGAGTAGCGGGCGAAGTCACCGAAGTTCAGCATCGGGCCGGCGAAATAGGACACCACCAGTGCGATCGCGCCGAACATCGCGCCGATCTGCTGTCCCGTCGAGAGTTGCTCGTCGGACAGGGTCAGGCTGATCTGCCAGTCCGCGCGCGCCATCATGTAGATGCACAGCAGGAACATCATCGCGTAGATCAACGGACCGCTGATGTCGCAGAGCCAGCGCACCATCTCCATGCCCCACCAGAACACCACGGCCTGGACCACCCACAGGATCGCGAAGCTCACATAGCCCACATAGGACAATCCGAGGAAGCTGTTGTCGTCGGTGGCGTAGGGCTGTAGCCCCGGGAACAGTTTGAGGATGACGATCGTCAGCGCCCCGGCGGCCAGGAATGTCTGCACGCCGTACCACGCGATCGCGATGCTGCCCCGGATGATGGCGGCGATGTTGGCGCCCATCACCCCGAACGAGGCCCGTGCCACGACGGGATAGGACACCCCCTGGACCTGACTCGGTTTGGCCACCAGGTTGCAGAACAGCTGGACGATGCAGATGCCGACGATCAGGCAGACGAACACCTGCCAGCTGGTCAGACCCAGCGCGAACAGCGCACCGGCGGTGACGTAGCCGCCGACACTGTGCACGTCGGCCATCCAGAAGGCGAAGATGTTGTACCAGTTCCACTTCTGTTCAACGAGCGGCGCGAGGTCCTCGTTGGTCAGCCGGGGGTGGTACGACTCCTTGATGATCGACGTCCCCGCTGGTCCGGTGTGGGTCCCAGCGGTCAACGGCGCTGCTTCGGTGGTCAATGCGATCTCCTAGCGCAGGGGGCTCAACGCCAGTCACGCTAGAAATACGGTGTTTCGGGGACGGCAACCGTCGTGTCAACCGGTTGTTACCAATCACATATAGGCGTTACGGGCCACGAAACAGTTCGGTGTCACCGCGCATCGAATCGAACTCGGCGCGCAGGTGCTCGTAGTGCCGATGCGACGCCGCCACCAGGGCATCGGTGTCCCGGTCGACGAACGCCGCGATCATCTCCCCGTGGTCGGCGTGGAATCGCTGCCGCGCCTGGTCGGAGACGTGCGACATCGGCCTGGTGGGTTCGGTCAGGTTCCAGGCCGACTCGTACATGCTCACCAGCCGGCTCATGTTCGACGGCGACATCATCGCCAGGTGCAGCCGTCGGGACTCGGTGTGGAACGAGCGGTGATCGGCGCGGTCGATGGCGTCTTCCAGGTCGGCGTGGCTGGCCCGGATCTGGGCGTCGTCATCGGCGCTGGCGTTCTTGACCGACGAGGCCAGCGCCGAGGCTTCCAGCACCTCGCGCACCGCGTAGAGGTCGGTGAACTCCTCGAATGTCAGCGTGGTGACCCGGTAACCGACGTGCGGCCGGCGTTCCACCAGGCCTTCGCCGATCAACGTCATCAGCGCCTCGCGAACCGGGATCGGGCTGACCCCCAGGTGCGCGGCGACCTCGTCGACCGGAATCACCGTGCCGGGCGGCTGGTCACCGGACAGGATCGCGCGGCGCAGATCGTCGATGACCCGGCTCTGGCCGGTCTCGGTGAACGAGCTCTGCAGGTGCGCCGTGAATCGCGGGCCCCGCCGAATCCGAGCCACGCGTCCTCCTGCCGGCCGCTGCAAAGCTCACACGGTATCAGCGCGACACCGAAGCGGCCGGATGACATCGACGTACCCTGCCAGGGTGTTCCGGGTTCTGTTCTTCTCGCCGCGGATCGCGCCCAACACCGGCAACGCGATCCGCATGGTCGCAGGCAGCGGCTGTGAGCTGCACCTGGTCGAACCGCTCGGGTTCGACCTGTCCGAACCCAAGCTGCGCCGCGCCGGTCTGGACTACCACGACCTGGCGTCGGTGACGGTGCACCCGGATCTGACGGCAGCCTGGCAGGCGCTGATGCCGGCGCGGGTGTTCGCCTTCACCGCGCATGCGAGCACGTCGTTCGCCGAGATCTCCTACCGGGCCGGCGATGTGCTGATGTTCGGTCCGGAGCCCACCGGGCTCGACGCGGCCACCCTCGCCGATCCGCATCTCACCGCGCAGGTGCGGATCCCGATGCTGAGCGGGCGACGCTCGCTGAACCTGTCCAACGCCGCCGCCGTCGCGGTGTACGAGGCGTGGCGCCAGCACGGGTACGCCGGATCGGTGTGAGCCCTACCAGGTGTCCCAGTGGGTCAACTGTTCGGCGGGCAGGCGGCTGGCCTTCTTGAAGTCGGTGCCCTTGGTGTAGGCGATGGGGAACAGCCCGGCCTGGCTGTAGGAGTCGAACGGGATGCCCAGCAGTTCGGCGGCCTGACGCTCACCGTCGCCGAGCAGGTGCAGCGTGGTCCAGGCCGAACCCAGCCCCCGTGAGCGCAGCGCCAGCATGAAGCTCCACACCGCGGGCAGCAGCGAACCCCAGAAACCGGCGCTGGCACCCGACACCGTGTCCATCGGTTTGCCCTCCAGGCACGGGATGAGCATGACCGGGGCCTTCTCGAGGTGCTCGTTGAGGTACTTGGCCGAGTCCTCGACCCGGGGGCGCTGCTCGTCGCGGATGTCACCGGTCTGCGGTTTGGGCATCGACAGGTAGGGCGTGGCATTGGTCCGGTAGATCTCGGCCAGTGCCTTCTTCTTGACGGG
>JAXHTL010000145.1:0-12150 GCA_034190095.1 Actinomycetota bacterium
CCAGATCGATACCGTTGCGGGCGCACTGGATTCGCCGAAGCAACCGGTCGTAGACATCGCCGGCCCACCCCGCCGGCTCACCACGATGGTGCAGGTCGTTCTCGGCGAGTGAACCCAGACCACGCAGCGACCACCTCAACATGCGGCCCCGCCGTACGCCACGTTCGAGGTCGTCGAGCAGTGGCCTCACCTGCCCAGGTTCGGCGCCAGCGAGAATCGCGTCGCGGGCCCGGCGGGCCCTCTCGGCCTCGCGCGGTACGCCGGCCAGGGCCAGCAGGTCACGCAGGTGATCGCACTGCCTGGCAGCAGGGATGTCCGGTCCAGCCGGCACCGACAGGTGCTCCGCGTCCAGCCACGCGGCGTGGGCCTCGGCGATGACGTCGCCGTGCAGGGTGCAGTGCAGGACCAGACCGCCCGGCCAGTACGGCAGGATCGGGCCCAGACGGATGTGCAACACGTCCATCTCCAGGCCGTCGCGGTCCTCCGCGCCTTCGGCAAGCGGGATTCCGGCGGGCGCCATGTCCATGTCCCCGTGGTCCATGTCCCCGTGATCCATGTCGCCGTGGTCCATGTCGCCGTGATCCATGTCGCCGTGATCCATGTCGCCGGCGGGCAACACGGGCTGGGTCGCTCGCCGGCGGGCATCCTCGCGCTGACGGCCGGTGTCGCGCAGCCCGGCCACGGCGTCGGCGAGAGCTGCGGGCACGTCGGTGTCCGCGCTCACCGATATCCGGACGCGCGGGCCCGGCAGTTGATCCCACACCAGGTCCACGGCCCGGTTGACATCCGGCCCGGGCCGCCCGCAGACGGCCAGCACATCGGCGTCGGCCGGCGAACAGGCCGTCGGCCAACCGCGCCTGGCCAATTCGTGCTCCACTCGGGCCCGCAGCCGCCACTGCCCGGGGACTTCGACAGCCAGCACATGCGGGCGCCGCGCGGCCAGTCTGGCCGCAAGATCCGTCACACCCATCTCAGCGCGCCCTCTCGCCACGCCCACACGACGGCCACCAGAAGCGCTCCGAGGAACACGAACATCTCGACGATCGCGGACGCACCCAGTTGTGCGACGACCACGGCCCACGGATACATGAACAGCATCTCGACGTCGAAGGCCAGGAAGACCAGGGTCGCTGCGTACCAGCGGACGTGGTAGCGCGACAACGCATGCTCCTGCGGCAGCCAGCCGGACTGGAACGGGGCGCCGACGACGACGTCCGGCGAGCCCGCGATGAGGCGGCTGGCGCCGTAGACGACGGCGACGGATGCCAGCCAGATGGCCAACATCCACGCGACCGCCTCGTACACGAAACGCTTCCCCTGCCTCGCCGCTCCTGGTGCCATCCCCTCGCAAGGGGGCCGGTTCAACCCGGCCATCATGCCATCGCTGGGCGCTGTGAACAGCGCCTATCGGCAGGTTCCCGCGAAATCGGCGGTCAAACCTGCGCTCTCGGCGCTCGCGCTAGGGTCGCTGCTTCACGTAGACCGCACATGCCGTGACCGGACAATCGAAGAGCTTGGTGAAACCGTGGGCGTCCTGCCGAACCGCCTGCTCGGCCACCGAGTCCGCACCCACGACCAGCAAGCCGACATCCTCGGTGCGGATCAGCCGCTCGACGTCGTCCACCCCGGCATCGTCGGGGATGCGCCCGGCCGCCGTGGCCAGATCGTAGGGCCACACCCGGTAGGGCAATTCGACGGATCCGTCGTAGAGCGCGATCTCCCCGCGGCGCATCGTCTGCACGGCGTCGATGAACGGGCCCGGCGGGCCCGCCGCACCCACGCCGCGACGCCGCTCGGCGTCGGTCATCTCCGGGTAAGCACGCAGCGGCGGCCCTTCCCCGTGCAGGCCGGGATAGGCGGCGACGAGATTCTGCACGGCCCCCGCGGCGACCAGCCAGAACACCGCGACATGCAGCCAGGTCCGGGTGCGCAGCAGCTCGGTCGCGGCCACCGCCGCGGCCAGCACCAGCCCCGCGAACGCCAGTACGAAACGCGCCACCGCGGGTTCGGGGGTCGCCAGCGTCGCGACGACGATCAACACCATCACCACCGCCGCCCATCCGCGCAACCGCCGCGCCAGCCCCACCGCAGCAACGGGTATCGCCAGCAGAACCAGCACACCGAGCCCGCCGACACGCATGTCGAAGGCCGGAACCTGTGGCCAGATCACCGACCACGACCCCAGCACCCGTTCGGCGAGGTTGCCGTGGGTGCGCGGCGCGGCGGCCCCGGCGGCCAGCAGATCGGCCACTGCGAACTCACCCGGAAGATGAATCGGACCGAGATCGAGCTGAACCGGCCACACCGGATTTCCTTGGCGGACAGTGTTTCTCAGATAGGACTCGGCACCCAGTGCGAGCACCAGCAGCCCGGCAACGGGCACCAGACCGACCAGCCTGCCCCGCACGGCGATCACGATGAGCGCGCAGAACAACAGGACGACGGCGATCGGAGCGGTGGGCTTGGATCCCAGGAAAAGGCCGAGTGCCGCCGCCGCGAACAGCAGCCGGGAGCGCTCTGCCGGCCCCAGCAGGAAAGCGATGGCGCACAACCCCAACGCCGACGCGGCCACGTCGACGTAGTTGGTCGGCAGCTGCAGAAACACCGCGGGCAGCGTGAGCCACACCGCGCCCGCCGCGAGCGCCGCGTCGGAGCGCGCGCCCAGACGGCAGGCGATGACGGCGATGGCCAGGGTGCCGAGCAGCCCGAACGGCAGCTGGCCGAGATCCACCAGGGTGTCGTCGGGAAGCATTGCCCGCCAGGCGATGAAGACGTTCTCCACAACCTTCGGGTAGGTCGACAGGTAGGGAACGTCGGCGGGCACGTCGGCCAGCGTCCCGTGCTGCAGGGCGAAGTTGACGTAGGGCAGGTGGTATCCCAGCGCATCCCACTGCCATACCGGCAGCAGCCAACCCGCCGCGGTGGCGATCGCCACGGCCACGGCCGCGACCAGCAGCACCGGGGCCGTGGCGATGCTGACCGGCCATCGCCGGGGAACCGGCAGCGCGACCCCGCGGACCGCCACCGCGACCGCCACGCTCACCGCCACCAGAACCGCGGCCCCGGCCAGCACCGGCGTCATCAGCGCATCCGCCGCGCCCAGGAGCCGCACGCCGACGGCGACGATCGCCACCCAGGCCACCGCCCCGGCCAACAGGCGTTCACCGGCCGAGGCTGCGGTGCGGGGCATGGCCAGGGCGGCCAGGCTCCACGTCGCAACCGCTGACGCCGCCACCAGGGCGGCCGCCGCGGCCCAGCCACCCAGAACCGTCGCGGTCACGCCCGGCCGGCAGGACTGTCGTCGAGACCGAACCGGTCGATGCGGCCCCATCGCTGCCCGGCCCCCAGGAAGGCGATCCAGCCCAGCAGGGCGCCGAGCTGGAGCAGCAGCCTGAACGTGAACGGCTCGACCACGCTGGCCACGCCGGCGCCGACCAGGCTCACCCGGTTCCGGTCGCCCACCCAGCGGCGGTACTGGGCGACCGACCACAGCTGGAACACCAGGTTGATCAGCAGGGTGCCACCGAGGACCACCGCGACCGGCGCGAGCACGTCGGTGTTGCCGGTGACGATGAAATAGATCAGCAACACGAACGCGGTCAGCCCGTAGAGCGGCTGGACGGCGTCGATGGCCTTGATCGGCAACATCAGCGTTCCCACCGCTCCCATCCGTGGGCTGCCGACCATCGCCCGATACCACCATTGCGTCTGCAGGAAGCCGCCGAACCACCGGCGTCGCTGGCGCAGCAGGGCCCGCACCGAGCCGGGCGCTTCGGTGCGAGCCTGGGCGGCGCCGAGGACGCGGAACCGCCAGGGCAGATCGTGCTCGCCGGCATACCGGTAGAGCCGGTGCACCAGTTCGTAGTCCTCGACCAGGCACACGTCGTCGAAACCGCCGACGTCGACGACGGCGGTGCGGCGGAATCCCGCGAACGCCCCGGAGATCAACTGCAGGCAGTCCACCCGCATCCACGCATAGCGGCCCAGGAAATTGCGGATGTACTCGTAGGTCTGGAAGAACTGCATGGTCCGCCCGACCGGGGTTCGGCGGGACTCCGGGGTGATGATGCCGGTGACGCCGACCAGATCGGGCTCGCGGGCGAAGGCGTCGCGAACCTCGCGAATGGCCTCGTGGTCCAGCAGGGTGTCGGCGTCGACGGTCAACATGACCTCGGCCTCCGTCTGCAGGATCGCCGCGTTGAGTGCCCGCGCCTTGCCGCCGTGGGCGAGCCGGATCCACGTGACCGCCATCGACCCGACCCGAACCGGCGGACCCGGCACCCCGGCTCCACCCGCGGTGAAGCCGAACTCGGCGCACAACACCTCGGCCGTCGCATCGGTCGAGCCGTCGTCGGCGATCACCACTTCGTCGGGCGGTGCGCTCTGCGCGGCCAGCGCCCGCAGGGTCGCCGGCAGGACGGCCGCCTCGTTGTGGGCTGCGATCAGCACCGCGACGCTCGGCGGCGGTCCGGGGCTGGCATGGCCCGGCGGCGTGACGAACCGCCGGATGTGCCAACCGGTGAACACCAGCAGCGCCGCGTCGTAGGACAGATAGGCCAGGCCCACCGACCAGGCGAGAATGCCGCCGCGGCCGAAGACCAGCAGGAACAGCGCCACCCACAACGCCAGTACCGCCAGATGGATGAGCATGCTGAGCGGTGGGGTCCGCGGCGGGCTGAGCCGCGAGGAGAAGCGCCGCCGTGTCTCGGCGAGCGCTGCGGTGTCGTCGGAGGTGGTCACGCAGACCGCTCACCCAGGTCGGCGCCGGGGCGCGCCGTCAGCCGGACCCGGAGATACAGATGTGGCGCCACCATTTCAGCGTAAAGGCGGTGGGTTCGACCCGTCAGGGTGCGGCGGCCGGCAACCACGGACGCCGGTGCGGTTCGTTCCTTCATGCGGTCCAGCGTCGTCGACGCCCCGGCCCCGGGCTTGGAGTGCGCGTGGAGATCGTGTGGAGATCCGCGGGTGGGCTCCGGCCGCAGGAGTGACCCGGCAAGAGGTCAATGCCTGTGGTGGCCGCGAGACGGCATCGGCTCGACCGAGCTGCGGCCCTCGGCGGCCGGCTGAATCCGATCCATCCAGCGGCCGTATCGCTTGGCCATGGGTGTTGCGCTGACGCCGTGCGCGAACACGCTGAGCAGCACGGTCAGCATGATGACGCCGCCCAGTGTGGTGGTCAGCGGTGCATCGCTGCCGAGCTCGTTCATCGACAGCAGCCCGAACACCACCGTTGCCAGTCCGCGCGGCCCGAACCAACCGAGAAACGCCACCGTCGGCCACTGGTAGCCGGTGCCGACCAGCGCGATACAGACGGGAACGAAACGCAGGACGGTGAGGGCGGCGACGGCGAGCACCAGCCACTGCCACCGGAAACCGTCCGCGAGCACGGCGACGACGAGCGCTCCGGCGAAGAACCACACCACGAAGCCCAGGAGGTCCGAGGCGACCTCGAGAAGCTGTGCGGTGTCGGGCTCGTCGCGCAGTGTGGTGCTGGCGGCGCCGAACACCATTCCACCGACGAACGCCGCGATGAACGTGTTCGCGCCCACCACCTCGCCGAAGCCGAAGATCAGCAACGGCAGCACCAGCGTCGCGATCTCCCGGCCCCGGCTGCCGCTGAGTTGTCGTGTGCGTGAGTACTGCATCAGCCAGGCCGACACCAGGGCCAGGACCACCGCGCAGAGCACGGCCATCACCACCGGCACCGCGCCGACCTGCAGAATCGCGGGTTCGCTGACGCGCTCCTCGCTGGCCAGCACCGACAGTGCCAGCAGCACGATCGGGGTTGCCAGACCGTCGTTGAGGCCGCTTTCCACGTTCAGGCCGCGGCGGATCCGCACGGGCACCACGGGGTTCAAGACGGTCTGCGCGCCGAGGCCGGCGTCGGTCGGCGTCACCGCGGCCGCCAGCAGCCAGGCACCGGCCACCCCCAACGTGGGGAGCAGTTCCCTGGTCAGCAGGAACGTCGCCACCAAAGCCAACGGAAACCCGATGAGCAGCAACCGCAGTGCGATGCCCGGGTCGTGCCGCAGTTGAGCCAGCTTGACGGTCGACGCATCGTGGAACAGCACGATCACCAACGTCAGCTCGGCGACGATCTGCAGCGCCGAGGTGTCGACGTGCGGCGGCCCGATCAAGGAGAACACGGCGGTCCCGGCGACGACGCTGAGCAGCGGGGCGGTGATGTTGGCGCTGCTGAGGCGTTTGGCGAACAGCGAGTACACCAGTGCCAGCCCGGCCATCACCGCGATCAGGGGCGCTGTCACGCGGCGATTTTAGTGCCCACCGCGAGGTGGTGTGCCCGCCTCGCCGCGCCGCCTACCCGTAGGCGGGATAGCGGTCGTCCCAGAGCGCGAGTTGCGCGTCGCGGTGGCCCCGGGCGATTCCGCTGTCGGGGCCGAGCAGCATCGTCGCTCCGCCAACACCGGCGTAGCGCTCCCAGGGCTCTCCCCCACGGATGAATTCCAGCCACAGCCGCGCAACCACATCCGACATGCGCCCCGCCGCCTGGTCGTCACCGGCCAATGCGGGCGCGGCGCTCAGGTTGCCGAAGACCAGCGGCAGGCACGAGTCGTGGCACGCCCCCAGCCCGGGTCGCGGCGAGGGCCACTGCAGCTCGTAGCGGAACACCGGGTTACCGCGTTCGGCATGGGCCCGCACGAACTGCTCGGTCGGCGCGGTGAAGTGGTAGTCGGTGACCAGCGCGCTGGCGACGTCGCGCAGCGTGTCGTGGTCGGCGCGGTAGGCCGCCACCACGGCGTCGGCGTCGCGGCCGTCTCCCGCGAGTGCCTGCGCGCGCTCGGTCACGTACCGCTCGGTGAACACATCGTCGTCCAGCGCGGCGTCGAAGATTCGCCACTCGTCGCGCGTCGTCCCGGCGAGGACGGGGATCGCCGGCATCTCAAGGGTGCGCGCGGCCACCAACGGGTGCTCGGCGATGACGTCGCCGTCGATGCAGGGGTGGAACGGACCCTGCGGCGGCACGAATCCGGGGTCGATGCCGCGCTGCGCGGCGAGGATCTGCTCGACGCTCGGCTCCTCGGTGCGGCCGACGGCGCCCAGGAGCTGCTCGGCGACGGCCCCGGCGGCCGCCGTGGAGCGGACGCGCTCCAGCCCTCCGCTCTGCAGGATCGCCCGGTCGAACAGGTCGCAGCCGCCGGCCATCAGGGCCGAGATCGCGATCGCCCCCGAGGACTGCCCCGCCGCGGTGATGGTGCCGGGGTCGCCGCCGAACGCGCCGATGTGCTCGCGAACCCACTGCAGCGCCCGCTTCTGGTCGCGCAGTGCCAGATTGGTGGATCCGGCCCCGTGCCGGTCGGGCGCGTAGAGCGCGCCCAGCGCACCGAGCCGGAAGTTGATCGTCACCACCACGATGTCGCCGCGCCGGGCCAGGCGCGAACCGTCGATCAGTGGCGCCGATCCGTGTCCCTGAGCCTGCCCGCCGCCGTGCAGGAAGACGAGCACGGGCCGGCGGCTGTCGTCGGCCGCGGGCGTCCAGATGTTGAGCGTCAGGCAGTCCTCGCTCATCGTCAGGCCGCGCCTGGCCAGCCGCTCGGGCGAGATGTCCTGTGGCGGGATCGCCCCGAACACGGTCGCGTCGCGCACCCCTGTCCAGCTTCTCGCAGGTTGCGTTGGCCGCCAACGATACTCGCCGGTCGGCGCAGCGGCGTAGGGCACCCCGCGGAAGACGAGAGCCGCACCGGTGTCGTCGCCGCGCAGCACCCCGTGCGCGGTCTTCGCCAGTGCCGTCACCGACGTTCCGTCAGCGGATAGGCCTCGGCCATCTCACCGCTGAGCACCTGGCGGATGAAGTCACGTCCCTTGAAGCTCACCACCTCCACACGCAGCCCGCTGCGCGGGTCACGCAGGAAGGCCACCCCGGCACCGGTGCGCTCGAGCTCCCAGCCCTGGTCCTGTAGCCGCGCGGCGTCGTCGCGCCAGCGCTGGGCGTAGTAACCGATATGGTGCATGCCACCGAGTCTCGGTTCGGCGAAGATCGAGTCCGCGGCGGCGACGACCTCGATCAGCTCCAGGTACGGCGGCCCTGACGCCGAGAACGCGATGCGCACGGATCGGTCGTCCGGGGATCCGTCCGGACGGGTGAAGCCGCTGCGCATCTCGAACGGCGGCGCCCAGGTGATCTGCATACCGTCGCCGATCGCGCGCATGGCGCCCAGCAGATCGGGGACGAGGTGGCCGACGTGATAGACGTTGTCGAAGGCCGACGCGGCGAGCGTCTCGAGTTTCGGGTCCATGTCAGATCCTGTACCTGCGGCGGATGGCGTCGAAGCGGGCGTGCAGTTGCGCAGCCCGTTCGTCGGGGGCGATGCGGCGGGTGCCGGCCGGCAGCACGGAGTCCACCTCGGCGCGGTCGACGACCGTCGTGCTCACCTCGGGAAGCTGCCGGCTTCCGATGACGCGCATGGTGAGGTAGCCCTCGCCGAAGCGCTGGGTGTCGATCCAGTTGTGCACGCCGGGGTCGTCGTGGGCCAGTACCAGGCGCACCCGGCCGTCCGCGTCGACCGCCGATCTGCTCGGGGTGTAGCTCACCGGCCGGTACAGGTAGTCCATGCTGTTCCAGAACGCGCCCATGTTGGTCAGCATCCAGAACTCACCGTCGTCGGCGAACTCGAAGATCAGCGCCTCGTCCGGGGCGAGACGCCACGGCATGGTGACGATGAGCCGGCCGCGGCGGGCGTCGCGTTGCTCGGCAGTGCCCGAAAAGCGCGTTCCGGGAAACACGTTGGGCTCGGGTTCGCCGAACAGTGAGCCGATCTGCAGTTCGCGGTCCGGCCAGTCCGTCATCACCCCGGTCAGGAAGTCGCCGGCCCAGCGCATCGACGCGATGACGTCCTGCGGTGTCGGCACCGGACGCGGCGTGTCCATGTCGATGCGCTCGATGCTGAACTGTGCCGAGCGCTCGCCCCAGGAGTCGAAGCCCTGCCTCATGAACAGCTTGCGTGAGCCTGGTGTGGTCGGCAGCCAATTCGGTTCTCGCCGCTCACCTCCCACGTAGAGTTCGAAAGTGCCGTCGGGTGCGGTGACCAGGTCGTCGCCGGTGATGTTCGCCTCGGGGGTGTCGCCGAACGGCTCGTGCAGGTTCGGATGGTCGGCGCCGTAGTACACGTCCTTGTCGGGACGGGGACCCTGCACGGTGAAGTTGATGAACCGTGCGGTGCCGCGGTCTCCGGCGATCCGGTAGGTCGATGCGCCGTCGATCCACGCCTGCAGATAGACGAAGTCGGCGTTGTCGCCGCCGAGTTTTCGGCTCGGCCCGCAGAACGGGTGGATCATCGGGTAGCGGGTGTTCTTGGTCTCCAGGGCGAGCTCGTAGGCCTGCCCGAGGTTCTGGGTCAGGTAGCGGAACGCGTCGGCGCGCTGCAGCCCGTTGGCCGGCGAGGTGTCCTTGAAGGCGAGGTCACCGGCCGCTTTGAGCCGGTCGCAGAATTCGTGCCACGCCGCGCGCAGCGCCTCGTCGTCTCCGGTGTCCCCGAAGGCCATCAGTGCCTCGTCTCGATGTCGATGCCGAACTTCTCGCGATAGCCGGCGAATTCGTCGTGCAGGTCCTGCACGGGCACCGGCAGGACGTCGGTGGAGTAGCGGAACTTCCCGTACCGGTCGCTGCGGTTGGTGGTCAGATAGTTCCGCATCGCCTTCTCGGCGTCGGCGGTGAACGGCACCCCGGCGAAGTCGTAGAAGCCGCCGATGGTCGCGACGGGGTCGGCGACGAAGTCGCGGTAGCGGACGTGGTGGATGCGCGGGTCGTCGACGAGTGGATCGGTGAGGTAGGCGTGGAAGTTGGCCCGCGAGCCTTCGATCGTGGCCTTCGCGTACTGGTGCCAATCGAGCGTCCCGGCAAGGCTCTCGTTGATCTGGCCGAAGGCCACGATCTGTGAGGCGAGCACCTGCACCGGGTCGCGGTGCACCCAGACGATGCGGGCGTCGGGGTAGGTGTCGAACAGGGCGCGCAGGCGGCGGCCGTGAAAACCCTTGAGCACCCAGCGCTTCGGTGGCCGGGTGTATTGGATGTGCTGCAGCATCATGCGGTGCAGGGTGTACTGCGCGCGATGGTCCTGGGCGAAGTTCTGGATCGTGAGCGGCACCCGCCACCAGGCGCTCGGGTTCATCGCGCGAAAGTCGAAGGCCCACGTGCGTTCACATTCGGGCAGCCCGTCACCGAGCAGATCGTTGTAGGGGTGGCTGACGATCCACGGCGGGATGCGGTCGAGGATGTCGCGCCAGTCCGCATCGGCGCGGGCGCGGCGCGGGTCGTCTGTGCGGGCCGGGCCGGGTGGCGGCGACGGATACATGACCTCCCAGAACCGCAGCGCGCGCGAGTCCTCGTCCTCGGCGAGCAGGGCGTGCAGCAGCGTCGTCCCCGAACGGGGCTCACCGGTGGCGAACAGCGGCGCGGTGATCCGTTCTGCGGCCAGCGGGAACCGGGCGCGGTCGGCGACGAAGCGCAGCCGGCTGGTCAGCAGCCCGGTGATCGTGTCCGCCGCGGCCAGCACCCCGGCGTCGTCGATTCCGGCGCCGTTGATCCGGTCGACGACGAGCGCCGCCCGGCCGGGCAGGGTGGCGTCGCCGAAGTCGGTGAGTCCCGTCTCGTGCTGCGCCGTGGTGACGAGGAGGTCGGCGTCCAGGGCTGTCATCGGGCGCTTCCCGTCAGCTGCAGCAGTGCGTCCTCGACTTCGCGCACTTTGCCCGCCGATGCGGCGGCGTAGGCCTGCCCGGCCATGGCGCTGTAGTCGAGCACCGAGACGACCCGGGCGCCCGCCTCACCGAAGGCGGCGATCTGCTCGGCGACCTGCTTCGGGGTGCCGTGCGGGACAACGGACAGGATCGCGGCCGGGTCGACCTCGTCGAACAGCCGCAGCAGCCGGTCGCGGGTCAGCACGCGGGGGTCGATGTCCTGGATACCGCGCCAGTGCTCCCCCATCGGGTGGCGGTGACCGACGGAACGCAGCGCGTCGGCGGTCAGTTGCAGCACCAGCGATCTCACCAGGGGACGCTGCAGGATCACGTGCAGCTCGTCGGGCTCGCCGATCAGGCAGACCACCATCTTCGCCGGGGTGATCGAGTGCGGATCGCGGCCTGCCTGCTCGGCTGCGGCATGGATGTGCGCCAGCTGGGCGGCGTAGGTTTCCGGGCCGGCGCTGCCGGTCGGCCACCAGCCGTCACCGAATTCACCGACCAGTCGCAGCATCCGCGGGCCGTTGGCCCCGATCCAGATCGGGGGTGGGCCGGTGGGGTGCAGTTCGGCGTCGAGGCGGGCGTGCTCGAGGGTGTGGAACTCGCCGTCGAAGTCGACCGGTCCGTCGGCGCTCCACAGCAGCCGGATCAGCCGCAGCGCCTCGGCGAACCGGCTCACCGTCTTTCGGTCGTCGAAGCCGTAGGGGGCCAGGTTCTCCCGCTCGCCGGCACCCAGCCCCAGGATGAACCGACCGTTCGAGAGGTGGCTCAGCGTCAGTGCCGACTGGGCCAGCATCACCGGGTGCCGCCGTACCGTGTCGACGACGCTGGTGGCCAACCGGGTGCGCACCGTGCGGGCAGCGACGGCACCGGCGAGGGCGAGGACGTCGAGGTAGCGGTGCGGCGACGGCGATACCTGCGCGAGGTCGGTGAACTCGGGCGTCCAGATCGAGTCGGGCCAGAAGCTCACCAGGTGGTCGGGCATCCAGATGGAGTGGTAGCGGCCGTCATCGAGAGCGTCCAGAGCGCTGAGATCCAGCGGCAGAGTGGTCCGGAGGAACGCGGCCAGCTCCAAGGGCATGCAGCGCAAGCTACCGGACGGCGGTGGCCACGTCTCCGGAATGCTGAGCATCTGCTCAGCAAGACTGGGGCCGGTTCCCGCTGCGGCACCCCACGGTCTCACTGGAACCCTCGCGACCTCACTGGAATCCGCGGACCACTCCTTTCCCCCGTCGCTCCACCCTCCGCCGCCCTATGCCACCGACGTCCCAAGAGATCACCCTTCGCTCCCCTGATTCTTGTCGGTGGTCGAATGTATGTTCGAGTCATGTCGGGTGGGGTCGTGTCGGAGGTGTCATCTCCCAAGACATCGGTGACGGTTCTGTATCAGGACATCGGTGACACTTCGGTAGGTTCTGGTGGTGACACTTCTGCCCTGAGGCTCGGACGGTGGCTGTC
>JAXHTL010000146.1:0-12139 GCA_034190095.1 Actinomycetota bacterium
CCGAATCCGGTGCGGCGGTGCGGGAGGAGGACCTTCTGCGGGAGGTCGCGGTCTTTGCGGAGCGCTCCGATATCGCCGAAGAAGTTTCGCGCAGAATCTCCTTGGCCTTGCGCGGGCCGAGTTCCCACGTGTGGCCGTGGTATTCGACGCCACCGATCCCCATCAGCACCACCGGATCGGAGAACTGGGCGTCGTCGGCGGCGATGATCAGGTCACAGGGCCAGCACAGCAGCAGCCCGCCGGAGATGCACCGGCCCTGCACCGCGGCGATGGACGGCTTGGGGATGTTGCGCCACCGCAGCGTGTACTCGAGGTAGCGCTTGGCCTCGTGCTCGATGATGAACTCCAGCGTGATCTTGTCGGGCACCGGTCCACCGGCCCGCAGGTCGTGGCCGGCGGAGAAATGCTTGCCGTTGGCCCGGAGCACGATGACCGACACCTCGCGATCCTCGGCGGCACGGGTCCAGGCCGCGTCGAGCTCGTCGAGCAGTTCGGTGTTCTGGGCGTTGGCGGCTTCGGGACGGTTCAGCGTGATCGTGGCGATCCGGTCGGCGACGTCGTAGTCGATGTACACGGGGGTCCTTCTCGGGGTGTCCGGGCGGCGGGAATGTTCGGACCGCGATACGTGTTCGAGCGAAGGTGTCACGCGGGCCGATATTTCTGGGCCTTCTGTTATCTCGAAAATGAGAATACTATTCTCATGATGAGGAAGTTACAATCTCTGACACGTTGGCCGAGAGGGGGTCGAGGACCGCAATGGCAAGGCGTTCTCCGGTACAGTCAGTTCATGTTCTCCCCAATCGGCCTGCATCTGAGCCGCCGGTGACCAGTCCCAGCGAAGAGCCTGCCTGGAAACAGCGTGCGGTCGAGCGGTCGATCAAGACGGCCAAGCTACGGGCCGCTCAACGAGTCCAGCGCTTCCTCGATGCGGCGCAGGCGATCATCATCGAGAAGGGCAGCACCGACTTCACCGTGCAGGAGGTCGTCGACCGCTCCCGCCAGTCGCTGCGGAGCTTCTACCTGCAGTTCGACGGTAAGCACGAACTCCTGCTCGCCCTGTTCGAAGACGCGCTGAGCCGCTCGGCGGACCAGATCCGCGCGGCCACCGCCAGCCAGGACGACCCGCTGGAACGTCTCAAGGTCGCCATTCAGCTGCTGTTCGAGTCCTCGCGCCCGGACCCCGCGGCCAAACGGCCGCTGTTCACCGATTTCGCGCCCCGCCTGCTCGTGTCGCACCCCTCCGAGGTCAAGGTCGCCCACGCACCGCTGCTCGCGCTGCTCACCGAGTTGATGGAAGAGGCCAGCGCCGCAGGTCAGCTGCGAGAGACCATCAATCCGCGGCGGATGGCCGCCATGACCATGCAGACCGTGATGTTCGTCGCGCAGTCCAGTGGAGACGGCGGCGAGGGTGCGGTTCACCCGATCACCGCCGAGGAAGTCTGGGACTTCTGCTCGCACGGATTCGCCGCCGAATAGGCGAGAATCTCACTCTCACTCAGTAGAATCTGATTCGCCTGCGCGGTTGCGCTCGCCGTGGTGTACGCCCATGCCACGATTCGTTTCCGGTATCGAGAGGATTGTTCTTCTCAATCGAGAGCACGACTTGCCGTCAGCGATTCGGTCATTGACACCCGCACGTCGGCGATGCCAGAGTTGTGAGACAAAAAGCAGCCCGATGTCTTACGTGAAGACTGGTCCAGCGAGAGGACACCCGTGACGATCAGCGCTGACAACTCCGATGTGCGCAACGCCTCGACGGCCGACGAGTTGTACTACGACCCCTACAGCGTCGAACTCAACATGAACCCCTACCCGGTATTCGCACGGATCCGGGAAGAGGCGCCGCTGTATCACAACGAGAGGCACGACTTCTACGCGCTGAGCAGGTTCGACGACGTCAACAAGGCGCTGATCGACCACGAGACGTTCATCTCCGGACGGGGCGCGCTGCTCGAGATCATCAAGTCCGGCATGGAGATCCCGCCGGGCACACTGATTTTCGAGGACCCGCCGATCCACAACATCCACCGCAACCTGCTGTCCCGGATGTTCACGCCCCGCAAGGTCCTGGCGCTGGAACCGCAGATCCGCGAGTTCACCTCCCGCTGCCTCGATCCGCTGATCGGCACCGGCAAATTCGATTTCGTCAACGACCTCGGTGAGCAGATGCCGATGCGGGTGATCGGGATGCTGCTGGGCATTCCCGAGGAGCACCAGCGCCGCGTCGCCGACCACGGCGAGGCCACGCTGATGAACGAACAGGTGGACCTGCTGGCGACCGGTGAGGTGTTCGCCGAGTTCATCGACTACCGCACCGAGCACCCGTCCGACGACATCATGACCGACCTGCTCACCGTCGAGTTCGAGGACGAGACGGGCACCGTGCGCCGGCTCAGCCGTGACGAGTTGCTGATGTATCTGACCGTGGTCGCCACCGCGGGAGCGGAGACCACCACCCGGCTGATCGGCTGGGCCGGTAAGACGCTGGCCGACCACCCCGAGCAGCGTCGCGAACTCGCCGAGAACCCGGCGCTGATCCCCCAGGCCATCGAAGAGATCCTGCGCTGGGAGCCGCCCGCCCTGCAGGTCGCCCGCTACGTGGCGCGCGACACCGAGTACTACGGACAGACCGTCCCGGAGGGCAGCGCCATGTTGCTGCTGATGGGCGCGGCCAATCGCGACCACCGCCGGTTCCCGCCCGACGGTGACGTCTTCGACATCCACCGGGAGCAGCGCTCGCACATGACCTTCGGCGCGGGAACGCACTTCTGCATGGGTAACGCCCTGGCCCGCCTCGAGGGACGGATCGCTCTCGAGGAGATCCTCAAGCGCTTCCCCGAGTGGGAAGTGGACTGGGACAACGCCGCACCGTCGCAGACCACCGCCGTGCGCGGCTGGGAATCCATGCCCACCGTCATTTCCTGACCCGACAGACCCACAACCACAACCCACGACGACAAGGACGACACGAACATGGCAGGACGCGTAGAGGGCAAGGTCGCTTTCATCACCGGTGCGGCGCGCGGTCAGGGCCGCGCGCACGCCGTGCGGATGGCCCAGGAGGGCGCCGACATCATCGCCGTCGACATCTGCAAACAGATCGACAGCGTCTTGATCCCTCTGTCCACCCCGGAGGATCTCGCCGAGACCGCGGATCTGGTCAAGAACGCGGGCGGGCGCATCCACACCGCCGAGGTCGACGTACGCGACTACGACGCGCTGAAATCCGCCGTCGACGCCGGGGTCGAGGAGTTCGGCAAGCTCGACATCATCGTCGCCAATGCCGGGATCGGCAATGGCGGCCAGACCCTGGACAAGACCGGTGAGCCCGACTGGGACGACATGATCGGCGTCAACCTGTCCGGGGTCTGGAAGACGGTCAAGGCCGGTGTGCCGCACATCCTGGCCGGCGGCAACGGCGGCTCGATCATCCTGACCAGTTCGGTCGGCGGCCTGAAGGCCTACCCGCACACCGGACACTACGTCGCCGCCAAGCACGGCGTGGTCGGGCTGATGCGTACCTTCGCCGTCGAGCTGGGCGCGCAGAACATCCGGGTCAACTCGGTGCACCCCACCAACGTGAACACCCCGCTGTTCATGAACGAGCCCACCATGAAGCTGTTCCGTCCCGACCTGGAGAACCCGGGCCCGGAGGACATGAAGGTGGTCGGCCAGCTCATGCACACCCTGCCCATCGGCTGGGTCGAACCCGAGGACATCGCCAACGCGGTGCTGTTCCTGGCCTCCGACGAGGCCCGCTTCGTCACCGGTGTGACGCTGCCGGTCGACGGCGGCAGCTGCCTGAAGTAGCGGCAACCGCAGATGGCGACCGCGACGCTGTCGATACCGCAGGGTTGGGACGCGATCACGCCCGAGTGGATGACTTCGGCGCTCGCGCACCATTTTCCCGGGGTCGAAGTCGATGACGTGGCCGTGGTGCTGCGCGACGACGGCACCAACCGGCGGGCCCGGCTGGCGCTGGGCTACTCCGCCGGGACGGGGCCGGCGACCGTGTTCGCCAAGGCGGTCGACCCCGAGCACGCCGACCTGGTCGCGCTGACCAGCGGGCTCTATCACGAGCCGAGGCTGTTCTCCAGCGGGGTGACGTTGCCGCTCGATCATCCCGCGGTGTACACGGCGCTGATCGATGAGGACCGCCGCGACTTCCTGCTGATCATGGAGGACGTCGTGACACGTGGGGCCGACCCGCGCGACTCCACCCGGCCGATGACCGTCGAGCAGGCCGTCTCCGGGGTGCGCGGGCTGGCCAAGCTGCACGGCGAGTTCTGGGGTGATCGGCTCACCGCAGACCCGGCCCTGGGCTGGGTCGAGCCCTTCGTGGCCTTCGAAGGCCTCGAGTACGCACCGCTGCACATCGCCCACGAACGGCTGGGCGACACCGTGCCGGCGCGCATCCTCGACATGTCGGGAACCGAGCTCTTCGTCGACGTCTGGGCGCGCTACATCGGTTCCCTGACCCGATCCGCCCCGACCCTGCTGCACGGGGATCCGCACATCGGCAACACCTACGTGCTGCCCGGCGACACGGTCGGGTTCCTGGACTGGCAGATGGTGCGCCGCGGCAGCTTCTCCCTCGACCTCGGCTACTTCCTGCAGGGCGCGCTGACCATCGAGGACCGCCGCGCCGCCGAACGGGACCTGGTCGGCGAGTACCGCGACGCCCTGCGGCTACCCGCCGACGAAGCGCCGAGCGAGCAGGACGTGTGGCTGGCCTACCGGGCGTCGGTCGCGCACGGTTTGGCGATCTGGATGGCGACGCTGTCCGGGGGCGACGCCTGGCAGGGTGCCGACATCTGCCTGGCGCTCGCGCAACGCTACGCCGCCGCATTCGTCGACCTGGACACCCCGGCCGCGCTGGACGCCCTCTGCGGCTGACACATTCCGCCAAACCCGGGGTGATCATGACCTCCGGGTGGTTGCATGAGTCTCCATGAAGCGGCTCAACGGTATGGACGCCATGCTGTTGTACAGCGAGACACCGAACCTGCACACCCACACGTTGAAGGTCGCGGTGATCGACGCCGCCGGCTACACGGCCGACCACGACGCCGAGTACGGTTTCGACGCGTTCCGCCGCACCGTGGCGCGACGGCTGCACCTGCTGGACCCGTTGCGCTACCGGCTGGTCGACATCCCGTGGAACCTGCACCACCCGATGTGGCTGGAGGACTGCCCCGTCGACCTCGACTACCACCTGCGCCGGGTCCGGGTGCCCGCACCGGGTGGGCGGCGCGAGCTGGACCGGGTGATCGGCGAGATCGCCAGCACCCCGCTTGACCGCAGCAAGCCGTTGTGGGAGTTCCACTTCGCCGAGGGCATGGCCGACGACCGGTTCGCGCTGATCGGCAAGGTCCACCACACCCTGGCCGACGGCGTCGCCTCGGCCAATCTGCTTGCCCGGCTGATGGATCTGGCCGGCGACGAACAGGACGAACGCGACGGGCCGCCGGCCGGCTGTGCCACGCCATCCGACCGCGAACTGCTGCGGGAAGCCCAGATCGATCACGTCCACAACATCGCCGAGCTACCCGGGCTGGTGGCCGACGCCGCCCGCGGGGTGGCCCGGTTACGTCGACGCTCCAAGCCCGCGAGCAGCAGGGCAGATCTGGCCAAGCCGTTCAACGCGCCGCCGACGTTCCTCAACCATGTGGTCTCGCCGGTGCGCACCTTCGCGACCGCGACCCTGTCGCTGGCCGAGGTGAAGGAAACGGCCAAGCGCCTGGAAGTCACGTTCAACGACGTGGTGCTGGCCGTCGCCGCCGGCGGCCTGCGCGAGCTGTTGCTGCGCTACGACGGCCGGGCGGACCGGCCGTTGATGGCCACCGTCCCGATCGCCACCGACAAGTCCACCGAGCGGATCACCGGCAACGAGATCGGCGGAATGATGGTGTCGTTGCCCGTTCACATCGACGATCCGCGACAGCGGGTCAGCCTCACCTCGCTGGCCACCGCTCGCGCCAAGGAGGCCAACGACCTGCTGGGGCCGAGCCTGCAGGGCAGGTTGCTCGAGTACCTTCCGCCGGCTCTGGCGCCGGCGATGTTCCGCGCACAGGCCAAACGCGCCGATCACAACCGGCTGATGAACGTCGCCGTGTCGAACGTGCCGGGGCCCAGGACGCGGGGGCAGATCGGCGGTGCACCGGTCACCGAGATCTATTCGGTCGGCGTGCTTTCGGCCGGGAGTGCCTTCAACATGACCGTGTGGAGCTACGTCGACCAGGTCGACATCGCGGTGCTGTCCGACGACGCCACCTTCGACGATCCGCACGAGGCCACCGACGCCATGGTCCATGCGTTCGGTGAACTGCGTCAGGCCTGTGGGCTTGCCCCGCCGGGCACGGTCGACACCGCAATGGCCCCCGCCCCGGCCGCCTCCGGGGCCTAGCTCACCTGCCGCGCAGCTCGTTGCGCAGGATCTTGCCGGTGCTGCCGCGGGGCAGTTCGCTCAACACCGTGATCTCCCGCGGCACCTTGTAATTAGCCAGGTTGTCACGCACATGCTGGTTGAGGTCCTCGACGTCCACGGTGGCGCCGTCCTCGGGCACCACGAACGCCGCCAGCCGCTGCCCGTACTGGTCGTCGTCGACGCCGAGCACAGCGGCCTCGGCGACGGCGGGATGAGCCGCGAGGCACTTCTCCACCTCGATCGGGTACACGTTCTCGCCGCCGGAGACGATCATCTCGTCATCGCGGCCCACCACGAACAGCCGCCCGGCCGCATCGAGATACCCCATGTCGCCGGAGGCCATGAATCCGTCGTGGAAATCCTTCGTGGTTCCGGACGTGTAGCCGTCGAAGAGCGTTGAACTGCGCACGAATATCTGGCCGACCTCCCCGGCGGGGAGCTCGCGGTGTTCGGCGTCGAGGATGCGCAGCTCGGTGCCGTCGGCGGGCCGGCCCGCGGTGTCCGGGGCGGCGCGCAGGTCCGCCGGGGTGGCCGTGGCGATCATGCCGGCCTCGGTCGCGTTGTAGTTGTTGTAGATCACGTCCCCGAACTGGTCCATGAACGCGGTGACCACATCGGGTCGCATCCGGGAGCCCGACGCCGTGGCGAAACGCAGCGTGCTGCCGCGGTAGCGGCTGCGCACGTCGTCGGGGAGATCCATGATGCGGTCGAACATCACCGGAACCACCGCGAGGCCGGTGGCGCGGTGCCGATCGATGAGCTCCAGGGTGGCCTCGGGGTCGAACTTGCGCCTGGTCACGATGGGGCATGCCAGCAGCGCGGCGAACAGCAGCTGGGAGAAGCCCCAGGCGTGGAACATCGGTGCGGCGATGACGATGGGCTCCTCCGCACGCCACGGAGTGCGATCCAGCACCGCCTTGAGGTCACCGGCACCGCCGCTGCCGGCGGAACGCTTGGCGCCCTTCGGGGTTCCGGTGGTGCCGGAGGTCAGCAGGATGACATCGCTCTTGCGGTCGGCCGGTTGCGGACGCCGGCCGAGGTGGGCCTCGATGAGTGAGTCGACGGTGGTGGCACCGTTCGGGGTTTCGGCCCACCCGAGCACCCGGACCGCACCCGGGGTGTCCCGCAGCGCGCGGTCGACGGTGTCGGTGAACTCGTCGTCGTAGATCACCACGATGTCGCGCCCGGCGCCCTCCCGCGCGATGACCTCGGCCATGGCCGGACCGGCGAACGAGGTGTTCAACAGCAGCACGTCGGCACCGATCCGGTTGGCACCCACCAGTGCTTCGACGAAGCCGCGGTGGTTGCGGCACATCACCGCGACGACGGCCGGTCGGTACTGCTGCAGGGCGACGCCGAGCGCATCGCAGCGGTCGTCGAGCTGCTTCCAGGTCAGCATGCCCTTCTCGTCGATGAGGCCGGGCCGGTCCGGACAGCGCTGCGCCGCGGCGGCGAACCCGACCGTCGCCGTCAGGCCGGCCCGGCGCATCGCCATTCCCATGCGCAGATATCGGTCCGGGCGCATCGGCGCGATCAGCCTGGCCCGCCACAGCGTGGCGAGCAGGCCGAACCGATCGGCGGCGCTCATCCGAGCACCGGGAAGCGGCGGTGACGGGCCAACTCGTCGAGCTCCGTCTGCATGACGGACCTGATGTGCGCATCCACGGCGTCGACATCGGGGTCCTCGCCGAACTGCGCGGTCACGTCGATGGGGTCCAGCACCTGGGTGACGATCTTGGCGGGCAGCGGGAGGTTGGGTGGGACGAGCACCGACAGGCCGAACGGGAAGCCGACGCTGACCGGCAGGATCTCCATCCGGGCGCGGGTCAGGCCGAGTCGACGCGCCAAGGCGTCACCACGGGTGAGGAAGAACTGGGTTTCCTGCGCCCCGATCGACACCGTCGGCACGATCGGGACACCGGCCTCCACGGCGGTGCGCACATAGCCCTTGCGGCCGTTGAAATCGACCACGTTGGCGGCCAGGGTGGGCCGGTAGGAGTCGTAGTCGCCACCGGGGAACACCAACACCACCGCGCCGGACTGCAGCGCCTCGGCAGCGTTGGCACGGCTGGCCTCGATGACGCCCGCCCGCCGCAGCAGGTCGCCCATCGGCCCCAGGAACACGCCGTAGTGCGCCAGCGTGTAGAGCGGGCGGTCGAATCCGAAATGCCGGTAGAACTCCGGGGCGAACACCAACACATCGGGGGTGAGCATGCCGCCGGAATGGTTGGACACCACCAGGGCACCACCGGCGGCGGGAACCCGGTCCAGTCCGCGCACCTCGGCGCGGAAGTACCGCTTGATCAAGGGGCCCACCCGGCCGGTGATCTGGCGGGTGAAACCTGGGTCCCACTTGGCCATCTCGGCCGGTTCCTCGGACATGTTGCCCGAATGTTACTCTCGGATTCGGAGAGTGTCATATCCGCAGCTGGGAGGGTTTTCATGGCGGGAACGGTGCTTGTCACCGGAGGGTTCGGACTGGTCGGCTCGGCCACCGTCCGGCGGTTGGCCGAACTCGGGCGCACCGTCGTCGTCGCCGACCTGGACAGCCCCGCCAACCGAAAGGCCGCCGAAGGGCTGCCCCAAGGCGTCACCGTGCGCTGGACCAACCTCACCGACGCCGAGCAGACCGCGCGGCTGGTCGCCGAGGTCGCACCGGAGGCGATCATCCACCTCGCGGCCCTCATCCCACCGGGCATCTACAAGAACCCCGCACTGGCCCGCCGCGTGAACGTCGATGCCACCGCGAGCTTGGTCAAGATCGCCGAATCCCAGCCCACCCCACCTCGTTTCGTCCAGGCATCCAGCAACGCGGTGTTCGGTGCCCGCAATCCGCACAAGGCGACGGGCCCGGTGACCGCCGACATGCCGATGCGGCACTCCGATCTGTACAGCGCACACAAGGCCGAGGCCGAGGCGATCGTGCGGGCCTCGTCGCTGGAGTGGGTGGTGCTGCGCCTCGGCGGCGTGCTCAGCGTGGACCCGAAGGCCATGGCGGTGTCGATGGACGCGATCTACTTCGCCAGCGCGCTGCCCACCGACGGACGCCTGCACACCGTCGACGTCCGCGACGTGGCGTGGGCTTTCGCCGCGGCGACGACCGCCGACGTGGCGCGGGAGATCCTGCTGATCGCCGGTGACGACTCGCACCGAATGCTGCAGAGCGACGCCGAGGTCGCGATGGCGGAGTCACGCGGCCTCAAGGGTGGACTCGTGCCGGGCCGCAAGGGCAACCCGGACAGCGACGACGACTGGTTCGTCACCGACTGGATGGACACCACCCGCGCGCAGGAAGCTCTTCAGTTCCAACATTATTCGTGGCCCGACATGATGGCCGAGGCGCGCGCGCAGGCGGGTCCGTCGCGGTACCTGCTGACCCTGGCCGCCCCGCTGGTGCGCGCGCTGGCCAAGCGGCGCTCGGCCTACTGGAAGCAACCCGGCCAGTACGCCGACCCGTGGGGCGCCATCCGGCGTGGGATCGGCGATCCGGCACCGGATACCCCGGGCTCCTAGTTCAGGCCGGGCCCAGCGTGGCCGCGCCGGTCTGCGGGTGGAAGTACCAGCCGCCCGCGGCCTCGGTGCCGCCGTCGACGTGGATGGTCTGCCCGGTGATGTAGCCGGCCATGTCGGAGGCCAGAAAGACGGCAGCGGAGGCCATCTCGTCGACATGGCCGGCGCGGCGCATCGGGATACCGTTGCCGACGCCCTCGGACAGCCCGCCCGGCGCCATCTGCTGCAGACCTTCGGTCATGGTCAGATCCGGCGCCAGCGCGTTGACCCGGATCCCGTGCGGCGCCAGTTCGAACGACGCCGTGCGGGTGTAGTTGATGACGCCGGCCTTGGCGGCCGAGTAGGCGGCATAGCCGGGCGCGGCGCGCACCCCCTCGATCGAGGTGATGTTGATGACGCTGCCCCCGGTCCCGGTGTGCACGAGGCGGCGCGCCACCCGCTGGGTGCACAGCAGCACATGACGCAGGTTGCTGCGATACAACGCATCCCAGCCGTTCTCCGTGGTCTCGAGCAGCGGTGAGTTGAAGGTGCCGCCCGCGTTGTTGACCAGGATCGAGGGCACACCCAGCTGATCTTCGGTGCGTTGCAGCGCCGCCTCGACCTGCTCGGCGTCGCGGACGTCGGTCACCAGGCCCAGCCCGCCGACCGCCTCGGCGGCGGCCGCGCAGGTCCGCTGGTCGCGCTCCCAGATCGCCACCGAGGCGCCGAAAGCCGCCAGCCCATCGGCGATACCACGGCCGATGCCCGCTCCACCGCCGGTCACCACCGCGACACGACCGGTCAACAGGATGTCCGACGGTGCGATGGCCATGGTGGTGAGGCTAGCGCGCGGGGGCGGTGCCGATCACACCGTCGGCTTCCAGGCGCGCGATGTCGCCCTCGCTGAGCCCGATCTCGCTCAGCAGCTGCTGGTTGTGCTGCCCCAGCAGCGGAGCCGGCGTGGTGTGCACCCGCTGCGGCCCGGCGGAGAACCGGAAGGGCAGCGTGCTGTGCGGGGTCGCAGGGTTGACCGGGTGTTCGACGGATTCGAAGAATCCCCGGTCCTGCAGTTGGGCGAGTTCGGTCTGTCGGTGCGGTTGCAGCACCTTGGCGACCGGGACGCCGTGTTCCCACAGCGCGGCGACGATGTCGTCGCCGGTGCGGGTGGCACACCAGTCCGACAGGTGCCCGTCGATCAGGTCGTGCTGGGCACGTCGCCCGGCCGCGGCGGCCAGCCCGTCGGCCGTCGCCCACTCGGGGCGGCCGAGTGCCGCACCGAGCCCGGCCCACTGCTCGTCGGTGGCCACCGCGATGGCGACCCAGGTGTCCGGGCGGCCGAACTCGTCGATCTCGTTGGTGCGGTACAGGTTCTGCGGCGCTGCGGTGGGCCCGCGATTGCCGTCCCGCTGCAGCAGGGCTCCGTAGGCCGAATACTCGATGACCTGTTCGGCGGCGACGTTGAGGGCAGCGTCGACCATGGCGGCCTCCACCATCGAGCCCTCTCCGGTCCGGCGCCGGTGCTCCAGCGCCAGCAGCAGGGCGTTGAGCGCGTGGATACCCGCGTTCGGGTCACCCACCGAGTACGGCTCGAACGGGTTCAGATCGGGATAGCCGGTCATCCAGCTGATGCCCGCGGCAGCCTCGATGACGTAGGCGAACGCCGGGTTGTCGCGCCACGGCCCGTCCAACCCGAAGCCGGGCATCCGCACCATGATCACGTCGGGCCGGACTTCCTGCACGGCCTCATAGGTCAGGCCCATGCTCTCCAGCACGCGCGGGGTGAAGTTCTCCACCACGACATCGGCGGTGGCGATCAACCGCTTGAGCAGGTCACGTCCTTCGCTGCTCTGCAGGTTCAGTGTCACGCCGCGCTTGTTGGTGTTCAGCCCGGAGAAGATCGGCGAACGCTCCCACCAGACGTCCTCGGTGACGGGGATACCGGCGATCAGCCGGGTGCCGTCGGGGTGGCGGGTCGATTCGATGTGGATCACGTCGGCGCCCAGCATCGCGAGCAGGTGGGTGCAGCTCGGCCCGGCCCAGAAGGTGGTCATGTCGATGACCCGGATGCCCTCGAACGGCAGCGCCCGCTTCCCCGAACGTGCATTCCCGGTAGCCTCCGTGCCGGCAGAATCAATTGTCTATTGCAACGTCCCAGGATTTTGGAGGTTGCAATGCCAAGTGGTTTTCCCCATCCGTTGGAGACTCGGAGGACGTTGTTCGACC
>JAXHTL010000147.1:0-8991 GCA_034190095.1 Actinomycetota bacterium
TGGGCCAGCCCGCGGTGCACGTCGGCCAGCGAGACGACCGGGCGCACCGCACCGGTGCAGCTCACCACGATGTCGGCGTCGGTCAGCAGCGGCGGCAGATGGTCGAACGGGAATGCCTCGGCCTCGGCGCCGTGCCCGCGGATGATCTCGGCGAGCCGCTTGGCGCGCGGCAGGGTCCGGTTGACCACATGGATGCGCTCGACCCCGGCACGGATCAGCTGCCGGGCGGCCAGGGCGCCCATCGATCCGGCGCCGACGACCACCGCGCTGCGGCCGGCCAGCGAACCCAGCCGGTCCTCGGCCATCCCCAGCGCGACCGAGACCACCGACGCGCCCGCGGCGTCGATCCCGGTCTCGGAGTGCACCCGTTTGCCCACCGACAGCGCCCGCTGGGACAGCTCGTGCAGGGTGCGGCCCACGGTGTGGTTGGTCTCGGCGGCGGCGTAGGCGCGCCGCACCTGGCCCAGCACCTGCTGCTCCCCGATGACCGCCGAGTCCAGGCCGCTGGCCACCGCGAACAGATGCTCGACGGCGGCCTCGGCGTAGCGCACGTAGGCGTACTTGGTGAGGTCCTGCAGCGACATGCCGGAATGCTCGGAGAGCACCTGACCGATCACCGAGAGCCCGCCGTGGAAGGCCTCCACCACCGCATAGACCTCGACCCGGTTGCACGTGGAGAGCACCATGGCCTCGGTGACCAGCGACGACTGGAGCACCTGATCGATGATCTTGGCCTGGTCGGATTCGTCCCGGCTCAGCTGTTCGAGCACGGAAACCGGCGCGCTGCGGTGCGAGACGCCGAAAAGCAACACGCTCATGGCCGCACCACCACGCTCAGCACGTCCTCAAAGGTAGTCGTTAACCAGCTGGGCTACCAAATTTGCTCGATCATTCGCCACCATGGCGCTCACCGGCACTCACCGGGCGAGGTCGGCACGCAACCGGTCCTCGTCGATCTCCCAGTAGCTGTGCTCGGCCCCGTCCAGCAGCACCACCGGCAGCCGGTCGCCGTACTCCGCGCGCAGCGAGGCGTCCCCCGCCGCGGCGGCGGCATCGACGTCGGTCGAGGTCCAGGCAAAGCCCAGTTCAGCGGCCAGCTCGCGCAACCGTGTCGCCGCGGCCGCACACATCGGGCAGCCCTCCCGGGTCAGCAACTGCACGTGTCGATCCACCTCGCCAGTATCGCCGCCAGGTGTCCTAGGGTTGTCACTGTGTCCGATACCGGGGGATCTCAGGTCGGGTTCGACGCGCAGCGGCTCGCCGGCGAGGTCAGCGCGGAAGTCGCCGCGGAGACGCTGGGCATGCAGCTCGACACCCCGGCCAAGCCGCCACCACCGCCGCCGGACCTGACCGCGGCGGCGTTCTTCGACGTGGACAACACCCTGGTGCACGGCTCGTCGCTGGTGCACTTCGCCCGCGGGCTGGCCGCCCGGGAGTACTTCACCTACAAAGACCTGGCCCGCTTCGCGCTCGCCCAGGCCAAGTTCCAGCTCACCGGCCGGGAGAGCAGCGAGGACGTCGCCGCCGGCCGGCGCAAGGCGCTGTCGTTCATCGAGGGCCGGTCCACCGCCGAGCTGGTCGAACTGGGCGAGGAGATCTACGACGAGATCATCGCCGACAAGATCTGGCCGGGGACCCGCGAGCTGGCGCAGATGCACCTCGACGCGGGTCAGCAGGTCTGGCTGGTCACCGCCACGCCCTTCGAACTGGCCGACACCATCGCGCGCCGGCTCGGCCTGACCGGTGCACTGGGCACGGTGGCCGAGTCGGTCGACGGCGTGTTCACCGGGAGGCTGGTGGGCGACATCCTGCACGGCACCGGAAAAGCACACGCGGTGCGGTCGCTGGCCATCCGCGAGGGGCTGAACCTGCGCCGGTGCACGGCCTACTCGGACAGTTTCAACGACGTGCCGATGTTGTCGCTGGTGGGCACCGCGGTGGCCATCAACCCGGACGCCGACCTGCGCGACATCGCCCGGCAGCGCGGCTGGGAGATCCGCGACTTCCGCACCGCGCGCAAGGCGGCCCGGATCGGGGTGCCCTCGGCTCTGGCGCTGGGCGCGGCCGGCGGGGCGCTGGCCGCGGTGGTGTCGCGCCGCCAGGAGCGCTGAGCGGTCCTACGGCCCGTCGGGGCGGCGCTGATAGGCTCGCGCCACCTCGAGACCACGGAAAGACGCCGGCATGAGCATCGCTGCAGACATCATCGGAACCCACTACCGGTACCCGGACTACTTCCAGGTCGACCGGGAGAAGATCCGCGAGTTCGCCCGCGCCGTCAAGGACGACCATCCCGCGCACTTCACCGAGGAGGCCGCCAAGGAGTGCGGCCACGACGCGCTGATCGCGTCCCTGACCTTCCTGTCGGTCGCCGGCCGCCGTGTGCAGGCCGAGATCTTCAACCAGTTCGATCTGCCGATCAACATGGAGCGGGTGCTGCACCGCGACCAGAAGCTGATCTTCCACCGCCCGATCCTGGCCGGGGACAAGTTGTGGTTCGACTCCTATCTGGACTCGGTGACCGAATCCCACGGAGCGGTGCTCACCGAGATCCGCGGCGAGGTGACCGACGACAACGGCGAACGCGTGATCACCAGCATCGTCACCGTGATGGGTGAGGCCGAGTCCGACACCGAGGCCGACGAGCTGACCGCCAAGGTCGCCGCCGGACGGGACGCGGCCGCGCTGTCGAAATTCGTTGCTGGGCAAAAATAAGCGGCGTTACGCCGACACCCGCCCGGTCAGCCCAGGAACATGTTGCGGCGGTTGGCCAGCAGCTGATACAGCGTCTGCTGGATCGTTTCGCGCACCTGGTCGGTCAGCTCGAAGGTGACCATCGGATCGTCGGCCGCCGACTCGTCGTAGTCGGCGGTGTCGATCGGCTCACCGAACTGGATGTACCACTTCGACGGCAGCGGAACCACGCCCAGCGGGCCGGCCAGCGGGAACAGCGGGGTGACCGGGAAGTACGGTAAGCCCAACAGCCGGGCCAGCAGCTTGACGTCGGCGACCATCGGGTAGATCTCCTCGGACCCGACGATGGAGCACGGCACGATCGGCGCCCCGGTACGCAGGGCCGCCGAGACGAACCCGCCGCGGCCGAAACGCTGCAGCTTGTAGCGGTCCTTGAAGTGCTTGCCCAGGCCCTTGTAGCCCTCCGGGAACACCGCGGTCAGCTCGCCGGCCGCCAGCAGCCGGTGCGCATCGTCGGTGCAGGCCATGGTGTGGCCGGCCTTGCGGGCGGCCTGCCCGACCATCGGCATGTCGAACACGATGTCGGCGGCCAGCAGCCGCAGGTCCCGCTGGGCGGGATGGTTGTCGCGCACCGCGACCTGGGTCATCAGCCCGTCGAAGGGCAACACCCCGGCATGGTTGGCCACCACCAGTCCCGCACCGGACTCCGGCAGGTTCTCGATGCCGCTGACCTCGACCCGGAACCAGGAGTTGAAGAACACTCTCAGCAAAGGAAGAAAGATAGCGTCGTTGAGGTGGGGGTCGAATCCGAACTCGTCGACGGCGTAGTCGCCCATCATGCGTTTGCGCACGAAGTCGGCGACCGCGGCGATGCGCTTGGCGAGTTCGGTGGGCGGCGCGTCGGGCTCCGGCACGCCGGATGAACCGCCGCGACGCTGGTCGATCTCGCGGACGACGGCGGCGATCTGCTCGGCCGAAGCGTGACCGCCCGGATCGGTCAGCAGCGACGGATGCCGGCGGGCAGCGTCGGCGCGCTGCGCCGCGGCGCGCCGCTGAGCCGCACCTCGACTTGAATTCGAGTGCAGCGGGATGACTTTCGCTTTGGGCTCGCCCGCCAACGTGGTATTCCTCTCCCCCGATTCCCCCCGGCCTCGGTATGGGTTCCGAGTCTAGCGCCCCCAGCGCTGCGCCGCCGCCACGGCGCGTTCCTCGACCGAGCGTACCCACAGCGGGTCGATGATGGGCTTGAGACCGCGCCCGCGGACATAGTCGTCGAACGCCTCGACCGTCGTCCACTTCGTGGCGTAGCCGAGCTCGTGGTGCATCCGGGCGGTGTCCATGACGCGGCCGTAGCTGAGGTAGTCGAGTTGTTCGCGGTCCAGCTCCGAGTTGCGGGCCGCCCGTTGCAGCGAATCCACAGCAACCAACGCCGGCCGCGGGACCGGCAGCGGGAGGCGGCCGGATCGGCGGATGGCCTGGCTCATCATGATGACCCCCGAGGCGCCGATGTTGAACGTGCCGGCGCGGCCGGCCATGGTGGCGCGCTCCAGGGCACCCAGCGCGTCCTGTTCGTGCAGCAACTGCAGCCGGGCGTCATGGCCGATGACCGTCGGCACCACCGGCCCGGCCAGGTACCGCGACAGCGCGGTGTCCATCGCCGGCCCGATCATGTTGGCCAGCCGCAGGATGGTCACCGCGATATCGGGCCGGCGCCGCCCCAGACCGCGGGCGTAACCCTCGATGTCGATGCTGTCGCGGGCGAAGCCCTCGCCGGGCGGCCTGCGCCGGCTGCTGCTCTCGTCGAACAGCACCGGGTCGCGAGCGCTGGAGCCGTACACCTCCGAGGTGGACTTGAGGATCACCCGCCGCACCGACGGCGCCTTCTGGCAGGCCGCGAACAGCTGGATGGCCCCCATCACGTTGAGTTCCTTGAGCGTCGCGCGCCCACCGGACCGGGGGGCATAGGACGCCGCCGCGGCATGCACGACGGTATCGACGTCGCCGTTGCGGATGACCTTGGCGATGAACGGGTTACGGATGTCGGCCCGGACGAATTCGGCTCGCCCCATCCGGCGCAGCAGATCCTTGCTGGGCGCGATCGCGTCGACTGCGATGACGTGATTGATCAGCGGATTCTGCGCCAGCCGGGCGGTGAGGTAGCCGCCGAGAAAGCGGCATGCGCCGGTGACCAGGACGACCTTGGGGTAGTCGATCGGCCCACCGGCTTCGGGTGACTCGGAGTCGCCCCCGGTCCGACCGTCAGAATCCATCCAGCCAGCCTAGCGGTGGGCCCGACGGCCTACTTGCCCAGTTTTCTGCGCTGCACCCGGGTGCGACGAAGCAGCTTGCGGTGCTTCTTCTTCGACATGCGCTTACGCCGCTTCTTGATGACAGAACCCATGAACTCCGCTACCTAAAGTTGTCTTCGACGATCTCGACCGGTCACATTACCCGGGGGCGGTGGCCACGACGAAATCCACCTTTTGCTGACGGGACCCGGGGGGCCGTCGACAAAAGGTGGGGCCCGGTGTGCTCCCGGCCGCTCAACCCGCGTCGAAGTACGAGCTCTCCAACATGTCGTGGACAGCCTTGGCATGCACCCGGAACGAGCGCCCGACCCGGACCGCGGGCAGCTCGCCGTTGTGCACGAGGCGGTACACCGTCATCTTGCTGACCCGCATCAGGCTCGCCACCTCGGCGACGGTGAGAAATTGAGCGCGGGGCTGTTGGCCGTCGGCCTGTCCGGCGTCGCGCGCCGCCTTTCCGCCGGCCGAATCCCGCGCCGATGGCCCGTTCATAGACGTCATCGCAACCCAATCCATCAGGCACGGGCAGTTCCAGCAGCTTCCCCACCGCTGGCACCGACCCGTGCTTACCACTGGGAGAATAGCGTGGCAGGTGGGGTTACTGCGACGGGTGTGGGCTAATCCGTCCGAATTTCCTGAACTACTCGGATGTAATTCCCAGCTGCTCAGAGCGCGTTTTCGCGGCTTCGACCGCGCTGGCGACCGCCTCCCGCAAACCGTGCCTCTCCAGTTCCCGCAGACCAGCAGCGGTCGTACCACCCGGCGAGGTAACAGTAGCGCGCAACTGCGCCGCAGACGTGTCAATCATCGAGCCCATCCCCGCACTGCCGTCCGACTCGGCCTGATCCACGCGCTCCAACAACATCGCCGCCGACCCCGCCATCGTCTGGGTCACCAGGTCGGTGGCCACCGAGCGCGCCAGACCCGAGGCCACCGCGGCGTCGACGAGAGCCTCGACCATCAGGAAGAAGTACGCCGGCCCCGAACCCGACACCGCGGTGACCGCGTCGAGCTGGGACTCGGCGACGGTCAGCACGCCACCGACCGCGTCGAACAGCGCCGAGACCTCCTTGAGGTGCTCAGCGGTGGCGAACCGGCCCGGCGCCAGCGCGCTGACCGCGCCGCCGACCAGCATCGGCGCATTCGGCATCACCCGGATGACCGGCGCCCCGGCGGGCAGCTTGTTCTCGTAGAACGCGGTCGTGACGCCGGCGGCGACCGAGACGAACACCTGCTCGGCCGAATCCGTCTCCGCCTTGGCCGCCGTGTCGGCGATGTCGCCGATGAGGCTCTGCACGTCGGCGGGTTTGACGGCGACCACGACATAGGTCGCGGTGTCCACCGCGTCGGGCACCGTCGTCACCAGGACCGAGTACTTGTCGGACAGGTACTGCGCCCGGTCGGGATTCTTCTCGGCGACCACCAGATCCTTGACCTGGCGGCCGGCCCGCAACAACCCCGCCAACAGGGCCTCTCCGATGCTTCCGCCACCGATGATCGCGATTCTGGCCATGCCGCACAGCATCGCACGGCCGGCCTCAGCTCTGCGCGGGCGGCACCAGCGCCAGCTGGCGGGTCTGCACGATGATCCGGCCCTCGCAGTCGACGACGATGTGGTCCTCGTCGAACCAGTCCTGACCGATCTGGGTCGTCGTGCACAGCACCCGCAGCCAGCCGTCGGCCGGCGTCGCCCGCAGATAGGCCGTCAGCTGGACCGTGGGCGCCCAGCCGAACCGGTCCACGCCGAACGTCACCGGGGCCGACACATCGCCGCACAGCAGCGCGAACAGGACGTCCGGCGCGACCCCTCGCGGACGCACCCAGTACTCGATCAGCGGCGGGCCGCCGTCCGAGCGCCGCTCGAAGGTCGTCAGCGACGGGCGGATGTCACACCCGTGGGCCAGATGGACGATGTCGGCCATCCGGTGGCCCGGTCCGATCGGTTCCAGTGCCGGCGGCGGCTCGGGGGTCATCAACGGCACCACCGGGTTGTCCGACAGCAGCGGCGGGACGTGGTGTTCGGGCACCCCCATGGTGATCGCCGCGCGAACCGCAACCCGCCCGCCCTGACTGAGCTCGACGTCGACGAGCCCGATCCGGCGACCCCGCTTGCGCACCGTGGCCGTCACCCGCATCGGGCCCGGGTCGGGCGCCCACAGGAAGTTGCCCGACACCGCGATCGGCTCGACGCCGTCCGCCGCGCCGGCCTCCGACCCAGCGGCGTAATGCATGCGGGCCGCGTTGGCGCACAGCGCCAGCATCGCCCCGCCGTGCACCTTGGGCCCGATGGTCCAGTGCTCGTTGAGCAGCCCGTCATAGGCGCCGTCCCCGGCCGGGGTCAGCGCCATGGCGTCGGTGAACAGGGTGGAACTCGTCATCATGGGGTCCTCGGGAAAGTCGGGCGTCTCCGGCGCTCTACCGGGTCAGCGCAGCAGGTGGGCCCGGGCGAACCGCAACGATTCGACCAGCAGCGCTTCACGCTCGGCCGCGGTGCGCGCCGCCGAGGTGGTCACCTCGAGAATGACATGCCCGGCGAAGTCGCCGGCCGCGAGCATCTCGCAGATCGCCGCAGTGGGCTGGGTGCCGCGGCCGGGCACCAGATGTTCGTCGGTGGACGCGCCGCTGCCGTCGCACAGGTGCAGATGCACCAGGCCGTCCCCCATCCGGGTGGCCATGTCGACCGCGTCGGTGCCCGCGGTGGCGGTGTGCGACAGATCCAGCGTGTAGTGCGCATGACCGCCGTCGAGCGGGTCGAAGGACGGCGCGAACGCCGAGATCCCCGGCCCGGGCGCCCCGCCACGCTTGCGCATCCGCTCGATCGAGGTCTGACCGGCCCCGAAGAACCGGTCGGCGCGGAACGGGAACATGTTCTCCACCGCCACCATCACCTCGCTGCCGGCCTCCAGCTCGGCGACCTGGTCGGCGAAGCCCTCGGCATACCGTCGCTGCCAGCGAAACGGGGGGTGCACCACCACGGTCTGGGCGCCCAGCTGTTCGGCCGCCCGCACGCTTCGCTCCAGCTTCGGGATGGGGTTGGCGCCCCACACCCGCTGCGAGATCAGCAGGCACGGCGCATGCACCGACAGCACCGGCACCTGATAGCGCTCGGACATCCGCTCGATCGCGTCGATGTCCTGGCTGACCGGCTCGGCCCAGACCATCAGCTCCACACCGTCGTACCCCAGCTTGGCGGCGTACTCGAATGCGGCCTCGGTCCTCAGCGGATAGACCGAGGCCGTCGACAGACCGACCTTGATGGCGGGACGCACGATGCGGTGGGTCGTCAGCCCGATTGCAGCAGCGCCAGCGGGCCCAGCGTCACCAGTGCGCCCACGGCGACCGCGATCAGCGTGCTGCCGATGTCCTCGGTCTTGCGCACCACCCGCACGCCGACCACCAGGCCCAGGATCACCAGCACCGAAAGCGCCAGCGCCACGATGTTGTTCCACTTCCAGAGCTGGTCGAAGGCGATGAACAGGCCAGCGCCGAACACCACCGCCAGCACGCTCTGCCCGACGATCCAGGCGCCGTGCGCGACCGACGACATCGGCCGCGATTCGGCGATGTCCTCGCCGGCGAGTTCGGCCTCGTCGAGGGTGTCCAGATCGCCGTCGGCCCCGCCGCGCCGGGCCAGGTCCTCGGCCACGGTCTGGCCACCGAACAGTGGTTCGGGCGAAGACCGCAGGTAGGACGGCAGGCCGTCGGCGTCCTCGGAGCCCGACGGCCCGGAGTCGGTGTCCACCGCCTCCGCGCTGTCCAGGTCGTCCATCTCGGCGGCTTCGGTGTCCTCCGCGGCGGCCAGCAGCGCGGTGGCGTCCACCTCGCCGGCGGGGTCGCCGAGCGGATCGGGGCTCATCTGCTCGGCGTCACCACTGCTGTCCTGGCGCTTGAGCCGGCCGAAACCGAACCGCCGCGGCGGTGCCGCCTCGACCGGTTCGGCGTCACGCTGCTCGACGCGCGCCGAGTATTCGGCCACCGCGTCGGCGTACTCGTC
>JAXHTL010000147.1:9091-12096 GCA_034190095.1 Actinomycetota bacterium
CCGGCGCCGGCTCCTCATCCCGGATGATCGGGATCTCGCCGGTCAGCTCGGCGACGCTGACGGCGTCAGCATTGCCCCGGCGCCGGCGGCGCCTGCCGCCGACCGGGGGGGCACCGATCGTGCCGTTGCGGGCCAGCAGCTCGGCGACCGAGATCGGCCGGGTGCTGCTGTGGTCATCTGATCCAGTCATCGCCTGTTGCCTCTGAGCCTCGCTGCTTACCGTCCAGCATTGCGTACCGAGATCGGCCGCGCGGCCGATTTTCCTGCTCCACCACTTCTGCCGGCCGGGTCAGCGCCGCCGACGAGCGCGGTGCCGTCGGCTTCGCTGTCGAGTTTCCGCAGAATCAGGCCCTCCCGCAACGCCCAGGGGCAGATGTCCACGCTTTCGATACCCAGCGCTTTCATCGACGCCTCGGCCACCAGCGCACCGGCGACGATCTGCGGCGCCCGGTCGGAACTCACCCCTTCCAGTTCAGCACGGTCGGACGCGGTCATCCTAGAGATGAAGGCGATCAGTTGCCGCAAACCGGCCGCGGTGAGGGTCCGCTTCACCCGCGGGCCGGCCCCCGACGGCGCCGCACCGGTCAGCCGGGCCAGCGAGCGGAACGTCTTCGACGTGGCGACGGCCAGGTCGGGGCCGCCCGCTTCGGCGATCTCGGCTGCCGGCTCCGACAGTTCCTTGGCCAGCCAGTCGCGCAGCATGGCGACCCGGCGACGGCCGGGCGGATCGTCGGGCAGCCACTCACGTGTCAGGCGCCCGGCCCCCAGCGGCAGCGACAGCGCCACGTCGGGTTCCTCGTCGACGCCGCTGGACAGCTCCAGCGATCCCCCGCCGATGTCGATGTTGATGATGCGCCCGGCGCTCCAGCCGTACCAGCGACGCACCGCCAGGAACGTCAGGCGCGATTCGTCGACGCCGCTGAGCACCTGCAGCGCCACCCCGGTCTCGCCCTTGACCCTGGCGAGCACCTCCTCGGAGTTCGTCGCATCGCGCACCGCGGAGGTCGCGAACGCCATCACCTCCGCGCATCCCGAACTGGTTGCGATCTTGGCGAATTCGTCGATGGTGCCGACCAGCTTGTCGGCGCCACGGCGGGTCAGCTTGCCGGAGGTGTCGATGGCCTCGGCCAACCGCAACGACGCCTTGGTGGAGCTCATCGGCGTCGGGTGCCCGCCACGGCGAGCGTCAACCACCAACAGGTGGACGGTATTGCTGCCCACGTCGAGCACGCCTAATCGCACTCGTCCAACTTAATGGGTCTACCGTGGGAAACTGTGACCGGATCGCGCCCCCGTGAGGTCGAACCCGATTTCGCCCGGGAATGGGTGGAGTTCTACGACCCCGACAACCCAGAGCACCTGATCGCCGCCGACATGACCTGGCTGCTGTCGCGCTGGACCTGCGTGTTCGGTACACCGGCCTGCCAGGGCACCGTCGAGGACAGGCCCGACGACGGCTGCTGTTCGCACGGCGCCTTCCTCTCCGACGACGACGACCGCGCCCAGCTCGACGACGCGGTCTCGTTGCTCACCGACGAGGACTGGCAGTTCCGCGACAAGGGCCTGGGCAAGAAGGGCTACCTGGAGATGGACGAGTACGACGGGAAGCCCAACTGGCGCACCCGGAAGTACAAGGGGGCCTGCATCTTTCTCAACCGTCCCGGCTGGCCCGCCGGCATCGGCTGCGCCCTGCACACCAAGGCGCTCAAGATGGGTGTCGAACCACTGACGCTCAAACCCGAGGTGTGCTGGCAGCTGCCGATCCGGCGCACCCAGGAGTGGGTCACCCGCCCTGACGGCTCGGAGATCCTGAAGTCGACGATCACCGAGTACGACCGGCGCGGGTGGGGTGAGGGCGGCGCCGACCTGCACTGGTACTGCACCGGCGACCCGGCCGCGCACGTCGGCGCCAAGCCGGTGTGGCAGTCCTACGCCCCCGAGCTCACCGAGCTGCTCGGCGAGAAGGCCTATGCCGAGCTCGCGGCGATGTGCAAACGGCGCGGCGGCCTCGGGCTGATCGCGGTGCACCCCGCCACCCGCGCCGCCGAGTGAGTCTTGTGCCGCGCTTCGAGGCGCCGGCCCGCGGCGACGCCGCTCCGCTCCCCGTCAGGTGAGGTCCTCGGCGTCGGCCCCGTCGATGCGCCGCGCGAGCTCGGCGCGGGAGCGGATGCCGAGCTTGCGGTAGACGCGGGAAAGATTGACTTCCACCGTCTTCGGGCTGATGAACAACGTCGCGGCGATTTCCCGGTTGGTCAGGCCGGAGGCGGCGAGCTCGGCGACCCGCCGCTCGGAGTCGGTGAGCGCGCCGGCACCGCCGGCCCCACCGGGCCTGCGGACCACGGTGACCCGGGCCAACTCGGCGCGGGCACGCTCAGCCCACAGCGCGCAGCCGAGTCCCTCGAAAATCTCCAGTGCCGCGCGGATGTCGGCCGCCGCGGAATCTCGTTTCCTCTCCCTGCGCTGCAGCTGGCCCCACACGAGCAGGCTGCGCGCGCGCTCGAACGGCATCGGAAGCCGCTCGTGGTGGACGAGCGCGGACCGCGCGGCTGCACCCGCATCCGCGATCTCGCCCCGCGCGGCCAGCACCATGCTGCGACAGCGTGCACCGACCGCCAGCATCCAGGGCCGGTCGAGGCGCCGGCCGTTGCGCTCGAGCCGGCCGATCACGTCCTCGGCTTCCTCGAGGCGGCCCAGCTGGATCAGCGCCTCGGCGGCATCCGGGAGATAGCCGGCGGTGATGATCTCGGTGGCATCGGGCATGGCGTCCAGTTGGGCCAGGAGCGGTTTCAGGGTGTCCACCGCCGAGTCGTAGTTTCCCAGCGAGACCTCGAGCATGCCCAGCGCGCTGAGCGGCCAGACCGCCAGAATGTGGGCGCCACACCGCATGCTGGCCGCCAGCGCGGCCCCCGCGTCGGCACGGGCGTCGGCTTCCCGGCCGGCCAGCGCCGCGAGCAGAGCCCGCATCGTCAGCGCCATCCCGAGCGGGAGATCGCCGCTCAGCTGGC
>JAXHTL010000148.1:0-12072 GCA_034190095.1 Actinomycetota bacterium
CCGCCCACCCGGCCGCCGAGGTAGCTGTGCTGCTCGATGACGTCGACGGCGACACCGCGCTCGGCCAGGCCGCACGCCGCGGCCAGCCCGGCGATACCGGCACCGACCACCACGACCCGGGGGCGCTGCCCCTCGTCGTGCACCCGCAGCCGGCCCGGTGCGCCCGGAAACGTCTGAGTGCGTCGATCCACCCGTCACACACTTCCATACCGGATGCGGTTCGCCCACGCCTTGCCCAAGCCGGTCAGAGCCACCGCCAGCCGCCGCGGTTTACCCACGGTCGCGCGCCGGCTGAAGATCTCGAAGTCGATCCCCTCGATGCGGTCGAGGATCTCGGAGTACAACGTCAGCGCGGCCGACACGCACGGACGCGACGCCGGTGCCAGCGCCCTGATTCCGGGTCGGGCCTGCTCGTAGACCGCGCGGGTGATCGCGTGCTGCTCGGCCAGCGCGGCCCGCAGCCGCGCATCGGTGCGCCGGTTGGCCTGACACCAGCTCAGCAGGTCGCGGTCCACCCCGTGGGCGGCCAGTTCGTCAGCCGGCAGGTACACCCGGCCGCGGGACAGGTCCTCGTCGACGTCGCGCAGGAAGTTGGTCAGCTGGAACGCCTTTCCCAGCGCGGCCGCGTAGGGCGCGGCCTCCTCCCGCGGGATCACCGTGCCCAGCACCGGCAGCATCTGCAGGCCGATCACCTCCGCCGAGCCATACATGTAGCGCTCCAGCGACTTGCGGTCCGGGTAGTCGGTGACGGTCAGATCCATCCGCATCGAGGCCAGGAAGTCGTCGAACAGGTCCCAGCCGATGTCGTAGCGGCGGGCGGTGTGCACCACCGCGACCAGTGTCGGGTTGTCGTCGCCGGAACGGTTCTCCACCAAGCTGTTGAACAGCCGGGTGGACAGCTGCTGCAACTGCTCGGCGCGCTGTTCGGGGCTGCGCGCGTCGAAGTCGTCGAGGATGTCGTCGGCGCCGCGGGCGAACCCGTAGAGGGCGTGCACCGCCGGGCGCTGACGCGGCGCCAGCAGCCGGGTGGCCAGGAAGAAGGTCTTGCCGTGCGCGGCGTTGACGGTACGGCAGTGCTCGTAGGCCGCCCGCAGTGACGGTTCCCGTACGCCGGCGGCATCGAGTTCGGTGCTGATCATGAGTGATTCACCTCTGATGTGGGGCGTGGCGCGACGACACCGGTGATCCGGTCGGCGGCCAGCCGGCCGGACAGGATCGCGGTCGGAACCCCGACACCGGGGACCGTGGACGAGCCCGCGAGCACGACGTTGTCGACGCCGCGGACGGTGTTGGCGGGCCGGAACGGCCCGGTCTGGGCGAAGGTGTGCGCCAGCGCGAACGGCGATCCCGCCGCCATGCCCTGGCGGCGCCAGTCGGCCGGTGTGACGACGTGCAGGATCTCGGCGTCCTCGGCGACACCGGGCATCCGGGCCCGCACCGCGCCCAGCATCTGATCCACATAGCCGGATTCGGCGGCGTCCCAGTCCACCCTGCCGACCTCGGTGTTCGGCGCCGGGGCGAGCACGTAGAGCAGGTCGCGCCCGGCCGGGGCCAGCGACGGGTCGCCGGCGGTCGGGCGGGTCACCAGCAGCGACGGATCGCCCATCACCCGGCCGTCGTCGATGATGTCGCGGAAGGTCTGTTTCCACGCGTCGCCGAACAGGATGGTGTGGTGCCCCACTCCCGGATCGACTGCGGCACAGCCGACGTGGGCGACCACCGCCGACGGTGCAGCCCGATGCCGCAGCAGCCGCCGCGGGGTGCGGCCGAGCATGCGGTAGGTGTCGGGCAACTCGGTGGTGAGCACCACCGCGTCGGCCGGCACCCGCCGCCCGTCGAGCGTGCGCACCGCGCTCACCCGGGAGCCGGCGAACTCCAGATCGGAAACGGTGGCACCATAGAGGAACTCGACACCGGCATCGGCGGCCGCACCGGCCATCGCATCCGGCAGCGCGCGCATCCCGCCGCGCGGGAAGTACACGCCGGCGATGGTGTCCATGTAGGCGATCACCGCGTACACCGCCAGCGCACTCTGCGGTGGCACACCGGCGTAGAGCGCCTGGAAGGTGAACACCCGCAGCAGCCGTTCATCGTGGATGAACTTGCGCATCAACGGTTCCCAGCGCCGGAATGCCCCGAGGGCGACCAGCCGGGCCAGCTGCGGGGTCAGCAGCGCCAGCGGTGAATCGAAATTGGCGGCGATGAAACCGTCGAACTCGGTGCGGTAGAGCTTGGTCAGCCACTCCCGCAGCCGCAGATAGCCGTCGGCTTCGGCACGGCCGGCGAACCGTTCGATCTCGGCAGCCATCGCCGCCGCGTCGGTGTGCACGGTCAGTGCGCTGCCGTCGGCGAAGTCGGCGTGATAGGCGGGCGCGACCGGATCCAGCGGCAGGCATTCGGTCAGCGAACGCCCCACCGCGGCGAACGCGTCGTCGATGACGTCGGGCATGGTCAGCACCGTCGGACCGGTGTCGAGGCGGTAGCCGGCGATGTCGGCGCGGCCGACCCGCCCGCCGGGATGCTCATCGCGTTCGACGACGGTGACCGCGTGGCCGCGCCCGGCCAGCTGCAGCGCCGCCGACAGCCCCGAGAGTCCGGCGCCGACGATGACGACGCGGTCGGTCTTGCCGCTCACGGTGCGCATCACGCGGCTCGCTGGGTGCAGGCCACGGCCATGTCGGCCAGCGCGGCACGGGGGCGCTCGCCGATGTCGGCCCGCTCGAGCTGGCTCAGCGCCTCGGCGTGCCGGTCGGCGATCAGGTCCTCGATGCGCTGTACCGCACCGCTGGCCACGATCAGGTTGCGCCAGTGTTCGACGGCCGCGGCGTCGAGGTCCGGGGTCCTCATCAGCTCGGCGAGCTGGCGCCGCAGCCCGGGATCGGCCAGCTCGTAGGCGGCCACGATGACGCTGGTGGCCTTGTGGTCCTCCATGTCGGTGCCGGCGGGCTTGCCGGTCAGCGTCGGGCTGCCGAACACCCCGAGGATGTCGTCGCGCAGCTGGAACGCCTCCCCGATCGCCGACCCGTAGCCCGACAGGGCGTCGAGGACGTCACGACGGCACCCGGCCATAGCCGCTCCGAGCTCCAGCGGGCGGCGGACGGTGTAGTTGCCGGACTTGCGGCGCAGCACGTCGAGCACCTGTTCCAGTGTCGGATATGTGTGGCAACTATTGACCAAATCGCCGAATTGGCCGATCGCCAGCTCGGTGCGCATCCGGTCGTAGCGCGGCCAGACACGGGCCAGTGCATGGTCGCCGACCCCGCTGCGCCGCAGCATCTCCTCGGCCCACACCAGGCACAGGTCGCCGAGCAGGATCGCCGCGGACTCCCCGAAACGCTGCGAAGGCCCAGCCAGGCCCCGCTCGGCGTGCCAGCGCGCGAACACCACGTGGGCCGCGGGCGCCGACCGGCGCATCGGTGAGCCGTCCATCACGTCGTCCTGCATCAACGCGAACGCGTGCAGCAGCTCCAGGCTGGCCGACGCACGTAGCGCGGCCTCGTCGTCCTCGGCGCCGCACAACCAGCCCAGGTACATGAACGTCGAACGCACGTACTTGCCGCCCTCGAGGAAACTGCACAGCAGATCGCCGGCCACCGCGACGCCGGCTTCGCCGAGCCGGGCGGCGCATTCGCCGCGCACGAACGCGTCGACGTGCTCACGTACCGCCTCGCGCACGTCATCGCGCCAGGCGGCCAGGCCGACTGCCGAGCCACCCCATCCGTTCGACGCCATCAGGCGCGCCCCCGATCGCTCTCCCCTGTCCAAACGACCGCTCCTTCTGTGATGGTCCCACCAGACCTGTCACATCTGCATTCGGAGCAGTACCCAGAACGGATGGGTTGACGCCGCGGATTATTTTCGGGCGGCGTGCCGGCCCGGGGGCTTGCGCACCAGTGGGGCCGGCGCCCACCAGTTCCACCGGCCCATCAGGTGCATGAATGCGGGCAACAACCCCATCCGCACCAGCGTGGCGTCCACCAGCACGGCCAGCGTCAACCCCAGCCCGAACATCCGCATGAACGACACCTGCGCGGCGATCAGCGCGCCGAACGAGATCGACATGATCAGCGCCGCCGCGGTCACCACCCGCCCCGTGTGCGCGAGCCCCAGTGCGACGCTCTCGTCGTTGTCGGCCCGGGTGCGCCCGCTGGCCAGCCAGAACTCGCGGATCCGGGCGATGATGAACACCTCGTAGTCCATCGACAGACCGAACGCGATGCAGAACAGCAGCACCGGCATGTTGGCCACCAGCGTCCCCGTCGGGGTGGTGCCGAACGCACCGAGGTTGCCTTCCTGGAAGATCCACACCAACGCGCCGAATGCCGCGGTCAGCGACAGCACGTTGAGCACCAGGGCCTTGAGCGGCAGCACGACGCTACCGGTCAGGACGAACAACAGCACCAGCGTGACGGCCGCGATGACACCCAGCACGACCGGCAGCCGGGCCTCGATGGCGCTCACGCTGTCCCGGTTGACCTGGGCCATCCCGGTGAACGCGACGTCGCGCCCACCCGGGCCGGGCAATGCACGCAGTTCGTCGAGCTGCCGCTCGGAGGCCTCGGAGAACGTCGTGGCGGTACTGCCGACGGTCAGGAAGGCCGCGCCGTCGGCGGCTCCGGCCGCACCCGACGGCGGTCCCACCCGCCGGCCGTCGGCGTAGGTGCCGCTCGGCGCGCTGACCGTCGACACATCCGGGACGCGGGAGGCGGCCAGCGCATAGCGCTCGAAGTCCGGCGGGCTCAGCCCGGCGGCGTCGGGCACCACCACGGTGACGGCGGCCTCGGCGTTGTCGGCGAACCGGGTGCGCAGCATGTCACCGACCTGATGTGCCGACGCCGACGACGGCAGCACCCGCTCGTCCGGCAGGCCCCACTCGACCCGCAGGAACGGCACCCCCAGCGCCAGCAGCACCGCCGTGCCGGCCAACCCGACCACGACGGCCCGACGGGTGACGAACTTCGTCGACCGGTACCAGAACCGCTGCTGCGGGTCGGCGGGCTCGGGGCGGCGACGCACCAGCCGGCGCACGTCCAGCGCGTCGAGCCGCTCCCCCAGCAACGCGATCGCCGCGGGGGTCACCAGGATCGCCGCCAGCGCGCACAGCGCGACGGTGGCCACCCCGGCGTAGGCGAAGGACTTCAGGAAGTACATCGGGAACAGCACCATCGCCGCCATCGACAACGCCACCGTCAGCGCCGAGAACAGCACGGTGCGGCCGGCCGTGGCCATCGTGACGATCAGAGCCTGGTCGCGCTCGGCGCCGGCGGCGACCTCGTCGCGGTAGCGGCTGATGATCAGCAGCGTGTAGTCGATGGCCAGGGCCAACCCCAGGGCGGTGGTCAGGTTCAGCGCGAAGATCGAGACGTCGGTGCCCACCGCGATCAGCCGCAGCACCGACATCGACCCGACGATCGCCAGCGCCCCGACCGCCACCGGCAGCGCGGCCGCCAACAGCCCCTTGAACACCCACACCAGCACCAGGAAGCTCAACGGCACGGCGATGGCCTCCATCACCAGCACGTCGCGCTGGGTCTGGGAGTTGATCTGGGAGTACACCATCGCCGAGCCGCCGGCCCGCACCTCGAGACCGTCGAGGCCGGGCACGATGGTGGCATCGATGTCGTCGGTGAGCGCCCGGGCCGTCTGCGGCGCCTCGTCCTCACCGCCGCGCAACTCGGCGATGATCAGCCCGGTAGCACCGTCCGTGCTGACCAGCGCCGACGCCGCCTGCGGGGGTGAGGTCCACGCCGAGACGACGTCGACGACGTCGGGATCCTGGTCGAGCCGGTCGACGATCCGGCGCGCGGTGGGGGCGGCTGCGTCCAGGTCACCGTCGCGTGCGGTGAGGGTGAACACCAGCTGCAGGTCGCCGCGGCCGAACGTCTCGGTCAGCACACGGGCCGCACCGGCGGACTCCGATGTCGGATCCTGGAATCCCCCGGCGGTGAGGCTGCCCGCCACCGGGATGCCGAACACGGCCGCGGCAGCCATCAGCACCGCTGCGGCCGCCACGATTCGACGGGGCGCAGCGATGGCCAGCAGGGCGATTCGGCGCAGCAGTGTTGACCCTTACGTCAGTTCTGTGCCTGCAGCGTGCGTCACGTCGCGGACGCGGGAAAGCGAACGCGGTGATTCGTCAGCGTCCTGTCAGGACTCGACCGGGCCTCGGCGAGGCGAGGCCAAACCTGCCCCACCCGCGCAAGGGGTCGCGTATTTCGTCGTCGATTCGGATTCCAGCAACTATTTCCGTGTACGACGCGCGCAGCGGAAACCGGAACCGTATATTTCGCGCATGGCAATCACGGAAGAACCCCCGGTCACCCCCGCCGTGGGTGGCAAGGGCCTTCAGGCGGGGGCGCTCGGCCTGGTCGGCAACGTGGTCATCGGCCTTGCCGCCGTCGCGCCCGCCTACAGCCTGGCCGCGACTCTGGGCTACGTGGTGCTGGCCGTCGGCGAGAAGGCGCCCTCGATGTTCGTGCTGGCGTTCATCCCGATGCTGCTGGTCGCCTTCGCCTACAAGGAGCTCTCCCAGGACACCCCGGACTGTGGGACCACCTTCACCTGGGGCGTCAAGGCATTCGGACCGTGGGTCGGCTGGATCGGCGGCTGGGGGCTGGCCGTGTCGGCGATCATCGTGCTGGCCAACGTCGCCGAGATCGCCGCGATCTACCTGTTCAACTTCCTGGGCCTGGAATCCCTGTCCGAGAACATCTACGCCAAGGTCGGACTCGGCTGCTTCTTCATCATGGCGATGACGCTGCTGTCCGCGCGCGGCATCGTCGTCAGCGAGCGCATGCAGAACATCCTGATCGCCATCCAGTTCGGCGTGCTGATCGTCATCAGCATCATCGCGCTGGTGAGGGTGTTCTCCGGAACCGCCGGGGCACAGGCGATCATGCCGCAACTGTCCTGGCTGTGGCCCAGCGGTCTGGACGTGTCCTCGATCGCCGCGGCGATCATCCTGTGCGTGTTCATCTACTGGGGCTGGGATGCGTGCCTGGCCGTCGGCGAGGAGACCAAGGATCCCGGCAAGACACCGGGCATCGCGGCACTGATCACCACCGTCATCCTGGTGTGCACGTACGTGCTGGTGGCCTACGCCATCCAGTCGTTCGCCGGGTTCGGCGACGTCGGGATCGGGCTGAACAACGCGATGAACACCGATGACGTGCTCACCGTGCTCGGTAAGCCCGTCGCGGGCAGCATCGCCGCCTCACTGCTGCTGCTCACCGTGTCGGTGTCGGCGCTGTCCTCGACCCAGACCACGATCCTGCCGACCGCCCGCGGCACGCTGTCGATGGCCGTCTACGAGGCCATCCCGAAACGGTTCGCCTACGTGCATCCGCGCTACATGACGCCGGCCTTCGGCACCATCGTGATGGGTCTGTCGGCGTTGTTCTTCTACCTGCTGCTGACCTTCGTCTCGGAGAACGCGCTGGCCGACTCGATCGCCTCGCTGGGGCTGGCGGTGGCGTTCTACTACGGCATCACCGCCTTCTCCTGCGTGTGGTATTTCCGCCGGACACTGTTCACCTCGGCGCGGAACCTGTTCTTCCGCGGCATCTTCCCGTTCCTGGGCGGCGCCTTCATGACGGCGGCGTTCATCATCAGCGCCAAGGACATGATCCAGCCCGACTACGGCTACACCGCGTTCGGCCCGCTGGGCGGGGTGTTCGTGCTCGGCGTCGGCATGCTGGTGCTCGGCATCCCGCTGATGCTGCTGTGTTTCGCCTTCGGCACCAAGCGCTTCTTCCGCGGGGAGACGCTCAACGCGTCGACCGAAGTCAAAGTCCCGGACACCTTCTGAACAGGCAGGCCCCGCAATGCATCTGACCGTCGGCTACCTAGCAACCCCGACCGGCGACGACGGGATCGCACTGGCCAGCGCCCTGGCCAAGACCTTCGACGCGACCGTCGACGTCGTGCTCGTGGTGCGCGAGGAACTGCCCGACGGGCACCCCGGACGCGCCGAATACCAGCAGTGGCTCGTCGAGCGCGGCGAACAGTGGGTGGGCACGGCGCTGGCTGCGCTGTCGGCCGACGGTGTTTCGGCGACGTCGACGGTACTGGTCGGGGAATCGTTCGCCCAGATGCTCATCGAGTTCGCCGAGCAGAAGAACTCGGATCTGATCGTGGTCGGCGGGGCCCGCGACGGCTTCTTCGGCCGCCACACCATCGGCCCGGTGACCGGTGCGCTGCTGCACACCTCCCCGATCCCGGTGGCGCTGGCCCCGCGCGGGTATGCCGAGGACCCCGACGAGTCCTTCGACGCCGTCACCGCGGCGGTGCCCACCCGGCCCGGGGAAGACAATCCGCTGTCCTTCGCGCTGACGCTGGCCAGCGCGGCGCAGCTGGAGATCCGGATGCTCTCGCTGGTGTCGATGGAGAACCTGGCAGACGCCGAGAACGCCAAGGAGGTTCGCGCGCTGCAGGTGTCGGCCGCCGAGAAGAACCTCGTCGCCGCCGCCCGGGCAGTGCCCGACGCCCCCGACATCGAGTCGCTGGTCGCCGACGGCATGACGCTGGAATCGGCGCTGAAGAAACTCAGCTGGGACGACGGCGACCTGCTGGTGGTGGGGTCCAGCCGGTTCGCCGCACCGCGGCGCCTCTTCCTCGGCTCCACCGCCGCGCGCATCCTCGCCGGTGTGGACGTCCCGGTGATCGTGGTGCCCCGCTCCTGACGTGGTTTCGGCTAGGCGCGCTTGGCGAAAATCGTCCGGTGCCACTCCTTGTCGGCCACCCCGGTGATGTCGCTCATCACGTGCTTGATCGACAGGTACTCCTCGAGCGAGTACTGGCTCATGTCCTTGCCGAAGCCCGAGGCGCCGAACCCGCCGTGCGGCATCTCCGAGATGATCGGGATGTGGTCGTTGATCCACACACAGCCGGCATGGATCTCCCGCGACGCACGCTGAGCCCGGTAGACGTCGCGGGTCCACGCCGAGGCCGCCAGACCGTAGGCGGTGTCGTTGGCCTGCCGGATCGCGTCGTCGTCGTCGGTGAACGGGCGCACCGTCAGTACCGGGCCGAAGATCTCGTCGCGCCACACCTCGGCGGACTCCGACACGTCGGCGATCAGCGTCGGCCGGTAGAACGCTCCCGGACCGTCCGGGGCGACCCCGCCGGTGACGATCCGCCCGCCCTCTCCCGGCGCCCGCTCCACCATGCCGGCGACCTTGGCCCGGTGCGCCGGCGTGATCAGCGGGCCGAGGTCGGTGTCGGGGTCTTCCGGGTCGCCGACGACGATCGTGCTCATCACCTCGGCCACCCCGGCCACGAAGTCGTCGTAGAGGTCGACCGAGACGATCGCACGGGTCGCGGCGGTGCAGTCCTGGCCGGTGTTGATCAGCGCCCCGGCCACCGCACCCTGGATCGCGGCGTCCAGGTCGGCGTCGTCGAACACCACGAACGGCGCCTTGCCGCCCAGTTCGAGCTGGGTGCGGTGGCCGTGCACGGCGGCGGCGGCCATCACCTTGCGTCCCACCGGCGTCGACCCGGTGAACGTCACCATGTCGACGTCGCGGTGACCGGCCAGCGCGGTCCCGACATCGGATCCGGCGCCGGTGACCACGTTGAACACCCCGTCGGGCAAGCCGGCCTCGCCGGCCAGCCGGGCCAGTGTCAACGTGGTCAGCGGGGTGATCTCGGCCGGTTTGATGACCACGCTGCAGCCGGCGGCCAACGCGGGCAGCACCTTCCACACCGCCATCTGCAGCGGGTAGTTCCACGGGGTGATGGTCGCGACCACTCCGACGGCCTCGCGTCGGATCGAGGACGTGTGGTCTGCGGAGTACTCCCCCGATGCCTTGCCCTCGAGGTGCCGGGCCGCGCCGGCGAAGAAGTCGATGTTGTCCACGCTGCCGGGCACGTCGAACTCTCTGGCCAACCGCACCGGCTTGCCGCACTGCGCGACCTCCTCGGCGACCAGCGTGTCGGTGGCTTCGTCGGCCAGCTTGGCCAGTGTGGCCAGTACCGCCGAGCGTTCGGCCGGGGTGGCGCCGGCCCACCCGGGTAGGGCCGCGCGCGCCGAGGCGACGGCGGCGTCCACGTCGGCGGGCTGGGCCAGCGCGTACTCGGCGACGGCGGCACCGGTCGCCGGGCTGATCACGGTGTGGGCCGATCCGCCGGTGCGCACCGGCGCCCCGTCGATCCAGCTGCCGGCCACCGTCTGCGAAGAAACCACGCCCATGCAGTCACGCTATCGCGTGCACCGCCCGATGACCACGGAAAAACCTACGTATTACGGCAGCGCCAGATACTCGCTACGCGTGATTTCATGGTTGTGGTTGCCTGGTACGACGGATTCCGTGCACAATCGACGGCATGGCTAACCCGGGTATACCGCACCCCGTCGGCCCCGGCTCGTTCCGCGTCAACCAGTCCCGGCCCGGTGCCGCCTTCCAGCTCGACGAGTTGTCCAAGGCGATCATCGAGAACCTGCAGCAGGACGGCCGGCGTTCCTACGCCGGCATCGGCAAGGCCGTCGGGCTGTCCGAGGCCGCGGTGCGCCAGCGTGTCCAACGCATGGTCGACGCCGGCGTGATGCAGATCGTCGCGGTGACCGATCCGATGCAGCTGGGTTTCGCCCGGCAGGCGATGATCGGCATCCGCTGCACCGGCGACACCACCAAGGTCGCCGAGAAGCTCGCCGCGATCCCCGCGGTCGACTACGTGGTGCTCACCGCCGGGTCCTTCGACGCGATCGTCGAGGTGGTGTGCGAGGACGACGACGGCCTGCTCGACCTGCTCAACACCCAGATCCGCGCGCTGCCGGGAGTGATATCCACAGAGACGCTCGTCTACTTGAAACTTGTTAAGCAACAATACAATTGGGGAACACGATGACAACTATCGATATTGAGCCGCAGGCGTCGCCGGACCTGAACGCCAAGGCCAGCCGCCACCTGTGGGGCCATTTCGCCCGGCACGGCGCCGGCATCACCCCGCCGATCATCACCCGCGGCGAAGGCGTGCACATCTGGGACGACAAGGGCCGCCGGTACATCGACGGGCTGTCCGGACTGTTCGTGGTGCAGGTCGGGCACGGCCGCAAGGAGCTCGCGGAGGCGGCGGCCAAGCAGGCCGAGCAGCTGGCGTTCTTCCCGCTGTGGTCCTATGCCACCCCGACGGCGATCGAGCTGTCCGAGCGCATCGCCAGCTACGCGCCGGGCGACCTGAACCGGGTGTTCTTCACCACCGGCGGCGGCGAGGCCGTCGAGACCGCCTGGAAGCTGGCCAAGCAGTACTTCAAGCTCAAGGGCAAGCCGGGCAAGTACAAGGTGATCTCGCGCGCCATCGCCTATCACGGCACCCCGCAGGGCGCGCTGGCGATCACCGGGCTGCCCGACTTCAAGAAGCCGTTCGAGCCGCTGACGCCGGGCGGGTTCCGGGTGCCCAACACCAACTTCTACCGTGCGCCCGCGCCATACGACACCGACATCAAGGCCTGGGGTGAGTACTGCGCCGACCGGATCGCCGAGGCCATCGAGTTCGAGGGCCCCGACACCGTCGCCGCGGTGTTCCTCGAGCCGGTGCAGAACGCCGGCGGCTGCTTCCCGCCGCCGCCGGGATATTTCGAGCGGGTCCGCGAGATCTGCGACGAATACGACGTGCTGCTGGTCTCCGACGAGGTGATCTGCGCCTACGGCCGCATCGGGTCGATGTTCGCCTGTGACGACTTCAACTACGTGCCCGACATGATCACCTGCGCGAAAGGTCTGACGTCGGGATACTCGCCGATCGGCGCGATGATCGCCAGCGACAAGCTGTTCGAGCCGTTCAACGACGGCAAGACCACCTTCGCGCACGGCTACACCTTCGGCGGGCACCCGGTGTCCTCGGCGGTGGCGCTGGCCAACCTCGACATCTTCGAACGCGAAGGGATCAACGACCACGTCAAGGAGTCCGCACCCGCCTTCCGCGCCACCCTGGAAAAGCTCTACGACCTGCCCATCGTCGGCGACGTCCGCGGTGAGGGCTTCTTCTACGGCATCGAGCTGGTCAAGGACAAGGCCACCAAGGAGACCTTCAACGACGAGGAGTCCGAGCGGCTGCTGCGCGGGTTCCTGACCC
>JAXHTL010000149.1:0-12014 GCA_034190095.1 Actinomycetota bacterium
ACGTTTCGACACCAGCGTGTTCAAGGAGCAGTGGCGGTTCACCACGAAGGTGGAGTCGCAGTACCTGGCCCAGCTCTACGCCACCATCGGCATCCGGGCATCGGATGCCGCCCAGCAGCTGCTGGGCAAGGCCAAGTCGCTGAAAAGCGTTGGCGGGCTTGAGCAGTTCGTCCGGGAGTTCATGCTCGACGAACCGGACAGCTTGGCCCGGCTGCCCGAGGCCCTCAAGCAGATCGACCCGCTGGTGGAGGCGCGTGAGCTGCTGGCCGTCGCCCAGCGCAAGCGCAAGATCCTCGGAGACATCGAGAAGATCCAGCAGCGCTACGCCTCCGAATCCTCGGATCTGGGCATCATCGACCTGGTCGACGCGCCGATGGTCCGGGCGTTCACCGACCACGTCCGGCTGGCCCAGTGCCCGGCCCAGATCGCCTCGCTGGACACCGCGATCGACCAGCTCGACAACGAGGACGAGGATGTCACCCGCTCGCTGAACCTGGCCAAGGCCGAGGCGGATTCGATCAACGCCCAGATCAGCGGGTCCAGCGCGAGCATCGGTCCGCTGCAGTCACAGGTCGCAGCCGCCGAGGCCGAGGCCGAACAGGTCTCGCGCCGGCGCGGCGCCTACGAGGACCTGCTGGCCACCCAGGGTCTGGAGGCGCCGGCCACCGCCGAGCAGTTCTGGAACCTGCGCGAGGAACTGCTCGGCAAGGCCACCGAACTGCTGGCCCGGGTGGAACGCAACCGGGAGGCCTCCACCGACGCCGAGTACACCCAGAAGGCGGCCCGGATGACCCGTGACGACGCGGCCAAGGAGCTGCGCCGGGTCGAGCAGGTGGGGTCGGCGCTGCCGGAGTTCGCGCTGACCATGCGTGAGCAGGTCTGCGCGGCAATCGGTGTCGAGACCGCGGCACTGCCCTATGTCGCCGAGCTGATGGATCTGCGCGCCGATCAGACCCGGTGGCGGGTCGCGGTCGAGAAGGTGCTGCGCGGGGTCGGGTTGCGGCTGCTGGTGCCCGACGAGCACTGGGCGGCGGTGCTGCGGTTCGTCAACGAGACCAACATGCGCGGCCGGCTGGCGCTGCACCACGTGCGGGAGCGCTCGCTGGGCGCCGAGCCCGGCGAACTGGAGCCGAACACCCTGGCCGGCAAGCTGTTCGTGGTCGACCCGGCGCACCCGTGCGCCGCCGAGGCCGTCGACGTCGTCGCCTCGGCGGGTGACCACATGTGCGTCGACACCCCCGACGTGTTCGCCCGGTTCCGCCGTGCGGTCACCGACACCGGCCTGTACAAGGACTCCGACCGGCTGGCCGTCAAGGACGACCGGCGGGCGCTGCGGCAGGCGGAGTATCTGTTCCAGGGCGACGTGTCGGCCAAGATCAACGCGCTGACAGTGGATCTGGCCGCAGCCGAGGAGGCCTATCAGAGCGCGCGGCGGGTCGCCGACGACATCGCTGCCCAGCGTCAGCAGTGGCGCGACGGGGCGGCGACCGCCAAGGCGATCTGCGAGCAGTTCGGCCAGTGGAGCCACATCGACTCCGAGACGGCCGATGGGCACGCCGACCGGCTGCGCGAGCAGTACGAGTTGCTGCTGGCCGACCATCCCGACATCGAGGCGCTCAACGCCCGCGCCGACGAATGCTGGTCGCAGATCCAGAAGTTGATGACCCGCCGGGGGGCCATCCAGACCCGCCGCGACGATCTGGACTCGCGGCGCACCCGGCTGTTGGAGCTCTCCGAGCGGCTGTCGCCGGCATTCGTGTCCGACCCGTTGACCGAGCTGCTGCGCCGCTACACCGCGACGGTGCCGGTGCCGCTGGAGCTGCTCGACCCCGAGCCGCACCGGGAGGCGTTGTTCGCCGCGATCAAACGGGAGCGCGAGCAGCTGCGCGAGAGCCGGCGCCGCTCCTATGACGAGCTGGCCCGAATCCTCAACACCTTCGACACCACGTTCCCCGATGCCATTCCGAACGACTCCGACGACTTCGACGAGCGGGTGCACGACTACGTGGCGTTGTGCCGGCACATCGATGAGCGCGAGCTTCCCGAGGCCTACGAGCGGATGATGCGGCTGGTCACCGAGCAGGCCCCGGATGCGATCCTGACGTTGCACCGGGTGGCCGAGCAGGAAGCGCGCCGCATCAGCGATCAGATCGACCGGGTCAACACCGGTCTGGGGGCCGTCGAGTTCAACAGCGGGACCCGGTTGACGCTGCGGGCGACGCCGCGCGCGCTGGCGGCGGTCTCGGAGCTGACCGAGATCGTGCGGGCCATCTCGCGGCGCATCGCCGAGGTGGGGCTGGGTGACAAGCAGGCGATCCTGGACCAGTACGCCGACATCCTGCGGCTGCGCAACCGGTTGGCTTCCGCCGCGCCGGAGGACCGCGCCTGGACCCGCGATGCCCTCGACGTGCGTAACCGGTTCGCCTTCGACTGCGCCGAGTGGGACATCGCCTCCGGGGAGTTGATCCGCACGCACAGCAACGCCGGGGACAACTCCGGCGGCGAGCAGGAGAAGCTGATGGCGTTCTGTCTGGCCGGTGCGCTGAGCTTCAACCTGGCCAGCCCCGACGGGCCGGACAACCGGCCGGTGTTCGCGCAGCTGATGCTCGACGAGGCGTTCTCGAAGTCCGATCCGCAGTTCGCCCAGCAGGCGCTGCAGGCGTTCCGCAAGTTCGGCTTCCAGTTGGTGATCGTGGCCACGGTGCAGAACGCGACGACGATCCAGCCCTACATCGACAGCGTGGTGATGGTGTCCAAGACCGAGGCGACGGGACGCAACGCACGGCCGGTGGCCACGGTGGCGACCCGCTCGATCTCGGAGTTCGGCGAGTTGCGCCGGGAGCTGAGCGCGGCCGGCGGCCGGGTCCCGGCCGGGGTGTGACCCCCACGCCGAGCGCGCCGACCGATGATGACCGAAAATGACCCCATGAGCAGTTCCGAGTTGAGCGATGTGGCCTGGGATCTGGTCGAGCATTGCCGGGCTGCCCTGAACCCCGCCGAGCTCAACACGGCCTTCACCCACCTGGGCGTCGGCGACTACAGCGAGGCGATGACGCTGGCCCTGAAATCGCTGGGACGCAACGGCGGGCCGCCGCTGCCGGCCGAGTTGGTCTCCCGGCTCATCCACGTGCAGCAGACCTACCACGTCGACCACGGCTTCGTGGATCTTCTGGCCGCGGCGCCGCGGGCGGGCTGAGGCGCCCGCCGCCGGGGTCGGCACCGCACATCCGGTGCGTCCGTTTCGGACCGGTCCCGTTTCGGCGCACCGGCACGGGGTAGCCCGCAAGTTCATCGCTAAGCCGACGAACGGAGGACCCCATGCGGGCAGCGGTATTGGAGGCGGTGGGCCGCGAGCCCCACGTCAAAGACTTCGAAGAGCCCGGCGGACCCGACGTCGTCACGGTCGCCTTGGCCGGCTGCAATCCGGTCGACCTCGCGCTGGCGTCCAGCGAACTGCTCGAGCCCAGCGTTCCCCTGGTGGTCGGTCAGGAGGGCGTCGGCTACACCGACGACGGCACCCGGGTGTACTTCAACTCGCCCCCGATGCCGTTCGGGTCGTGGGCCGAACGCGCCGCCTTCGACCCCGACCGGGCGTTCCCGGTTCCCGAGACGGTCGACGACGACCTCGCGGTGGCTCTGGGTATCGCCGGGCTGGCCGCCTGGTTGCCGTTGACCCGCCACGCCGACGTGTCGGCCGGGCAGTCGGTGCTCGTCCTGGGCGCGACCGGGGTGGTCGGCAGCCTCGCGGTGCAGGCCGCCAAGATCCTGGGTGCGGGCCGCATCGTGGCGGCCGGCCGCGACACGGACGCGCTGAAGAAGACCCGCGATCTGGGCGCCGATGCCACCGTCCAGCTCGGGGACGACGACGCCGCGGCATTGAAGTCCGAAGCCGGCGACGGCTACGACGTCGTCGTCGACATGGTCTACGGGGCGCCGTTCGTCGCGGCGCTGGAGGCCTCGGCGATCGGGGCGACCCTGGTGACCGTCGGGCAGGGCGCGGGCGGGGCCCCCGAGGTGCCGTTCCTGAGCCTGATGGGCCGCACCCACATCGGGCACAACAACAACCTGCTGGGCGCGGCGGTCATGCGGCAGGGCTATCAGGAACTCGCCGGCCTGGCCGAGCAGAAGCGGCTGCACGTCGAGACGGTGCGCTACGACCTCGAGGACGCCGGCAAGGCGTGGCAGGCGCAGGCCGACAGCCCGCACGTCAAGATCGGCGTCGTGCCGAACTGAGCGCTCACCTCGCGTTCAGACTGCGTCTGCGGCGGGAAAGTGCGAGAAGAACGCACCCTCAGCGCAGTCTCGACGAGGGGGTGCCCGCTGTCGCCACGGTAGAAATGAAGGATGTCTCAGATCACCGGGTTGACGTGGGGTGTCACGATCGGACTGGTCGTGCTGCTGTTGGCGATCGATCTGATCCTCGCCGCGCTGCGGCCACACCGGGTCGGATTCAAGGAGGCCACCGCGTGGTCGGTGTTCTACATCCTGGTCGCCATCGCGTTCGGGGTGTGGTTCACCGTGACCTACGGCAGCACGCTGGGCACGGAGTACTTCGCCGGCTACATCGTCGAGAAGAGCCTGTCGGTCGACAACCTGTTCGTCTTCGTCATCATCATGGCGACCTTCGCGGTGCCCGAGGAGCATCAGCACAAGGTGCTGACCTTCGGCATCATCCTGGCGCTGATCATGCGGGCGATCTTCATCGCGCTCGGCGCCACGCTGCTGGCGCTGTTCAGCTTCATGTTCCTGTTGTTCGGGCTGCTGCTGATCTGGACGGCCATCCAGCTGTTCCGCCACCGCGACGAGGACCCCGACGTGGAGAACAACATCATGGTGCGCGCGACGCGGCGGTTCCTGCCGGTCACCGAAACCTACGACGGCGGCAAACTGTTCACCCGCGTCGACGGCCGGCGGATGGTCACGCCGATGATGGCGGTGCTGATCGCGATCGGCAGTGTCGACCTGCTGTTCGCGCTGGACTCGATTCCGGCGGTGTTCGGGATCACCCGTGAGCCGTTCATCGTCTTCGCGGCGAACGCGTTCGCGCTGCTCGGGCTGCGGGCGCTGTTCTTCCTCGTCAAGGGCCTGCTGGACCGGCTGGTGTACCTGTCGACGGGGCTGTCGATCATCCTGGCGTTCATCGGCGTCAAGCTGGTGCTGCACTGGGCGCACGTCGACATCAACCCGAACATCCCCGAGGTCGACACCTACGTCAGCCTCGGCGTGATCGTGGTGATCCTGACGGTCGTGACCGTGGCCAGCCTGCTCAAGACGCGCCAGGATCCGACCGCCAAGGCTCATCCGGGTTCGCTGCGCGCCACCCGCGATCCCGAGGACGAGCCCTGACGGCGGCGGGCTCTTCGCATTCCCGGTGAACGGTATGCGGTGTCGGTTCGTTGTCCTCAGTAGCCCGAGAGCAAAGGATGCGTGGCGCGAGTCATGGCAGATACCGGAAATCGCGATCCCGCGCCGCCGGGTGACGCGGACCACGGTGAGCTGCTGCGCGCGGTGCACGATGCCCATGCGCAACCGCTGCTGCGGTATGTGCTGAGACGGGAGACATGCCCTTCGCCGAAGACGTGGATGGGCAGCCGTCCGTCCGGTTCAACGGGGCAGGCGGCTGATCGGTTCAACTCCGGGGAGCTGCACAGGCGTAGTACTACTCATGCGTGGCCTGCACTCGCGGCACCACGATGGAGCCATGGATGTATTCGACGCGATGTCCAAGAACACCAATGCCTTCTTTCTGCAGGCCGCGATCGCCTTCGGGGTGAGTTTCCTCGGCATGCTCGGTGGGATCTTCTTCCTGCCGCTCGACATCTGGCCGCGGTTGTTCCTGGCCATGACCACGGTCTTTCTCGTCACGAGCGCGTTCACGCTGGCCAAGGTGATCCGCGATCAGCAGGAGGCGGCGACGATCCGGGTCAGGCTCGACGAGGTGCGGATGGAAAAGCTGCTGGCCGAGCACAATCCTTTCGCGACGGAGTCGCTGAAGTAGCCCGGGCGGTTAGTCCAGGGAGTCCCAGAACCGGTTGAGCGCGGCGGCCCCACGCTCGGGGTCCTCGACCATCCACCAATGGCCCAGGCCGTCGAGCACCTCGGTGCGCGCTCCGGCCCGCTCGGCGGCGCGCTCGCTGGTACCGGCGCCGCCCTGGTAGGGGTCGGCGGTGGCCTTCAGGGACAGGCCCGGACGCTGCCGGGCGACTTCGAGCTGACGGCCGGCCTCGGCCATCGCCGGCTGGACGGCCGAACGGTACAGCGCCAGAATCGCTTTGACCATGTCGTCGTTCTGGTGTTCGGCGATGGCGACCGCGACGGCGGCCGGGATGCCCAGCGAGATGAGCAGTTCGGCGCGCGCCGTCGGGCCGCCGCCCATCATGTTGTCCAGCAGTTCCTCGCCGGCCCCCGGGGTCTGCCACACCTGGGCCATGTCGTGCCAGACGAAGTCCTGATCGAACAGGCCGATGACGTCGCTGACCCAGCTGCGGACCAGTTCGGGACGGTGCATGACCACGTTGACGACGTGTCCGCCGCCCCAGTCGTGCCCGACCAGGTCGATCGGGCCGTCGATCTTCTCCAGCTCGGCTTCGAGCCAGTCGCGGTACTCCAGATAGGTGGCACCGAACCCGTCGGGCAGCGGCGCGCCGAAGCCCGGCGGCGACAGCAGCGCCACGTCGTCGCGACCGAGCGCGGTGACCAGCGGTCCCCAGATCGCCGCGGTTTCGGGATTGCCATGGACGAACACCACTGTCATGCCGTCATCCTGACACGGTGGGCGGTGCGGCCATGGCCGAACCTCACGTCCGGCGGGGTCACCGCGGCGTCAACGCGATGACCGGGATGACGCGCGAGGTCTTCTGCTGGTATTCGGCGAAGCCCGGGTAGCGCTGGGCCTGCAGGGCGTACTTGCGGTCGCGCTCGTCGCGGGGTAGTTCGGTCGCGTGTACGTCGAGGACGTCGTCGCCGACCTCGATGCGGACATCGGGGTCGGCCTTGAGGTTCCAGTACCAGGCGGGGTGGTCGTCGGCGCCGGCCTTGGACGCGAAGACCAGGTACCGGTCGTCGTCGGCCAGATACATCATGATGTGGGTGCGCGGTTCACCGCTCTTGGCGCCTGTGGTGTGCAGGATCAGCAGCGGGGCGCCCTCGAACGGGCCGCCGACGCGGCCGTGGTTGGCGCGGAACTCGGCGATGTTGCGGGCGTTGAAGTCGGTGTCGTCGCTCATCGGTGTCCTTCGGGTGTGACCTTCGGATCTCAGATAGCCGGGTGGGTGCTCACCGAAACACCGCACGCGCAGATGACGGAGCGCCCACATTGTCGGTGCCTGGTCGTAGCGTGTCGGCATGGCCGGGGGGCGGGGTTCGGAGGGCGGCGGGTTCGCCGCGGTGTTTGTCGTGCTGCTCGTGGTCGGTCTGGTCGTGAAGTACTTCTGGTGGATCGCCGCGGGCGCGGGGCTGGTCGGGCTGTTCTTCGCCGGGCGAGCGCTGGTTCGGCACCTCGAGGAGCGGCGCGAGTTGGCCGCCGAGGCGCGCGCGGCCCTGCAGCGGCGGGCCGACCGGCAGCACCGCTGGATGCTGTCGGGGGACAGCCGCGGGGTGTACGGGCCGGACGGGGCCGCCGTCATGCGCGCGGTGTCACCATCTGCTGACGCCGTGGATGCGACAGCCCCGCAGGACGGGATCGCGGCCCTGGCTCGCACCGAGGACGAGCTGGCCGCGCTGGCCCGGGACAAGCCGTCGGCCTGGGAGCAGACGTTGTTCGCCTCGGTGCTGGTGCAGCGTCAGGCCTCGCTGCTGCCGCGGCTGCGCGACAGCGAGCTGGGCTTCACACCCGCCTCGACCGTCCCGGTGTACAACGGCAGGGAGCTTGCAAGGATCCTGGTCGGATTGATCGACGAGATGTTCCTGACCGCCAACCAGCTGGAGAGCTTCACGCTGGCACCGGCGTTCATGGGCTCCTTCGGCGAACCGGCCGAGGAATCCGGTGCCGACCCGGAGGCGATCATGCACGTCGCCAATCGGCTGATGGACTATCACGAACGGCTGCTGGACATTTCGGAGCGATGCCGGCGGTTGTCGCCGCCGTCGCAGTATGCGGATCTGCTCGCCGACTGCGCCCGGCTGCTCGACACTCCGCTGCAGAGTTTCGGCGAGTTCATCGCCGAGTTCGTCGAGGTGATCGAGTCGTTGCCGCGGGTGCTGCAGCATGCGACCGGCACGGTGCACCTGGGGGCCATCGTGTTGGACATCGACTTCGACGACCAGCTCCGGGCACGGGTGTTCGCACGCCTGGACGCGATCGGCAAGGCGTAGGCGACCCGGCGGCGTAGGGTGCGGCCCATGCACGTCGACGTGATGACCACACCGCAGCCGCTGCGCAAGATCGGTGAGCTCGCCCGCCGCACCCAGGCCGCGCAGTTCTCCGGGATGTTGTTCACCGAGACCGGCCGCACGGCGTATCTGAACGCGGCGGTGGCCGCGCAGGCCGCACCCGGTCTGGAATTGTCGACCGGGGTGGCGGTGGCGTTCCCGCGCAGCCCGTTCGTGACGGCCGCGGCGGCGTGGGAGTTGCAGGAGGCCACCGACGGCCGCTTCCGGCTCGGGCTGGGCACCCAGGTGCGCACCCATGTGGTGCGCCGCTACGGCGCGCAGTTCGAGCGGCCCGGTCCGCGGCTGCGCGACTACGTGCTGGCCGTCAAGGCGTGCTTCTCGGCGTTCCGCACCGGCACTTTGGAGCATCACGGCGACTTCTACAGCCTGGATTTCATCACCCCGCAGTGGAGCGCCGGGCCGATCGACGCGCCGGACCCGAAGGTGGACGTCGCCGCGGTCAACCCGTGGATGTTGCGGATGGCCGGCGAGGTGGCCGACGGGATCCATGTGCATCCGCTGGGTGAGCCGGGCTACATCGCCCGGCATGTGCTGCCGAATCTGGCTGAGGGAGCGGAGAAGACGGGGCGCTCCCCCGCCGACGTCGCGGTGATCGTGCCGGTGATGACGATCGTCGGCGACACCGACGAGGAGCGCCACCGGGAGCGTGAGCTGGTGCGGACCAGCATGAGCTTCTACGGCAGCACCCCGAACTATGCGTTCATCTGGGATGAGGCCGGTTTCGAGGGGACCACGGCGCGGATCCGGGAGAAGCAGAAGGCGGGCGACTACGCCGGGATGGCCGCCCAGATCACCGACGAGCACATCGCGGCGTTCGCCACCGAGTCGACGTGGGACGGGTTGGCCGGGGCGCTGATCGACAGGTACGGCGAGGTGGCGTCGCGGATCGTGCTGTACAACGCGCTGGCCGACCCGGAGCGTTTCGAGCGGTATGGGGCTGTGGCGCAGCAGATCTCGGATTCCTGACCTTCCGGCGCAGCGCGGGGCAATGCCTTGGTGACGCGACGGCGGTTCGTCAGCCGGCGGCCGCCCGGACACCGGACGGGGTGCTGCCGGTCCACTGGTTGAACGCGCGGTGGAAGGAGTTGGTGTTGTCGTAGCCGAGCAGGAACGCGATCTCGGTCAGCGGCAGCGCCGACTGGGTCAGGTAGTGGTGGGCCAGTTGTGCGCGCAGGTCGGCGAGCAGTCTCTGGAAGGTGAGGCCCTCCTCCCCGAGGCGCCGCTGCAGTGTCCGGGTGCTGATGCCGAGGTGTCGGGCGACACCCTGGGCTGTGCCGGTACCGGCGGGCAGCAGTTCGATCAGGGCGGCGCGCACCTTGGCCCCGAGGGTGGCGTCGTCGGCCAGGTCGTTGAGCCGACGCCGCAGCTCGGGCTCGAAGAACTCCCACATCCCGGCGTTGGCGGTCAGAAACGGCCGGTTGGCGTCGAGCAGCGAGAACCGCACCCGTGTCGCGTCGCCGCGTTCGACGCGGGTGCGCAGCCAGCCTTCGACCTCGTCGATGTTCCTGGGGAGCTGGGGCACCACGACGCGTTGCGGGACGACGAGGGTGCGGGTGCCGAGGCGGGCGAGGGCGACCCAGAACGCGACTTCGACGCCGGGCAGCACCGCCGGAGGCGGATCCCCTGCGGGCCAGACGATCTCGATGTCCAGGCCGTCGGTGTCGGCGGCGACGCGCAGCCGCAGCGGGCCGAGCAGGCGTTTGTGCACGGCGATCCGCTCGGCGGCGACGTGCAGGGTGGGGCTGCACATCGCGGCGAAGATCGGCGGGTCGAACACCTCGGGGCTGAGCTTGTCGGCGATCGCGACGGCGAGGTCCCGATCACCGACGAGCTGGTCCAGCGCCTCGAACAGGGCGTAGTACTGCCGGGGCGCCAGCACGGCCTCGTCCCGGCCGAGCAGATCAGCGGGCAGGCCGGCCGCACGCAGCAGGTCGCCGGGCCGCACGCCGAGCTCGGCGAGGATCACCCGCACCAGCGGCAGCGACAGCCGAAACGGCGCGCTGTTCACGGTTTGGCAAGGGCGGCAGCGACATCGACCTGCAGGCCGGTCTCGCGTTCGGCGACCTGCCAGAGTGCCCGCACGGCGCCGTCACTGCCGGGCCGGACCAGCGGCTTGCGGACCGGCGGTCCGTTGGTGCCGAACAGCGGCCCGTAGAAGCCGCCGCCGGGGGCCTGCGGGTCGACGGCGGCCCGCAGCTGGCTCAGCGCGCCGCGATCGGTGGACATGCCCATCGTCCGGGTCTGCCAGTCGAAGAACGCGCCCATCGGGCCGGCACCGCCCTCGGCGTGGGTGGTGCTCTGCAGATCGGAGTGGGTCAGCCCGGGCTGCGCGGACAGCGCCTTGGCGTTGACGCCGGCCCGGTCGAACTGTTCCTGCAGACCCACGGCGAGGTGCCGCATGGCGAGTTTGGTCTGGCCGTACATGCGCCAGGCGTCGAACTTCTTGCGCATGTGCGGGTCGGCCGGGTCGATGGCGCGGCCGAAGTGCTGGGCGGTGCTCGACATGGTGACCACCCGCGCGCCGGGGGTGGTGACGACGATCGGCAGCAGATGCGAGAGCAGGGCCCAGTGGCCGAGCACGTTGATGCCCATCTGGGTGTCGAATCCGTCCACGGTGGTGCCCTGCGGCATCGCCATGACGCCGGCGTTGCACATCAGGATGTCGATGCGGTCGTGTTTGGCGGCGATCGCGTCGGCGGCGGTCTTGACCGAGGCCAGCGAGCCGAGGTCGAGTTCGACGATCTCCAGGGAGGCGTCCGGGTGCGCGGCGAGGATCTCGTCGCGTGCGCCGGCGGCCTTGGCCTGGTTGCGGGCCGCCATCACGACGTGGGCGCCGCGGCCGGCGAGCGCCTTGGCCGAGGCCAGGCCCAGCCCGCCGTTGGCGCCGGTGATCACGGCGACCTTGCCGTGCAGGTCGGGGATGTCTTTGGTGGACCAGCTCATGGTGTTCCTCGCTGTCGGGGGCCCGACCGGCTGGGGTCGGCGGTTCCCTCGAACATACGGCGTCGCAGCCGGCGGAACACTCGCAATTCGCGCCAACGTTGTCGCGATGTGCGCCACGGGGCCGTGGTCAGTCGTCGGGGTCGTTCTGCTCGGCGTCGCGGCGCACCTCGTCGCGGTAGTGGTCGGCGAATTGGTCGATCGCGTCGAGGGCTTCGGCGGTGAGTTCGGCGCGGAGGCCGCTGTGCGCGTGGGCGAACGGGACGAAGCGGGTCAGCAGTTCGGGGGCATCGAGTGCCACCTCCACCGCTACGGCGCTGCCGGCCTGTGGCCCGCCGCGGAGCAGGTGCTCGATCCGCGGCGCGCTCCATCGCACCGGGTCGCCGGTGTCGATCAGTTCGTCGAGCAGTTCGCCGTACTCGCGCGGGTCGAAGGCTGCGCCGTGCTCGGAGGCGAAGAACCGGTCACACAGGTCACGTTGCTCGACTGGGTCCCACCCGGGTGACTCGCGGGTGGCGCCGCCCGGGGGCAGGCGGCGGATCAGCCATTGCAGCAGCGGCCGGCAGGCCGGCCAGGTGTCGGACTGATCCATGTCGACGGCGGGCTCACGCAGTCCGTGCTCGACCCACGCCCGCGCGTCGGCCGGACTCATGTCGACGAAACTGGTGTCCGGGTCGGTGTTG
>JAXHTL010000015.1:0-47287 GCA_034190095.1 Actinomycetota bacterium
CCGGACGTTCACCTCGCCGTGTTCGAGTTCGCCGAAGACCATCCCCACCTTGGTGTCCTCCACCACGGCGACGAACCAGGCCGCGTCTTCCTGGCCGATGCGGCTCTGCGCGAAGCGGATCTCGTCGTCGAGCGGCTGGGCGGGCTGGCCGGACCCGTCGCCGGCGGCGCCGACCTCCTCGAGTCTGGCGGCGAAGATATCCCGGTCCTCCCCGGTGAACGGACGCAGGGTCAAGCTGTCGTCCGAACTGGCGGGCCGCTCCTTCAGCGTGAACGTCAGCTGGCTGTTCAAGTCGTCGAGCTCGGCGGCGATGGTGCGGCGCGAGTCCTTCGTCAGCTGGTCGAACCCCATGCTCATCACGGCCTCGGCCCCCAACGCCGATGTGTTCAACAACGTGGCGATCGCCGCCACCGCGGTGGTCCTGTCGTCGGCCTCGACGATCACATCGAGCACCTCGTGGCGACGGTCGAGCGCGGACACCAGAGCATCGGCGATCTCACGGCGGGCAGCTGTCTGATCCTGATCGGGCATGTCCTCAGCCTAATGTCGAAGTGGCGTTGTCGTGGTCGAGAACGGCCCCCGGGCCCCAGTTCGCAGGGCAGACGTGATCGAGGCGGTGGCCGGCGGTGGGTGGTGCGGTGCTGATGGTGCTGTAGCTCGCCGGGTCGAGCTGGCCTGGCCGCGGATCATGCGCCCCGCCGGTGCGCCGCCGGCAAGGGGGAAGTGCGGCGCCGACAGCGCGGCCATCCGGTCTGGCCATCGCAACGTCGTGGTGCGGGCAGGTCATGGCTGCGCAGCGGCAGCCCCAACGCCGAGGGGCCTGTCGGTCGCACCGGCAGCCGTGGGGATCCTAGAGCGGTCGAACTGAGGAACGGGAACACCTCAGTCTCGAAAACGTCTCTTTTTCAATGGAATTGCAACACAAAAGAGTGTCAACTCGCACTGAACATCTCCATTCGGAAACGGCCCGGTGCGGTGTGTTCCGCGATCGATGATTCTGTCGATAAGTTGACGACGTCGCTCCGAGGGCGGCCTCTGGCTTGGTGTGGCAGGGCGTTCTGTTGCACCGCTTGGAGCGGAATGACTTTAGCGTGAATGAAGGAGTTGATGGAAGATGGCGGTCTTTGATCGAATCAGCATCAGAGTTGCTGCTGTCGGTGCTGGACTGTGCGGGATCGCCCTGGCGTTCGGCCCCGGCGTAGCCCAGGCCGGCGGATACGAATGCCTCGAGACCTCAGCAGGCGCGGCACCGGCACCGGGAGCGGCAGCGTGTGCGCCGATCTCCCCGATGGCCGGCGGTGTGCCAATGGCCGTGCCCGGCCCGTTGGCACCGGTTGTGCCCGTTATTCCGCCGGTCCCGCTGGTGCCGCCGCCGATCCCGCCGGTGGTGCCACCACTGGCGCCGCCGCCGATTCCGCCGGTCGTTCCGCCGGTGGTAGTACCCCCGGTGGGTGCGGCGGCACCGATCGTTCCGGCGGCCGGAGCCCCGGTCGCGGGCCTTCCCCTGACCACCATGGGAGGCCTGGCCGGCAAGGGCGACCCGACGGGTCCGGCGCCGAGCGGTGCGCCCGTTCCCGGTCAGCCGACGGCACCTGGTCCGGGAGCGTAGAGCGCGCGGATCCACTGGTACGTACTGACGGCCCGTCCTCGAAAGGGGCGGGCCGTCAGGCGTGTTCACGGCTGCCGTGCCGTAAAGCATTGGAGTGCAGGCACATATGTCTGCGCTGTCGCCATCGTCGGGCTCAGCGCGTCCCGCCCCCTGCTGCTGTGCAGATGGTGAAGAGCCCACGGGGCGTTGCCGAAGCGTGACGAAGCTTTGATCGAATCGAAGGGGCGCAAGGACTTTCACCCGCCGCCCGGCACTTCTACCATCGATAACTGACAACGTTGTAACTTCTAGGGATTCGGAAAGCCATGCGCGGTGCTGTTCGGAGTGTCCTCGTCGCAGTCATGATGGCTGCGAGCGTGGTTGTGGGGTCGGGCAACACCAGCCGGGCGGCAGTTCCGTCGCCTGTGCTTGCCGTCGCGTCGATGCTGCCCGCTGAGGGCGCTGTTGTCGGTATCGCCCACCCGGTGGTGGTCACATTCAACCGACCCGTCTTCGATCGAGTGGCAGCCGAACGCTCTATCGGCATCGAGTCGACCCCGGCGATGACCGGGCGTTTCGAGTGGGTGGAAGACAATGTTGCGCAATGGGTTCCGGACCAGTTCTGGCCTGCGCACAGCACCGTGTCCCTGTCGGTGGGCAACCTACCCACCAGGAACTTCGAGACAGGTCCCGCCGTCATCGGCGTCGCCGACCTCTCTGATCACACCTTCACCGTGACCGTCGACGGCCAGCCGCCGGACAACCTGCCGGCCCCGCATCACCGACCGAAATTCGGTCAGAACGGTGTCTTCCCGGCATCGATGGGGCGCCCGGAATATCCGACGCCAGTGGGGATCTACACCGTACTGGCCAAGGAACGCGATGTGGTGATGGATTCCAGCAGTGTCGGCATACCCGTCAACGACCCCGACGGTTACCTGCTGGACGTCGAATACGCGGTCCGTTTCACCAAGCGGGGCCTGTTCGTGCATTCAGCACCGTGGGCAGTCAATCAGATGGGGTTCGAGAACACCAGTCACGGCTGCGTCGGGCTCAGCACCGAGGATGCCGAGTGGTACTTCAATACGGTCAACGTGGGTGACCCGATCATCGTGCGGGAGAACAGCGTCGAGGTTCCGCGTACGGTGTCCAGCTAACGCCTCCGGCGGCCGGACAGCTCTAGCCCGGTCGATTCCCACATAGATCAGCCCTTTGGTGCAGTGACGAGCCCGTGGAGCGGGCGGCTGAGCAGCTCGCGATGCTTGGTTCGCTGGCCGGTGCGGTCGTCGACGAGCTTCTCGGTGGTGAGCCGCACCGCGGAGAGCACGAAGATCCAGGCGATGTTGTAGACCCACACCCAGCCGATCGTGGTCCACGAGATCGCCGGCACCAGCCAGCCGAACCCGCACATCAGCACCGCCAGGACCTGGGTCGCGACGATGGCGATCACCAATGGAGAGGCAGGCAGGGGCGGCAGGAAGAACCAGCGTTCGGTGCGGGTGACGAACAACAGCAGATGGCCCCCGGCCACCAGCTGCAGGAAGATCACCGTCTGCAGGTGCGATTGGTCGAACAGCCCGAAGTACTGCTGCAGGCCCGAATCCGACAGCACCTCCATTCCGATCAGGAGCAACCCGAACGACTGCACGACCGAGAAGAAGCCGAGAACGGCCGAAATGCTGAGCAGCCGTGGCATTTTCCAGCGGATCGGGCGTTCACTGATGGGGGTGTTGTCGTAGGCGGTGGTCATGATCGGAATGTCGTCCAGCAGGGAGATGAGGACGATCATGACCGCGGTGAGGGGTTGGAAGCCGAGGGCGATCGACGACAGGACGACCAGGAACATGATGTCCATGGTCAGCGCCACCCGGTAGATGGTGTAGCTGGTGATCCGTCCGAAGATCCGCCGTGCCTCGTCGATGGCGTCGTTGATCACCGACAGCCCGGGCGCGGTCAAGATCAGGGCCGCCGCACCGCGGGCGGCGTCGGTGGCGCCCGAAACGGCCGTGCCGCAGTCGGCCTGTTTGAGTGCCGGCGCATCGTTGACGCCGTCGCCGGTCATCGCCACGAGGTGACCACGCGCCTGCAGCGACTTGACGATCGCGTACTTGTGTTCGGGGAAGACCTGGGCGAAGCCGTCGGCGTTCTCGATCGCGTCGGCGATCGCCGGCGGCACGTTGTCGGGATCCATGTCCTTGGGAAATTGGTCGGCCGCGGCCACGATGTTGGTGCCCAAACCGAGCTGGCGGGCGGTTTCCCGGGCGATCGCGATGTCGTCACCGGTGACCATCATCACCCGAACACCCTTGGCGTTGGCCATGTCGATGGTCTGTTTGGAGTCCTCGCGTGGCGGATCGAACATCGGCAGCATGCCCAGCAGCACCCACGTGCTGCCGCCGTCCTCCGAGCGCGCGACACCGAGGGCGCGATACCCTTTCTCTCCGAGCCCCTCGATGGTCGTGGTGACCTTCTCGGCAACCGCGCCCGTGACTCCGACCAGATCGGCAATCACCCGCGGAGCCCCTTTGGATACGACGAAGGTCGCGCCGTGGGCGTCGGTGACCGTCGCCGCCGTACGTTTGGTGACCGGGTCGAACGGCACGAAGTCGGTCTGCCGGTAGGCGGCGAGCGCACCCGGATCCTGCAGAGCTGCGATCACCGCGCTGTCGATCGGGTCGTGGTCCTCACCTCGGGAGGCCAGCGCTGCAGCGAGGATGACCTCCTGTGGGTCCTGTGCGGCGAACAGGATCGGCGCGTCGAGTTCGAGTTGGTTCTTGGTCAGCGTGCCGGTCTTGTCCGAGCACAGGATGTCGACGCCGGCCATCTCTTCGATCGCGTCGAGCCGCGACACGATCGCCTGCTGTTTCGACAGTGCCACCGCACCGAGCGCCATCGTGATCGAGAACACCGCCGGCATCGCGACCGGGATCGATGCGACCAGCAGAATCAACACGAACTGCAGGATCTGCAGTGCATCGGCCAGGTTCCATGCGTCGGTCACGACGATGTCGTGGTAGACGCGCACGGCCACCAGGATCGATGCGAGCGCCACCGCGACGACGATCAGGAAGTTGCCGATCTGGAACATCGCCTGTTGGGCGTGGCTGGTCGAACCCGCACCGGCCACCAGCTTCGCCGTCCTGCCGAAGAAGGTGTTGGAACCGGTGGCGATGACGACGGCCACCATCTCACCTTGCTTGACCACGCTGCCGGCATAGGCTTCGTCGCCGGCCTTCTTCGTCACCGGCACCGACTCGCCGGTCAGAGCCGCCTGATCGATGGACGCGAAGTCCCCCGAGAGCAGACGCAGATCGGCCGGCACGATCACGCCCAGCCGGATCTTGACGATGTCGCCGGGTACCAGCTCCGATGCCGACACGGTCTGCCACGAGCCGTCCCGCAGCGCCGTGGCCTCCGGAGCCAATCCCTTCTTCAACGCTGCCAACGCATTCGAGGCCTTCATGTCCTGCCACAGGTCGAGGCCGGCGTTGAAGACCAGCAGCGCCGCGATGATGGCGAAATCCTCCCAATGACCCAGAATCGCCGACACCAAAGCCGCCGCCTCGATCATGTACGCGATCGGACCCCGAAAATACGCGCCGACCTTGGCCAGCAGGCTCTCGTGCTTCTCGGCGATGGCGTTGGGCCCGTACTGGACGAGGCGTCGTTTCACCTCGGCTGCGCTCAGGCCCGCACCGGAGTCGACACCGAGATGCGCGAGAACCTGCTCCACGGGTACCTTCTCCAGGTCCACCGTCGCCCGGCCTGCGTCGCCGGCCGCATCACGGTGCAGCACATCACCGGTCATTCCGGGTCTCCACTTCGCCGTGGTCGCTGCCGAGCAGCTCCTTCTTGGCCTGTGAGAGTTCGGCTTTGGTGGCGGCGTCGACGCTCGGATACTGCGGATTCAGCGTGCGCAGCGTCTCCAGCAGAACCGCCGAGGTGCACAGGTGGCTGAACCACTTGTGATCGGCCGGGATGACGTGCCACGGTGCCCATTCGGTGCTGGTGTGGGACAGCATCTCCTGAAAGGCAACCTGGTAGTCGTCCCAGAAAACCCGTTCGTGCAGGTCGGCGGCGGAGAACTTCCAGTTCTTCTCGGGATTGTCGATGCGCTTGAGGAACCGGCGTTCCTGCTCCTGCTTGGACACGTTGAGGAACAACTTGACGATCACGGTGCCGTTGTCGGTCAGGTAGCGTTCCCAGTCGTTGATGTCACGATACCGCCTGTGCCAGAGCCCTTCTGAATTCAACACCGCGGAGCGCGGCCACAACAGCTCCGGGTGTACCCGGGTGACGAGCACGTTCTCGTAGTGCGAGCGGTTGAACACGGCGATTCGGCCCAACTCGGGCAGCGCGGTCTGGTGACGCCACAGGTAGTCGTGCGCGCGCTCGGTCTCCGAGGGCGCTTTGAAGTTGTGCACATCGACGCCCTCGGGGTTCAGTCCGCTCATCACATGCTTGATGGTCCCGTCCTTGCCGGCCGCGTCGATGGCCTGCAGAACGATCAGCAGCGAACGCTGAGCCTGGGCGAAGAAGCGGTCCTGCAGGTCGAATAACATCCTCGTCGCCTCGGCCGATGCGGCCAGCCCCCCGCGCTTGCCGAGCTTCTTGTCGCGCCGGCCGGGATCGAAGTCCTCGGCCAGGGTCACCGGCGAACCCGGTGGTACCACGGTCGCCTGCGCCAGCTGCTTCCAGTCCACCGACTGAGCCGCCCCCACCTTCGCTCCCTCCGTCTCGAGTGGGCCCGCGAACGGGCGTCGACTCGATCCGACCACGGTCGGTGCCAGGCAACCAGGGCCGTAGGTCACTCAAGCCGGAGGCGCTGGTCATCGCGCCGGCCCGCCGACAGGGGAGACGGGTCACCTGGCCGGGCCGGGCAAGGCGCGGGAGCTCTTGAGGGTCGGGCTGTGTCAGTGTTGGGCTGCCGGTGTCCGAACCACGATGCCGTCCAGCGCCTCGCAGACCTTGATCTGGCAGCCGAGTCGCGACGTTCCTTCGACGCCGTCGCAGAACTCGAGCATCGACTCCTCCTCGGCGCTGGCGGCAGGCAGCTTGGTCAGCCAGTCCCCGTCGACGTGGAGGTGGCAGGTGGCGCAGGCGCACTCGCCCCCGCAGTCGCCGTCGATGCCCGGCAGGTTGTTGTTGACGGCGATCTCCATCAACGACATGCCATCTGCTGCATCCACGCAGCGGCGTGTGCCATCGTGGGCGATGTAGGTGACCTTGGGCATTCTCGTTCTTTCGCTCGTGATCGGACTGGGCTGGAAAGTGTTGTACCGGAAACGGAATCAGCCGGCGACAAGCGCCTTGACGGGCAGCTCGTCGTCGACGAGGCGGTCAGGGTCGATCACCGTTCGCTCGGCGATGAGCGGCTTCGCCGCCATGAACTCCCGCGGACGATTGATGGCATCGATTGCCAGCAGTCTCCCGGCTCGTAGGTAGAACGCGGCGAACGAGCCGGTGCCCGGATCGCCGCGGACGGCCACCTCGTCGTAGCCGTGCAGCACGCCGGCGGTCTGCAGTTTGATGTCGTACTGGTCCGACCAGAACCAGGGGACCTGATCGACCGGCCTGGGACGACCGCAGATGGCCGCGGCGGTGCTCTTGGCCTGCTCGATCGCGTTGTGCACCGACTCGAGATGCACCGGGCGACCGTAGATCGGGCTGGGGTACTGCGTGCAGTCCCCGGCCGCGTAGATCCCCGGCACCGAGGTCCGGCAGTGCTCGTCGACCACGATCCCGTTGTCGCAGTCCAGGCCCGCCGAGGACGCCAGCGCGATATTGGGAACCAACCCGATTCCGACGACCACCAGATCGGCGTCGACTCCCTGCCCGTCGTCGAGCACCACCCGGACTCCGAACGGTGTGGCATCGATGCGGTCGACCGTCGTCGCGCAGCGGATCGTCACACCTGCTCGTCGATGGATGCCTTCGAAGAACCGCGCCACCGCTGGGCAGGTCACCCGCGCCAGCACCGTCGCAGCGGCCTCGACGACAGTCACCGACAGTCCCAGCGTGGCCGCCACCGCGGCGATCTCGAGGCCGATGTAACCGCCGCCCACCAACACCAACCGTGCGCCGGGCCGCAACTGTGTCCGGATGCGGTCCACATCGGCGACCGTCCGAAGATAGTGGATCCGTGGGTCTTCCGAGCCCGGGCACTGCAGGCGCCGGGGACGCCCCCCGGTGGCCAGCACCAGGTGGTCGAACGCGACGCCGCGACCGCCGCTGAGCCGCACGCGCCGCCGGCCGGTGTCCAGTTCGGCAACCGAGGTGCCGAGCAGGACCTCGACGCGGGCCTGGTAGTAGAAGGTGGCCGGCCGCACCAGCAGGCGGCCCAGCGGTACGGTGCCGGCCAGATAGGCCTTCGACAGCGGCGGGCGTTGGTAGGGCAGTACCGGCTCGTCGCCCACCAGGGTGATCTGCCCGTCGAACCCCTCCTGGCGGAGGCTGGCCACCGTCTGCGCACCGGCCTGGCCCGCGCCGACGACCACGACGGTTTCACCGGTCCCAGCGGGTCGCATCAGGCGTTGATTCGGACGGGAAGCGATTCGTAGCCCTTGACGAACGGCGACAGGATGCGGGTCGGCTGGCCGACCACCTCGATCTGCATCGGGTCGGGCCAGCGCTCGAGCAGCTCCTCCCAGAGGATGCGCAACTGCAGCTCGGCGAGCCTGTTGCCGACGCAGCGGTGGATGCCGAACCCGAACGACAGATGATGGCGGGGCTTGAGACGGTCGATGAGGAACGCGTCGGGGTTGTCGATGGCCTCGGGGTCACGATTGCCCGACACGTACCACATGACGACCTTGTCGCCCTGCCGGATGGTCTTACCACCGAACTCGGTGTCTTCCAGCGCCGTGCGCCGCATGTGGGCCAGTGGTGTCTGCCATCGGATGATCTCGGGCACCATCGAGTCGATCAACGACGGATCGGCGGCCAGTTTGCGGTATTCGTCAGGGTGCTCGTTGAGGGCCAGCACACCACCGGTCATCGAATTGCGGGTGGTGTCGTTGCCGCCCACGATCAACAGCACCAGGTTCCCGAGGTACTCCTGGGGTGTCATGTTCCGGGTCGCCTCGGAGTGGGCCAACATCGAGATCAGGTCGTTCGCCGGTTCGGCGTTGACGCGCTGGTTCCAAAGGTCGGTGAAATAGGCTGCGCACTGCAGCAACTCGACCATTCGTTGCTCCTCGGAGTCGATGATGCCGGCCCCGGGAAGCGCCGTGGTCACATCGGACCAGTGGGTCAGCTTGGCGCGGTCCTCCCACGGAAAGTCGAACAGGGTCGCCAGCATCTGCGTGGTCAGATCGATCGACACCCGGCGCACCCAGTCGAAGTCCTCGCCGACGGGCAGGCCGTCGAGGAGCGTGGCCGTGCGCTCCCGGATGAGCGACTGCATGTTGGCCAGGTTCTCCGGTGCCACGATGGGGCTGACGGCTTTTCGCTGGATGTCGTGCTTGGGTGGATCCATCGCGATGAACATCGGCAGGCTGGCCGCGGCGTTGTCGTCCATGATCGTGATGCCGCCGCACTTCGCCTCGGAGGAGAAGACTTTCGTGTTCTTCTCGACAGCCATGATGTCGCGGAACTTGGTCACCGACCAGTAGGGGCCGAACATGCTGCTCCTGCAGTAGTGGACCGGGTCCTCCTCGCGCAATCTCCGGAAGTATGGTTGCCAGGCGTTGCGGCGATGCAACTCCGGGTTGCTGACATCGATGTCCTCGAGCGCCATGTCGTAGGCTGCGTCGAGACCGTCCGCACTGGTCACCACAGTCGATTCGGTCATTGGTCCCTCTCCACGCTCGGATGGCTGCGCCGAAGCCCGGAGGGCACAGCTCGCAACGAGCCCGATGGGCCCGAACTGTCTCCCTCTGAACGTATTTCGGTGCGGATGGGCGTGATCCGCATCACCTTCAAGGCTGACCGGTGACAGGTGGGGCCGCAAGCGACCGGCGGGCCAGAACGTGGCCCTACGGGGTCAGCCGGTCCGGATGGCGGCCGACCGCTCGTTACCGGGGATTTCGAGCAACCCGAACGTGCCGGCCATGGCGGCCGCGCAGACCCGGTTGGTGACACCGAGCTTGCTCAGCAACGCGGCCACCATGCGCTTGGCTGTCCGCTCGGAGACCAGCAATCGGTCGGCGATGTCGGTGTTGTCCAGGCCGGCGGCAAGCAACGTCCACAGCTTGAGGTCCTGGTCGGACAGTCGGTCGAGCAACTCGGCAGGTGGCCTGCGCGTCTGGCTGAGCAGTGCGTCGAGGACGGCCCCGTCGACCACCCGCAGGCCTTCGGCGATCGTCCACAGCGGGCCCGCCAGCGCCTCCGGTCTTGCGGTCTTGGGCAGGAAGCCGTCGGCGCCTGCGCGCAACGCTTCCTCGGCCAGCCCCACGTCGTCGGTACCGGACAACGCCAGGATCCGGGTTTCCGGGTGGCGAGCCTTGACGTGCCGGATCGCTGCCACACCGCCCAGCGGCGGCATCGTCAGATCGATGATCGCGACGTCGGCGTCGCACCCGGCGACGAGGTCGGCAGCGTCCTCGACGTGCGTGGTTTGACCTCCGACGGTGAACAACTCGCCCCATTCGCGGGTGAGTAGCAGGGCGAGCCCCTGCGCGAAGAGTTCGTGGTCGTCGACGATCACGACCACGATCTTCTCGCCGGCGGCCTTGCCGTTCATTGCCACGATGCTAGCCGCAACTTAGTGTCGGGCGGGTGAAACTGCGTGACCGGATCACCACTCTCGTCGACGGTGACGAATACGGAATGGCCCGTATCGTGGTCGCGGTCCGGATCGCGGTCGTGACATCGGTCGGGGTGCTGTTGCTCATCGGCCCGGACTGGGTTCGCCTCCATGTGCCCGGTACGGTGGCCGTGCTCGTGGTGGCGGTGGTCTATTCGCTGGTGCTGCTGAGCAACCCGCGTCTCGAGGTGCGGCGCACCCGCTACTCCTGGCCGGTCAGCACCGTCGACAGCGCTCTCGTCCTCGCCTGGATCGCGCTCACCGGCGGGCTGCACAGTCCGGTGGTGTCGGTGCTTCCTCTTGTCGTCATCGCCTCGGCAGCCCGGTTGTCCCTCGGTGAAACCTTCGTGCTGTCAATTCTTTTGGGCGGCGCCTACACCGCTGTGGTGTTGTATTCGCCATCCCCGGGGGCAGTCTCCCTCAGCCCGGGGCTGCAAGCCGGCTGGTGGATGCTGTACCTGTTCTTCGCCGGAATTCTGACCGCCGGATTGTCCACCCTGGTCGAGACCGAACACCGGTCCCGGCTGCACGCACTGGTGGAGGCCGAAGCGCAACACGCCGCCGCCGAGGAGGAGCGAGACCTGCGGGCCCGCCTGCTGCGTTCCTATCAGTCCCAGCAGGACGGACTGCAGGTGCTGGTGCATGAATTCCGCACGCCGATCGCCTCTTTGGAGGCACTGATGGACGCACTCAACTCGGCCTCGCCGATGTCCGAGGCCGACCGCGGCACTGGACTACAACTGGCCGCCAGACACGCCCGCCATCTGGCTGACATGCTCGACGCGCTCTCCGACGTGGCGCTGAGCCGCCGCCCGACCTTCTCGACCGGCCGCATCCGCCGCGTCCACATCGCCGACATCGTGACCGCGGCGGCCGACGCGGTGGGTTTGACGCCGCCGCGGCTGCGGCTGAGCGTGACCGGTAACCTCAGCGCGGTGGCGATCAACGCCCAGGGCCTGCGGCGGGTGCTGACCAACCTGCTCGAGAATGCGGCCCGGCACGGGCACGACGCACCGGTGGATGTGGAGTGCCGCCGCGACGGCGACGAACTGGTCATCGCGGTGTCCGATCGGGGTCCCGGTATCCCCGACGAGAGCCTGGGGGAGTTGACGGCGAAGTACGTCAGCCTCGGCGGGCAGCGCGGTACCGCCGGACTGGGCCTGTGGATCGTGCAGCAGATCGTCGAGGCCATGGGCGGCCGGGTCGTGTTCACCGCCCGCGACGGCGGTGGACTCGTCGCGACATTCCGCGCGCCGTTGATCACCCCGCCCAAGCCAGAGGGCGCCGGTCTGGCCGCGTCGGCCAGGTGAGTTGAGATGCCGTCATGACGTTTTCGCGGGCGGGGCTTCGTCGTGCCGGCTGGGGCCGCCACAGCGACCAGCCGCTACGGCTCGTCGACGACCAGCACCGGAGTGTCCTTGCGCAGTGTCTGGCCGTTGAAGAACTCCGGCTGCCGGGCACGCATGATGAACATGAACACCAGACCGAGAACGATCAGTCCGAGTCCCAGGATCAACACCAGGCCGACGCCGCCGATGCTGGCACCGCTGCCGTAGTCCGGTGCGGCACTGTCGCGGATCGTGACGGCGAAGACGCCGAGCAGTCCGAGCCCGCCCAGGAGCGGAAACAGGAACTTGAACACGAAGCTCTGGACGTTCTTGAACAGCTCACGGCGGAAGAACCAGATGCACGCGAACGCAGTCAGGCCGTAATAGAAGCAGATCATGATGCCCAGCGAGTAGATGGTGTCGGTGAGCACGTTGTCACTGGTGAACGTCAGGATCGAATAGAACAGCGCCGCACCGACGCCGGCGGCCACGGTCGAGAACGACGGGGTGAAGAAGCGCGGGTGCACGGCGGCGAAGCGCTCCGGGAACGCCTTGTAGGTCCCCATCGCCAGCATCGTCCGTGAGGTCGGCAGGAAGGTCGTGATCAGGCTCGCCGCGCTGGAGGCCAGCACCGCCAGGAACAGGAACAGGTGCAGTGGGCCGCCCAGCACCGGTTCGGCCAGCGCGCCGAAGACATTGTCGGCGATCTCCTCGTTGCCCAGGCCGAGCCCGTCGGTGCCGACCCCGGCGTACATCTGGGTCGCCACCGCCACCAGCAGGTAGGTCAGCAGGATCGAGAGCACGCACAGCAGTGCCGCCCGGCCCGGGGTCTTGTCGGAGTCCTTGGTCTCCTCGTTGACCGTCAGAGCGGTGTCCCAGCCCCAGAACGCGAAGATCGACCCGGACAGCCCCGCGATGAACGCCGACACCGTCAGACCGGCGGGGCTGAACCAGTCCCAGCTGAACGGGATCCCGGTCTCCGACGAACCGGCCTTGGCGAAGGCGGTACCCGCGAACACCAGCAGTACCAGCATCTGGAATCCGACCAGGAAGAACTGCACCCGCTCGGTCGTGGTGATACCGCGGTAGGCCACTGTGGTGGCGACGGCCAGGAACGCCAGGCACGTCAGCACGTTGACCGGCTTGTTCTCCCACAGCGCCGCGAGCTGTTCGCTGCCGAACAGATCCCCGACGAACTGGTAGAAGAACTGCACGGCGACACCGGCCAGGTTGGACAGCACGATGACGGTTGCCAGCACCGCCGCCCAGCCGCCGAGCCAGCCGATGTAGGGCCCGAAAGCCTTGGTGGTCCAGGTGAACGAGGTTCCGCAGTCCGGTGCGACCTTGTTGAGTTCCCGGTAGGCGTAGGCGGCGAAGAACATCGGCAGGAACCCGGCGATGATCACCACCGCCATCTTGGTGCCCGCCTCGGCGACGAGGATGCCGATGGTGGCGGTCAGCGCGTAGGCCGGAGCCACCGAGGAGATGCCCAGGACGGTGCCACCGAACAGGCCGACGGCATTGTGCGACAGCCCTTTGTCCTGAAGATCTCCCTCGGGGCGATGGTGTGGGTCGTGAGCCTCGATCTTCATGATGACCTCATCGCATCGAAAGGACTGAGCGGACTGTGGTAGCAGCTAACCACGCGCTGACCTGGGCGGCAGCGCTTTTGCTGGGGGCGGAGCGCGGGGTGCTCGCCCGGCCGGAGTGACTGGGAGCGTGGGTGAACAGTTCGCAGCAGAATCGTTGCAACACTGCGGCTGTCACGCCGGCCCGGTCTGGCCAGGGTGTGACCTCAGGCCCCGCCGGCGATCCAGTCTTTCGCGGCGGCAGTCTGCCCGGCCGGGAAATGCTTGATCTGAGCCGAGACGAAATGCGACGCCAGCGGCTCGGCGAGGTCACCGATCGGCGAATCGGTGACGAGGGCGACCTTCTTGACGTGCTTGTGGTGGTCGCGGACGAAGCGCAGATGGGTGATCAGCGCGCCGAAACCGTCCCAGCCGGGGAAGGCCGGCGCGTCGATGATCAGTCCGGCGAGGTCGCCGGCGGCTTCGATCTGGGGATCGATCTTCTTCGCCAGTTCGGCGAAGTCACTCTTGTCCAGCGGGGTCTTCGGCCGTACCAGCGCAACGGAATGTTCGGCGTCGATGTCGACATCGATCATGGCACTCTCCCAGCGATCGCCTCAGGCTCTCCCGGGGCCAGTATCCGTCGGCGGGTGCCGCACTCCGTAGGGCACAAGGTCCCCGCGGCCGGCGAGCAGGTGAAGCCGGCGTGGCCCGAATGTGACGATTCGGTGCGCCATCCGGCGATTCGTCGCACCGGTGCCGCCGGTGCGGGCTATGAATCATCGGTGAGCAACCACGACGTGAACCTGACCCCAGAGGAAACCTCGCTGGTCGACATGAGTCATCCCGACGCGTTGGCGCGGATGGACCACAAGTCGCTCAAGGAGCTGCAAAGCCGCCTGCGCAAGGCGCGCGAGAAGAACTTCAGCCTGCTCCGGCGCCAGGGGGCTGCCCGGGTCGAGGCCGAAGGTGCCCGTGGTGCTGCCCAGCCGGCCAGCGAACGGCGCGGCCAGAAGGTCGAGGTCCTCGACGAGGCGCTGGCCCGGGTGAGTCAACGCCTCGATGAGGTCGGCGACGCCGACTGACGACCCGGCGGCGGCATTCACAGTAGGTGCACAGCTCACGTACCCGGCTTCCGAAGGCGCCGGGGGCAGGCTGGACGGCAGCTACAACCGCTTGGGAGGTGCGCCATGAAGGCTCAGAGCCGATGCGCCGTATGCCGCCGTCAACCCCGCGTGATGGATTCCGTACTGTGTGCGACCTGCGGGGATTCGATGATCGAAGCGTCCCTGGACTACCTGGGGCGGCAAACCGGTTGCGGGGAGCCCTCCGCGGAGCGCTGGGCGCCGCGCTACGACACCGCGGTCGGGGGGTAGACACTGCGCGCTACCGCGCCGACGCGCGTCCGCGCAGTGACGCGGCCGGCGACACCGGTGTGCGGGTCACCCGGTTGCGCAGTATCGAGACCAGCTTGGTCACCAGCACTCCGACGATGAGCGAGGCGATCACACCCACCAACGGGTGCCCGTCGAACAACTCGTATACCTGGTAGTGGGTGAGGTAGATGAACAGCGACGCCTCGGCCAACAGCCCGGCGACGACGGTGAGTCCGGCTGGGCAGCGGATCGCGGGCAGCCAGATCAACAGCGCCAATCCGGTGAAGACCAGCACACCGCGGTAGAGGTCGTCGAAGTAGCCGACCAGGCCCACCGCCAGCACCACCGTCACCAGGGCCCGCTGCCAGACCGTCGAGGCTTTGGCCGCCGCCCATCCGGCGGCGAAGAACCAGAACGTCAGCACCGTGAACCAGGCGTCCTGGCCGAGTCCTGTCCCCAGCACGTCGTAACGCAACGCCAGCCCGATCGCCAGGAAACCCAGCGCGACCGCGAACGGGTGACGGCGTTCGGCCCGGTCGGACGGCGGCCACCAGAACACCAGCGCCAGCACCACCAGAATCCACACCAGCGCCTCGACGAACCACAACCGGCCCGCCGTCATGCTGCCGTCCGGGCCGAAGAATTTCTCCAACAGCAGCAGGTTGGTGACGTGGTAGTCGTCGGTGAGCACCAACACCAGCGCGATCCACGCGATGGCGGGCACCGCGATCCAGGCGATCGTGCTGCGCAGGTGGCGAACGCGGTCGGCATGCGGTACCGGGGTCAGGCAGAACCGGCCGAAGTTGTAGCCGGCGACGCCGAGCAGCACGTGGGCCCCACCCCACACCTCGAACAGCCCGGCGTGCGACCCGACGATCAACACGATCGCCACGGCCCGCAGCGCCACGCTGGTCTCCATGGTCGCCTTCCACCACGACCGCCGCCGCGCCACCGGGCGGCCCATCGATTCGAGCTCGCCGATCGGGCGGCGGTGCCAGTCGGCGGGCAGGTGACCCAGCGCCCGTTCCAGCCGCACCGAGAGCGCAACGTAGGACAGCGAGTTGCCGCCCAGGTCGACGAAACTGTGGTCGCAGGTCACGGCCGCCGCGTCGAGGTGCAGGGCCTCGGCGAACAGCCGGCGCAGGTCGGTGCCGGGTGCCTGCGGTCCGGTTTCGCCGCGCGCCAGTTCGCGCACCGCCCGGTAGTCGGGCTTGTCCGATGCGGTCCGTGGCAGTGCCTGCACCGCCACCGCACCCACCGACGACGGTGGTATGCCCGACACCTCCGCCGCTGCACGGGCAACATCGGCTCGGCGCGACTCACCGAGGTAGGCCACCGCCACCCGGTCGTCGTCCGGCGCGCACATCGCGGTGACCCCGCGTTCGGCCAGACAGGCCTCCAGCCGCTGCAGGTCGATGCGCAGCCCGAAGAGTTTGACGAAGCGGCTGGCCCGGCCGATCACCTCGTACAGGCCGTCGGCGGCGCGCCGGGCGATGTCGCCGGTGCGCAACTCGTCGACGGTGCGGCCGAGCGCCAGGTCCGAGCGGGATTCCGCATAGCCCAGCATGACGTTGGGGCCGCGGTAGACGAGTTCGCCCGTGCCGTCATCCCATTCCTCGGCAGGGTCGATCCGGAACGACCCCCCGGGAATCGGCGTCCCGATGGCCTCCGGGCGCGAGCGCGCGAGTTCGGCGGGCAGGTAGGCCATTCGGGCGGTCGCCTCGGTGGCCCCGTACATCACGAAGAACTGCCAGCCCCGGCTCGCCCCGAGTTCGGCGTAGGCGCGCACCCGCTCGGGAGCCAGCCGGCCGCCGGCCTGGGTGAGGTAACGGAGCCGGGGCAGGTCCATGTCGGCGAAACCGATCCGGTCCAGCAGGTCGAACGTGTAGGGGACCCCGGCCAGCGAGGTGCCGCCGTACCGGCGGAACAACTCCCAGAACTCGGCGTCGACCACCGAGCTGTCGGTCAGGATCAGCCCCGCGCCGACCAGAAGATGGCTGTGGATCACCGACAGTCCGTAGCAGTACGACATCGGCAATGTCGTGGCTGCCCGGTCGGTGTCGCGGATGTCGAGATACTCGGCGATGGCCGCGGCGTTGGCGACCAGATTCGTGGCCGACAGCCGCACCAACTTCGGCGAGCCGGTGCTGCCCGAGGTCGACAGCAGCAGCACCAGGTCGGGGTGCAGCCGCCCGGTGCCCGCGGCACGCCGCTCGTGGACCCCGGCGCCGTCGATGACGATGTCGGGGTCGTAGGTGTCGATGATCGCGGTGTGCCGCCCGCCGGCCGCTACGGGTAGCACCACGTGCCCGGCCGCCAACGCGGCCAGATAGGACACCAGGGTGTCGAGATCGTTGCCGGTCTCGAGCAGCACCAGACGCCTGGCGCCACCGAGGCTCTGGGCCGCGGCGTCGACCCGGGCGGCCAGCTCGCGATAGCTGAGCCGCTCGGTGCGGGTCACCACCGCAAGACGATCACCGTGACCCGAGAGATGTTCGACGAGTCCGGTCATCGAAAGACCACGCCACCGCCCATCACGTCGATGTGCACCTTGGCGTCCACCGCGGGCGGATCCATGCTGTGCTGACGCACCGCGATCGGGGCGATGTCACCACCCGGGTCGATGGTGAGCAGCACATCGTGGCCGAGGAACTCCGAGGCGACGACGGTGCCGACGCCGGTCTGCCGTTCGCTGTCGGACACCTCGGTGGCCACCAGCTGTTCGGGGCGCAGCATCAGTGTGGCGGCCCCGGCCGGGTCCGCCGGGTCGACGGGCACGCGGCCCAGCACGCATTCGGCCGCGCCGGCCGAGACGGTGCAGGGGACGAACACGCACTCGCCCAGGAACTCGGCGGTGAACCTGTCGACCGGATGCCGGTACACCTCACGCGGGCTGCCGATCTGGGTGAAGCGGCCGTGCCGCATGACCGCCACCCGGTCAGAAATCGACATCGCCTCTTCCTGGTCGTGCGTCACCACCAGTGTCGTCACCCCGGCGGCCGTCAACAGGTCGGCGACCGCCTTGCGGGTGGAGGCCCGCAGGCCCGCATCGAGGGCGTTGAACGGTTCGTCGAGCAACATCAGCTCGGGCTGGCGGGCCAGCGCCCGGGCCAACGCGACCCGCTGCTGCTGTCCACCGGAGAGCTGATGGGGCCGCCGCGAGGCGTACGACGGTTCCAGCGCAACGGTTTCCAGCAGTTCGGCGACGCGGCGGCGGACCGCGGCGCTGCGGTGGCTGCCGGGCAGCCCGTAGGCGATGTTCTGGCCGACGGTCAGATGCGGGAACAGGGCACCGTCCTGGGCGACGTAGCCGACCGCGCGCCGATGCGCGGGTACGTGCACGCCCGGTCCGGATACCTGCCGTCCGGAGATGACGACGCTTCCGCTGTCCGGCGTTTCGAAGCCGGCGATCAGCCGCAGCAGCGTGGTCTTGCCGCACCCCGAGGATCCGACGATGGCGGTGGTGCCGGCCTGCGGCAACGCCAGATCGATGCCGTCGAGCACGACGGCGCCGCCGAAGGACTTGGTGAGCCCGCTCACCTGCGCGGTCACGGTCATATGGCGGCCGCCTTGGTGGACTGGCGGAACAGCACCATGGTGACCGGCATCGCCAGGACCACCATGACCAGGGCATACGGTGCGGCCGCGGCGTAGTTCAACTCACTGGACAGCGCCCAGAAGCCCATCGCCAGGGTGCGGGTGCCGGTTGGGGCCAGCAGCAGGGTCGCGGTCAGTTCGGTGGCGACGGCGACGAACACCAGTGACGCTCCCGCGGCGGCCGACGGCGCGGTCAGCCGCAGGGTCACCCGCAGGAAGGTCGCCCAGGGCGGTACCCCCAGCGATCGGGAGGCCTCCTCGAGGCCGATCGGTACCTGCGCCAGGCCGGCCCGCACACTGACCAGGGCGCGCGGCAGGAACATCAGGACATAGGCACAGACCACCACGACGACAGTCTGATACAGCGGGGGAGCCAGCCGGATGGTCACCGTCACCAGTGCCAGTGCGGTCACGATGCCGGGCAGCGAACTGGTCACGTAGTTGGCGCCCTCGACGCTGCGCGCCAGCACGCCCTCCGAGCGCACCGCCACCCAGGCGACCGGGAACGCGAGCGTCGTCGCCACCAGCGCCGCGACGGTGGCCAGCCCGATGGTCTGGGACAGCGCCGGGCCGAGCGCACCCAGCGCCCACACGTCGGGGCCGCCGACCCACAGCCAGCGCGCCAAGGTCCACAGCGGCACACCCAGGGCCAGCAACGCGAGCACGACCAGGCTGACCAGCGCCGCGAACCTGTTGCGTCCCAGCGACAGCGGCACGGCACCGCGGGCGGCTCCGCCACCGATCCGGGCCAGTCGGGAACTGCCGCGCGCGCCGGCCTCCGCGCCGAGCAGCACGAGGCAGCACAGCACCAGCACCCCGGCCAGCATGGCGCCGGCCGGCCCGTCGAAGGTCGCCTGGAACTGCTGGAAGATCGCGGTGGTGAAGGTCTCGAAGCGCAGCATCACGAACGCGCCGTACTCGGCGAGCAGGTGCAGACCGATCAGCAGCGCGCCGCCGAGGATCGCCAGCCGCAGCTGCGGCAACACCACCCGGAAGAAGACCCCTACCGAATTGGAGCCCAGCGCACGTGCGGACTCCTCGATCGCGGGGTCGAGGCGGCGCAGCGTGGCCGCCGCGGGCAGGTAGACGAACGGGAAGTAGGACAAGGTGGTGACCAGCACGCCGGCGCCGAGCCCGTGCAGCGACGGCGCGATGCCGAGCCAGGCGTAGCTGTTGACGAACGCAGGGACCGCCAGCGGGGTGACGAACAGCGGCCGCCAGAAGGGACGGCCCGGCACGTCGGTGCGTTCCACCAGCCAGGCGGTGCCCACCCCGACGACGACGCACAGCGGAACCGTCAGCACCACCAGCGAGAGCGTGTTGACGAGCAGTTCACCGACGCGCGGCCGGACGATCAGCGCGTAGGCCTCGTCCCAGCCGGTGGTGACGAACGCCCAGGCGACATACCCCAGCGGAATGAACGTGGCGGCCACCAGCACCGCGACGGTGCCGCTGATCAGCGGGCCGGGACGCGTCGGTGCCGCCGAGCGCACCGGGCCCGGGGACTGGCCCGGGTCCGGCCCGGCGTCCTGTGCAGCGGCCGGGGTGAGCACCTACAGCAGACCGTCCTGGGTCATCATGTCCGACACCGCCTGCGCGTCGAGGTCGGACGGGTTGACCGCCGGTGCCTGCAGTTCGGCCAGCGGGACCAGGGCGGGGTTGGCGGGCACGCCGCTGCCGACCGGGTACTCGAACGAGGTCCCCTTCTCGAGCACTTCCTGACCGGCCTTGCTGGTGACGAACTGCAGGAATTGCTGGGCCTGGTCCTGCTTGTCGCTACTGGCCAGAATGCCGCCGCCGGAGATGCTCACGAAAGCGCCGGGATCCTGGTGGCGGAAGTAGTGCAGTGCGGTGTTCTCGCTGATCTCCTTGGTCTCCGCCTGATCGCGGAACCAGTAGTAGTGGTAGATCACCCCGCCGGCGACCTCGCCGTTGTTGACCGCGCGCAGCGTGGTGATGTTGTTGTCGTAGATCTTCGCGTTGGCCTTCATGCCCTCCAGCCACTGCTGGGTGACTTCTTCGCCTTCGAGTTCGAGCAGCGCGGCCACGATGGCCTGGAAGTCGGCCTTGGCCGGCGGCGCTCCCCAGCGCCCCTGCCACTCGGGTTGCTGCAGGTCCAGCAGTGAAGCCGGCAGCTGCTCGGGAGTCAGCATGTCGGTGTTGTAGGCGAACACGGTGGCGCGGGCGGCGACACCGGTCCACTTGCCGCTGGAGGGGCGGTACTGCTCGGGAACCTGGGCGGCGATCTCGGGGTCGATGTCGGCGAACAGGCCCGCCCGCTCGACCGCGGCCATCGCCGGGGAGTTCTCGGTGAGGAAGACATCGGCGGGTGAGGCGTCACCTTCGGCGACCAGCTGGTTGCCCATCTCGGTGTCGCCGCCCTGCCGGTAGGTCACCGCGATGCCGGTCTCGGCGGTGAAGGCCTCGATCCACTCCTTGGTCAGCGACTCGTGCTGGGCGCTGTAGATCAGCAGCTCATCGCCGTCGCCGGAGCCCGAGCAGGCCGCGGTTCCGAGGGCTGCGGTGAGGGCGATGACGGTGCCGATTCGGCCGGCGATCCGGCTCCAACGCGTGCGCATGCAGGCTTCCCTTCCCGCGTCCCGACCGACCCGGACGCTGTAGCAAACCCTAGCCTAACCGGGGTAGGCCCCCGAGGGACTAAGGTCACCTTTATTTAGGTGGGGCTATCCTCAGTCGGCGCAAGGCGGCTAACCTGCGTTGCGACCCGAACAAGGAGGTTTGTACATGAGGCGGCTTTCTGCTCTGCCTGTTTCCGCGCTGGCCCTGGGACTGGCGCTGGCCGGCTGTTCCAGCTCCGAAACCGACACCACGGCAACGGAATCCAGCAACACCGCATCGGAGACGGCGCCGTCGGAGGCTCCCGACCCGATGGTCGCCCAGGCCGCCGAGGAATACCAGGCGTACGCCGTCGACCAGTCCAACCAGCTGGTCGTCGTGGTCAAGACCTTCACCGACGCCGTGCGGGCCGGTGACCTGGAGGCCGCCCAGGCCGCCTACGCGCCGTCGCGGGTGCCGTGGGAGCGCATCGAGCCGCTGGCCGGGCTGGTCGAGGAGATCGACGGTGTCGTCGACTCACGTGTCGACGACTTCGCCGGGGTCGACGATCCGGAGTTCACCGGCTGGCACCGCCTCGAGTACCTGCTGTTCGACCAGAACACCACCGAGGGCGGCGCGGAGTTCGCCGATCAGCTCGACGCCGACATCGCCACACTCAACGAGCAGATGCCGACGCTGGAGGTCACGCCGGCCGACGTGTCGGTCGGTGCCGCCGAGCTGATCGAAGAGGTCTCCGAGGGCAAGATCACCGGTGAGGAGGACCGCTACTCCAAGACCGACCTGTGGGACCTCAACGCCAACATCGAGGGTTCCCAGGCCGCGGTCGACGCCCTCACCCCGGCGCTCCAGGAAGCCGACCCGGGCCTGCTCGAACAGATCGAAACCGGGTTCGCCGAGATCAACGCGACCCTGGACCCGCTGCGCACCAGCGACGGCTGGGTGCTCTACTGCACCGAGAACGACCAGTTCCCCTCGCCGCGCTGCCCCGAGGTGACCGTCGACCAGCAGACCGTCGACACCCTCAAGGCGCAGCTGGCCGGCCTCTCGGAGAGCGTCGCGCAGATCTCCGGTGCGCTGAACCTGCAGTGACCGCAAACCCGAAGCGTTCCGGCCTGAGCCGACGCCACTTCGTCACCGGGGCCCTGGGCACCGGTGCCGCCGTCGGCGTCGGCGCCACCCTGGCCGGATGTTCGGCGCGGGAGGGAGAGCCCGCGGTCGGCCCTCCGGCGCCGCGCTACGTCGAGTTCGCCGGCCCGCACCAGGCCGGAGTCACCGCCGTGCCGGTGCCCAACCAGGGGCTGATGGCGGCATTCACCGTCATCGCCGACGGCCGGGAGCAGCTCGCGGCGACGCTGGCCGAACTGACCGACGAGATCCGGGGCCTGATGTCCGGGCGCCCGCCGGAACAGCGCGGCCGGGCCTACCCGCCCGTCGATTCCGGCATCCTGGGCGAGGAACCGCCGCCCGACGACCTGTCGGTGGTGGTCAGTGTCGGTGCGTCGCTGTTCGACGACCGATTCGGGCTGGCCGATCAGAAACCCAAAGAGCTGGTCGAGATGCCGTTCCTGGCCAACGACCGGCTCGACCCCCAGCTGTCCCACGGCGACCTGCTGCTCACCATGGAAGCGGGCCACGTCGACACGCTGCAGTTCGCGCTGCGCCAGTTGATGCGCCGCACCCGCCGGCACCTGGTGCTGCACTGGATGATGGACGGCTACTCCCGCGGGGCAGGGGCGGTCTCACATGCCGCCACCCCGCGAAACCTGCTGGGTTTCAAGGACGGCACGGCGAACCTGGACAGTGAGGACCAGGCACTGATGGACCGCTACGTCTGGGTGGGCCCCGATGACGGCGAGCCCGCATGGGCGGTCGGCGGGTCGTATCAGGCGGTGCGGATCATCCGGATGTTCGTCGAGTTCTGGGACCGGACCCGGCTCGTCGAGCAGGAGGAGATCTTCGGGCGGGAGAAGATCAGCGGGGCGCCGCTGGGGATGACCGACGAGTTCGCCGAACCGGACTACGCCGATGATCCCGACGGCAAGCGGATTCCGTTGGACGCCCACATCCGGCTGGCGAACCCGCGCACCCCGGAAACCGAGGACAGCCTGATCCTGCGCCGCGGCTTCTCCTATGTGCGCAGCTTCGACGGCGCCGGCCGGCTGGATCAGGGCCTGGCGTTCGTGTCCTATCAGCGCAGCCTGGAGCGCGGTTTCCTGGCCGTGCAGAACCGGCTCACCGGCGAGCCCTTGGAGGAGTACATCCTGCCGGTCGGCGGCGGGTTCTTCTTCGCCCTGCCCGGCGTCGAGAGCCCGGACGAGTTCCTGGGTGAAGCGTTGGTCGGTAAACCACACCGGCACAACGGGTCTAGACCCGAACAGCCTCGATGACGATCGACGGCGGGAACATCAGGTAGTCGTCCCAGAAGTCACCTTCGTCGGCTCCGTCCGGGGCGGGGGACACCTCCGGAAGGTGCACCCTGACATCGTCGAACCCGGCGTCACACAGCGCGGATTCGTAAGCCTGCACCGGCAGGTAGTAGTTCTCGATGGCCACGCCCGAGTCCCCGGCGTTCACCGTCAACTCGATGGGTGCGCCGTCGAAGACGCTGTCCGCCAGCGCAACCCGGAACCCGTACTTGCCGTAGTCGGGAACCCGATCGAAGGTGTACAGGTCGGGGTTGGTGGTCAGGGTGACCAGGCGGCCGCCGGCGGTGACCCGGCTGGCCAGGCCACGGCACATCTGCGCCAACTCGGCGCGGTCGCGGGCGTACACCAGCAGATAGGCGGCCACCACCAGGTCGTGGTGCGCTCGCGGCACCACGGTCCGCGCGTCGGCGACGGCATAGTCGATGCCCAGCGGCTCGTGAGCCTCCTGCTCGCGCGCCAGCTCGATCATCTTCGCCGAGATGTCGAAGCCGGCCACCGCCGCGCCGGAACGACGCAGGATGCGGGTGAAGTGCCCGGAACCGCAGGCCGCGTCGAGCACAGTGCGTCCGCGCACCGCGCCGATGTGGCGCAGAAAGCTGTACTCCTCGATCCGGGTGCGCACCGGCCGCGCGGTGGTCGCGGCGTAACGCTGCGCGGTGTCGCCGTCGTCGTAGTCGGTGGGCATGGGACCGGGGGACGGCCGCCGTGGCTAACCGTTGGCCTGGGCGGCAAGCCGGCGCAGACTGGCCCGGCGCTCCTCGATGACCCGCCCGATCTCCTGCATCAACAGCGGCCGGCGCAACACCAGCGACTCGATGCTCTCCCGGTCGATCCAGGCCACCGTCAGCTCCTCGACCGCACGCGCATCGGCCTTGACGGCCTCACGGGTCAGCGCTGTCTGGCCGAGGAACTCACCGCGCTCCAGGGTGCGGATACCGACCGCCCCCTCGTCGGATGTGACCTCCAGCCGAACCTGCCCGCTGATCACGAACATCATCCGCTCGGGCACCGTGCCACGCTCCTGCACGGTCTCACCGGCGCCGTAGCGGACCACCCGCAGATGCTCCCGCAACACCTCCTGATCCGTACGCCCCAGGTGCAGGCTGCGACCGACGACCCGCAACGCCTCCTCGGCGATCAGCGACGGCGGGAACTCGTCGGTGACGTCGTCGAGCTGCAGTTCGGCCCGGCGTGCGGCGTACCAGATCCAGCGCAGGAAGGTCGCCCGGGCGTCGGCGTCCTCGGCCGGCGAATGCAGCGGGATCGTGGTGGTGTACTCACCCGCTCCGTTGGCCCGGGCCACCAGCTCGGCGTCAGGACGCAGCCCGGGTAGTTGCCGCGCGACACCGGTCAGCGTCCGGCACACCACGTCGGGCGGATCGGCGGCCGAGAACTTGGTGACGATGTCGATCGAATGCTCGTCGCGGGGGAGGCTGAGGTTGATGAACCATTCGGTGGCCAGCAGCGAGTTGGGCAGCACGTAGATGCCGTTGCCGGAGTCCAGGTGCGTGGCCCTCCAGTTCACCTCGACCACCCGGCCCCCGTCGATCCAGCGGGTGGCGACCCAGTCGCCGGTCTCGAAGGGCTGCTCGAAGAGCACCAGCAGCCCGGAGATCACCTGCCCGACCGAGTTCTGCAGCGTCAGGCCCAGCACGATGGATCCGATGCCCAGCGCGGTGAACAGCCCGCCGACGTTGGCGCCCCAGATGAAGGCGAAGATCAGCGCGACGCCGACGGTGATCAGGATGAACCGGGCGACGTCGAGGAAGATCGACGGGACACGCTTGCGCCAGCTGCCCTCGGGTGCGCTCTGGAACACCGTCGCGTTCAAGCCGGACAGCAGCAGCACCAGCACGACGAAGCCGAGGACCGTCGCAACCACCCGGACCGGGGTCGCGTCGGCGCGTATCTCGGTGGCCTTGAGCAGGAGCAACAACAGTGCGCCCAGCGGCAGAATGTAGTTGCGAACCAAGCTGACGGGCTTGGCCAGAAAACTGTTGCGCCGCAGCAGCGCGTTGTGCACCTCGGTGAGCACCACCAGCGACACCGGCAGCGCCACCGCGATCGCGACCGCCCACCAGAACCACGGCGCCGAGAAGATCTCGGTCATCGTCGTTCGCCGTCCAGCCGGTACAGGCGTTCCACCCGGTCGCTGACGACGATCTCGCCGTCGGCGGTGAAGTCCCGGATGTCGCGCATCGCCTCGTACACCACGTCGGTGACGTAGACGCCCGCGTCCGGCGGCGTCTTGTGCACCTGGTAGGCGACGTTGACCGCCGAACCCCAGATGTCGTAGACCAGGTTGGATTGACCGAGCAATCCGCTGGTCACGGTGCCGGTGTTGATGCCGGCCCGCAGCCGTAACCGGTGTCCTGTCTCGGCGTTGAACCGATCGATGATGCGCTGCATCTCCACGGCGAAGTCCACCGTGCGACGGGCACTGTCGAGTCGCGGAACGGTCAGACCGGAGCTGGCCAGATACCCGTCGTGCAGGGTGCGGACCCGCTCGACACCGAGATTCTCGGCCGCCGAGTCGAATTGCCGGACCAACTGGTTGACCACGCCGAGCGACTCCTGGGCGGTCAGCTGTTCGGCGAGCTCGTCGAGGCCGTCGACGTTGGCGAAGACCACGGTGACATCGCGATGCTCCTGGGCGATGTTCTGCTCGCCGTCGCGATAGCGCTCGACCACCGGCTCGGGCATCAACGACAGCAACAGGCGGTCGTTCTCGGCGCGTTGCTCGTTGAGCTGACGCTCCTTGGTCTGCAGGTTGCGGCTCATGTCGTTGAAGGCAACGGTCAGATCACCGAACTCATCGCGGGATTTCACCGGCAGCGTGACGTCGTAGTCGCCGGCTCCGATCTGCTCGGCGCCGGCCTCCAGCCGCCGGATGGGACGAACGAACACCCGCGCCAGCAGCAACGCCGCGATGCACACCACCAGGATGATCACGACGGTGGACAGCACCAGCGTGCGGGTGAAGGTGGCGACGGGGGCGAAGGCCTCGGACACATCGATCTTGGCGACCAGTACCCAGTTCAGGCCTGCGGTGTTCACCGGCGAATAGGCCTGCAGGGTGCGTCTGCCCTCGTAGTCGGCGGTGATCAGCGTGCCCGTGTCGCCCTGCAGGGCATTGGCGACCGCATCGGTGTCGATCGGCTGCACCAGGATGGTGGTGCCCAAACTGATGGCCTCGTCGGCCACCTCGACCGGAGTGCCGGCCGCCACCACGTCGGCGCGGTAGGCGTCCGGATCCTCCATGAACAGCCGCGATTCCGAGCGCATCAACAGATCGGGGCCGACCAGGATCGTCTCACCGGTCTCGCCGAGCCCGGCGCCCTCCCAGTCACCGTTGAAGGTCATGCCGCGGTTGAGGTTGTCCACCGGGAGGGCCAGCGCCATCACGCCCTGGACGTTCCCCGGGGGTCCGATCGGTGAGACCATCCAGGCGGTCGGCATTCCGGTCGGCTGGTAGGTGTCGAAGTCGCGGACGACCACCTCGTCGAGTGAGTTGGAGTTCATCGCCTCCTTGAACGCCTCGGCGAGATTGCTGCCCCGGTACGGGCCGTACTGGATGTTGGTGCCCAGGTCGATGCCCTTGCCGACGTTGTAGACCACATTGCCGCGGGCGTCGATCAACAGCGCATCGGCCGAGTGCTGGCGTTTGATGATCTGCCGGAAGAATTCGTTGTAGCGGGCGTTGGCCGCAGACCAGGCGCTGCCGTCGCCGGCGTCGTCGAGGTTGATTCCGCCGTCGGCCGCCTCGGCGCGAAGCGTGTAGGTGGCCTGCAGATAGCGCTGGGAGGTCGAGCGGGGCAGCAACGCCTGGACCCTGGCCTGCGCGGCGTCCCGGTCGCCGTCGGGATCGGCCTCGCCGTACCGGCGTTCGTAGTAGTCGACGAGGGCCTGCTGCTGTTCGGGGGCGATGTCGGCGTCACGCAGCTCGTCATAACCGGCGGTGAAGGCGGCGATCGCCTGCTCGGCGTCGCTGCTGCGGGTGTAGACCACCATCGAACTGGTCAGGTCGCGCATGGCTTTCTCCAGCATCCGGGCCTGCGCGCTGCGGATCAGGGTCAGCTGCTCGAACACCGACGCACGCAGCGACTCCCGACCGGACTGAAAACCGATGGCGCCGACCACCGCCACCGACAGGACACTGGTCAACAGCAACATCAGCAGCAGTTTGGACTGAATGCTGATGCGTCGCACTCGCCGTCTGGTCTCCGGCACCGGTGGCCCTTCCCGTTCGCTTGCGCTACCCCAGCGCTCGCACTGGAGAACGGCAGCGTCACGGACCACTCCCGAAAGCGGCGCTCGCGCCAGCCTACCCGGGGGCGAAACCGGGCTTCGCTGGCCGCCCGCGCCCCGGTGCTGGGTTCGGTCGCGATTCGTTTCCGATGAACTCGCCGATTCGTGGCCGCACGGCCACGCGCTGGGCGTAGCTTTACGGCGCGGCAAACCTGCCCAGCGGTCAACCAGGCGACCCCGAGGAGTTTCCATGAACCACGGCAAGTACATCGGTCGGGTGGGCGGGCTGGCGGTCGCGCTGGGTGTCGGGATGGCCGTGGCGAGCGGTACCGGCATCGCCTACGCCGAGACCTCGGACTCCTCGAGTGCCGGGGAGGCGAGCACGGCCAGCGAGCCGGCGGCCAAGAGCCCGAAGGCGCCGCGACATGCCTCGTCGGACGCGGGCGCCGGGACGGACCGCTCGCGGCGGCACGGGGCCGCGGAGTCCTCGGCCGGCGCCGACAGCGGTGACGTCGACCGACCCGGGGGACTGGACGACGACGGTGACGAACCACTGGGCCTCGACGAGCAGGACGGCCCCGAGGTCGACGATCTGGACACCGACGACGAGGTCGGGCAGGACGAGCCGGCAGACATCGAGCCGGAGGCCGACGAGGGGTCGGCGGGCGCCGAACTCACCGTGTCCGACGGCGACACCGCGGGGGAGGGCCCCGCCGACCCGCCCGAGCCTGCCGCGCTCACCGAACCGGTTGCCGACGCCGATGCACCCGCGGCGCCGGCGCCGCCCGCGCAGCCCGCGTCGGGCCTGACGACGACCACCGTCGCGGCATCGGCACCGACCGCGCCCGAGTCGGCCTCCGACCCGGCCGCGCCGGCCACCCTGCCGGTGGCGATGGCCGTGCTGGCCGCAGCGCGCGACGAGCTCGAACGCAACCTGACGGCGAGCGCCGCCGCGGCCGCGATCCCGCCGGAGATCGAGCTTCTGGCCGACGACTCACCCAACGTGCTGGTGATCGGGGTCGACGGCACCAACCTGAGCAGGGTGCTCGACGACGTCTCCAACACCAACTTCTTCAGCCTCATGCAGGGCGGCACCACCGCGCCGGCCAGCATCGTCGGACACACCACCATCTCCAACCCGTCGTGGACGTCCATCCTCACCGGAGCCTGGGGTGAGAAGACCGGGGTCATCAACAACGTGTTCACCCCGTGGACCTATGCGGCGTGGCCGACGGTGTACACCCAGCTCGAAACGTTCAACCCGCTGATCCAGACCACCTCCATCGCGAACTGGGACGTCATCTCCGGGATCGCCGGCGCCGGCGCGATCGGGGCCGACGACATCGTCGACATCGCGCACATCCCGGGCGACACCAACTGGTTGCTGACCGACGACGCGGTCGGCGACGCCACCGAACTGGCCGTCGCCGCCGCCGACCCGTCGGTGCCGAACTTCATCTTCAGCTACTTCGTGGGGGTCGACGAGAACGGCCACATGTACGGCGGCGCCTCACCGCAGTACGCCGCCGCGATCCGCAACGTCGATCGCAACCTCGGCGAGATCCTGCAGGAGGTGCAGGACTGGGAGACGCTGACCGGTGAACAGTGGACCATCCTCGTCGTCACCGATCACGGTCACCAACCCCAGCAGGGTTTCGGCCACGGTTTCCAATCACCCGATGAGACAGCGACTTTCGTCATCGCGGAGAACCCGGACATCTTCGCCGCGGGCGCGATCAACCTTCGCTACCAGATCGTCGACGTGACCCCCACGGTGATGACGCTGTTCGGCGGCACCCCGGCCGAGGATTCCGACGGCGTATCGCTGACCACGCTGGACGCGAGCAACGTGTTCCCGATCAACGACGACGCCGCGCTGCGCGGGGCGCTGCAGGACGCGATCGACATGTACGGCTATCCCGACATCCTCACCGATGTGGCGCTGGGGATACGCACCGTCGCGGCCACCGTGCCCTACCTGGTCTACGGGTTCCGGCAGGACATCACCGCACAACTGCAGCAGATCGCCGATCAGGGGATCTTCCTGATCAGCCCGCTCGCCGGCCTAGCCATCGTCCCCGTGCGCCTCGTCGCCGACCTCACCTATGTGGTGACCAACGTGGTCGCGCAGGTCGTGGCCCGGCTGACCGGGGTGCAGGGCGCGAGCATCTTCCCGCTCTGGCCGCCCGCCCCGCCGTCGGTGGACAGCCCCGAGCCCGGCACCGTCCTCGAAGCGCTGGCCTGCGCCGGCGCGGAGGACCCGGCCGGCGAGCAGACCTGCGACGCCGTCGCGGTGTAGCCGCGGCTATTCCTGCATCGAGCTGATGAAGTAGGTCTCGTCACCGCTGGGATAGCCACCACCGATGGTGGCGATGTGAATGTGGTCGAAGTGGTTGAGCGTCTCGTTGCCGTAGTCCGCGGTCCAGCTCGGCGCGCCGATCCCCGGGTAGTAACCCTGCCGCCAGATGACGTGCAGCACACCCCAGCGCTCCGCGTTGGCCAGCGCGTATCCGGCAATCTGGTTGCCCAGCTCGATGCCTTCTTCGCTGTTGTGGTTCGGAATCATCACATCGATCGCCAGCCCGTTGGGATGCCACTTCAACGGATCCTGGCGGTAGCCGCCGATCGTGGTGATCTCGGGGAACAACGCGCTGATCGCGCGGGCGGCCCAGATGGTGTTGATCTGCAGGCCGCCCTCGGGCGCAACACCTGCCGGCAGCGCGAAGTCGAAGACCCGTCCGTCGACCGGTGCGCTGGCCGCCAGCAGCTCCGCCTCGGACAGCCGGACGCGTTCGAGCTTCTCGGCCGGTTCCGCCTGCTGCTCGCCCGGTGCTGGGGCGGGCGCCGGAGCGCTGGGCGGGGCGCTGTTCTGTGCGTAGAGCATGCCGCCCGAGACGGCCAGCGACAGCACCACCGCCAGCCAGCGGCCGCGGCCCTTGGCCACCACGTCTCTGCGCACGCACTGCACCTTAGTGGTGCCTGCCACCCAGCCGGTCGGGTTTGCTGCCAATTCCGCCGGGCGCGTCGCTCATCCGGCGACCACCGCACTGGTCTCGGGTTCATGCCGGCGGCGTCCGAGCGATAGGAACAGCGCCCCGCCGAGCAGTGCCGCGGCACCGGCGAACGTCAGGAATCCGTTGAAGCTGTCGCTGTCCTGAAGCGAACGGCTGAGAATGAGCGCACCCAGCGCCGAGGACACGCCGATCGCGGCCGACAGCACCGACAGCACCGTGCTGTAGATGGTGAGGCTGAAACGCCGAGACACCAGAAACGCGATGACGTCGCCTTCGGCGCCCCAGGCCGCGCCCAGACAACAGACCGCCACGACCAGCACGGTGAAGCCGTCCCACGGCGAGGCCAGCAGCAGACAGCCCAGGCCGGGCAGCGCCATGGCCACCGCCGCCACGAGGTGTGCCGGAAGACGATCCAGCGCCACACCGCAGACGAAGCGGCCGACGATCACCGCGGCGGCGAAGGTGGAGATGAGCACGGCGACGGCCTCACCGCCCGACACCGAGTCGCCCAGCACCACACCGAGCTGCGTGGTGGTGACCGAGTGATACAGATTGCACAGCAACACCCCGGCCAGCAGGATCCAGAACACCGGGGTGCGCCCGATCACGCGGTAGACCCCGACCCGGCCGCCGTCGGCGTGCCCCTGATGGTCCGGTGCGCGGCTGGCTGGGACCAGCACCAGCGCAACGGCGCCGACGACGGCGATGGTGGCGGCGATGGTGAGGCAGCCCGCCCGCCAGCCGTGGGTGCGGTTCACCCAGTCCAGCACCGGTGCGGCCACAGCGCCCAGCAGCGGCGGACCGGAGATCGCGATCGCCAGGGCCAGCCCGCGGGCGCGCTGGAAGCTGGTGGCCACGATGCGGCTGTAGATCGCCGGCGTGGTCGTCACTCCGAGGGCGATGACAGCGACGTTGATCGCGAAGTACTGCCAGATCGGGCCCGTCATCGCGGCGTAGGCCACCCAGCACGCGGGCAGCCCCACCACGCCGATGACAGCGACCCGGCGCACCCCGAGAAGATCGGTGAGGCGGCCGTAGAACGGGAGGAACACGAAGGTCAGCAGGGTGATGACGCCCGTGAGCGCGAAATCGGATCGGCTCCAGCCGAAGGCCGCCAGAAACTGCGGCGCCATCGCCGCGTTGGTGTAGGCGGCCAGGCTCAACCCGGCGCTGAGGCCGGCGGTGGCCGCAGCCAACGGCTGCCAGTGGGTGCGGAGCTCGGCGAGGTAGGTCATCGGAGCTCTTGCTTAGCACACCTCAGTTCTGTGGTAGCGCACCAAGCAGCCGGTTGCACACCTCGGCGTCGACCACGGCCGACGTCACGGCGCTTTGGCCACCGTCAGCAGCAGCGCCGAATCCGCCAGCGCGACCAGCGAGTGACGGGTGTCGGGGACCTTGAGCAGGTCCCCGGCGCGGGCTTCCCAGTGCTCGTCGCCGGCCGACATCCGGACCGAACCCTTGATCACGTAGACCGTGGCCTCACCGGGATTCTCGTGCTCACCCATCTCGGCGCCGGCGACCATCCCGATCACCGTCTGGCGCAGCACCTTCTCGTGACCGCCGACGACCGTGTCGGCGGCATTGCGATTGTTGGCCGCAGCGAGCTGCAACTGCTGGCGGGCCAACGCTTCGATCGACACCTTCTGCATGCCTGCCATTCGATGCCCCCGGACACCGACTCGTCAACTGCGCGGCGCTCGGGTCAGAACGGCTGGACCCGCAGAACGCTCACCACCGCGCCGTGCCCGGTCGCATCGTTGGTGAACCTCAGCTCCGACCCCGACGAGGCGATCGTCCAGCCCAGCGCCCGGTAGGTGGTGGCGGTCAGCGTCGTCGGCGCGGCGGCCCCCAGGTTGCCGTCCACCCAGGAACCGGTGCCGTCGGCGTTGATCCGCACGCCGTGGTAGGGCCCGCTACCGTCGGCATGCTGCTGCCAGTTGCCGCCCGCGGTCTGACACCCCACGAAGGTGGTCTCCACCATGCACTGGGTGTCACCCGACGCCGTCGCCACGGCGACATAGCCGAACTGGTTCGGCGGGATCGTCACCACATCGGCCGACGGGACGGCGGCCGGCAGCCGGTCGCTCGACCGGGCCAGCGCCGGGGTCTGATAGGACGCCAGCGTGAAGCCGTAGTTCTTCAGCGGGGCCAGGTCCTCGGCCTCCCCGGACGGCGTCCAGATCGCCAGCGGCCGGCCGTCGACAACGGTCGTGGCGACATGGGGCGACGGCGCCCACGACAACATCGAGTCCATCGACGCCGCCGAGTCGAAGTGGTCGAAGTTGACGATCCCGTCGCCGTCGTGCGGCACGCAGGAGCTGCCGGACACGGTGTGCCGGGTACCCGAGGTGCCCTCGGAGTCGTCGCGGCAGACGGCATCCTGCCACTGCTCGACGGTTCCGGTCACCGGCTGCGCCGCCGCGGCGTTTGCCGTCCCGTCCGGCGCCGGTGGCTGTGAGCAGCCCGCCGCCAGGAAGACAACCCCCACCAGCGCGACGGCGCTGGACAGCGCACCTTTGCTCCCGACCGATGTCATGGGCGCGAATGTAGCGGCGGGCAGCGGGGCGGCGGCCGCGACGCGCCGAGCCGGTTCCGGACCGTGACCAAAGCGGCGATCTGGACCGACCCATCGCACGGGCGGTTGGGTAGGCTGCGCCAGAAGGGTGCGGTGCCGCGATACTGATAACCGGATACCGACGGCCAGCCGATGGTCACCGGCCCAACGCGAGCTCTGACGAACTGACCGAAACCGATGCCGGGAGAACACCACATGAGCGCCGAGCAGCCGTCCATCATCTACACGCTGACCGACGAGGCGCCCCTGCTGGCGACCTACGCCTTCCTGCCGGTGATCCGCACCTTTGCCCAGGCCGCCGGTATCGACGTCAAGTCCAGCGACATCTCGGTGGCTGCGCGCATCCTCGCCGAGTTCCCCGACTACCTGACCGAGGAGCAGCGGGTCCCCGACAACCTCGGCGAGCTCGGCAAGCTGACACAGCTGCCCGAGACCAACATCATCAAGCTGCCCAACATCAGCGCCTCGGTGCCCCAGCTGCTGGCAGCGATCAAGGAGCTGCGCGAAAAGGGCTACAACCTGCCCGAGTTCCCGGGCGACCCGAAGACCGACGAAGAGAAGGACATCAAGGCGCGCTACTCCAAGATCCTGGGTAGCGCAGTGAACCCGGTTCTGCGCGAAGGAAATTCGGACCGCCGCGCTCCCAAGGCGGTCAAGGAGTACGCCCGGAGGAACCCGCACAGCATGGGGGAGTGGTCGCAGGCCTCGCGCACGCACGTGGCGACCATGAAAGACGGCGACTTCTACCACGGTGAGAAGTCCATGACGCTGGACAAGGCCCGCAAGGTCAAGATGGTCCTCGAGACCAAGAGCGGCGAGACCCTCGTCCTCAAGCCCGAGGTGGCACTCGATGAGGGCGACATCATCGACAGCATGTACATGAGCAAGAAGGCGCTGTGCGACTTCTTCGAGGAGCAGATCGAGGACGCCTACAAGACCGGTGTCATGTTCTCGCTGCACGTCAAGGCGACCATGATGAAGGTCAGCCACCCGATCGTGTTCGGGCACGCGGTCAAGGTGTTCTACAAGGACGCCTTCGCCAAGCACCAGCAGGTGCTCGACGAACTCGGCGTCAACGTCAACAACGGCATGTCCGACCTCTACTCCAAGATCGAAGCCCTGCCCGCCTCGCAGCGCGAGGAGATCATCCGCGACATCCACGCCGTCCACGAACACCGCCCCGAGCTGGCGATGGTCGACTCGGCGCGCGGTATCACCAACTTCCATTCACCCAGCGACGTGATCGTCGATGCCTCGATGCCGGCGATGATCCGCGCCGGCGGCAAGATGTACGGCGCCGACGGCAAGCTCAAGGACACCAAGGCGGTCAACCCGGAGTCGACGTTCTCGCGGATCTATCAGGAGATGGTCAACTTCTGCAAGACCCACGGCCAGTTCGACCCGACCACGATGGGCACCGTGCCCAACGTCGGCCTGATGGCCCAGCGCGCCGAGGAGTACGGCAGCCACGACAAGACCTTCGAGATCCCCGAGGACGGGGTGGCCAACATCGTCGACATCGACACCGGTGAGGTGCTGCTCAGCCATGAGGTGGAGACCGGCGACATCTGGCGGATGCCGATCGTCAAGGATCCGGCCATCCGCGACTGGGTCAAGCTGGCCGTCACCCGCGCTCGCGCTTCCGGTATGACCGCACTGTTCTGGCTGGACACCGAGCGTCCGCACGAAGCCGAGCTGCGCAAGAAGGTCAAGGAGTACCTGAAGGAGCACGACACCGAGGGCCTGCAGATCCAGATCATGCCCCAGGTGTGGGCCATGCGCTACACCCTGGAACGGGTGATCCGTGGTCAGGACACCATCGCCGTGACCGGCAACATCCTGCGCGACTACCTCACCGACCTGTTCCCGATCCTGGAGCTGGGCACCTCGGCGAAGATGCTGTCGATCGTGCCGCTGATGGCCGGCGGCGGCATGTACGAGACCGGGGCCGGCGGCTCGGCGCCCAAGCATGTGCACCAGCTCGTGGAGGAGAACCACCTGCGCTGGGATTCGCTCGGCGAGTTCCTGGCCCTGGGCGCCAGCTTCGAGGACATGGGTCGCAAGTCCGACAACGCGAAGGCGACCCTGCTGGGCAAGACGATGGACGCCGCGATCGGCAAGCTGCTCGACAACAACAAGAGCCCGTCGCGCAAGGCCGGCGAGCTCGACAACCGGGGCAGCCAGTTCTACCTGGCCATGTACTGGGCCGCCGAGCTGGCCAACCAGACCGAGGACGCCGAGCTCGCCGAGCACTTCGCGCCGCTGGCCAAATCGCTGGCCGACAACGAGGACAAGATCGTCGCCGAGCTCGCCGAGGTGCAGGGCAGCCCGGCCGACATCGGCGGCTACTACTACCCGGAGGACGCCAAGCTGATGACGGTGATGCGGCCCAGCAAGACGCTCAACGAGACGCTCGAAGCCGCACGGAGCTGAGGACGATCCCGGACCCGGCCGGCGGCCCGGTGTTCTACCATCGGCAGATGATGCGCCGTGCCGTGATTCCGGGGTTGACCGCGGCGGCCCTGCTGAGCGGGTCGGCGGGGGTGGCAGCCGCCGGACCCGTTCCGCCGGCGCCGCCCTGTTCGTTCACGCTGTCGGCTCCGCAGGTCGTCCACCGCGACGGAGCCGACGTGGTCACCGCGACCGTCGCTCCGGCCGACTGCGGTCCGCCGGCATCGCCGTACCTGAGCGTGGCCTGCGTGCAGCTCGTCGGCGACGGCGCCCCCAAGCAGTGCGCTCAGGGCCGTGACGGGCAACCGGCGCAGGTGTTCTATGCCCCGTTCGTGCCCGGTGCCGCCTACACCGCGACCGGGCGCGGCTGCGGCAACTGGATCGGCAACGAGCCGGCCCCGCAGTGCCAGCAGCTCGGTCCGCACACCGTCACGCCCTAGCGTGGGCGAACTCCAGGGAAAGCGGTAGTACTACTCAGTCGCGACGGCCTCGGGCCAGGCATGCTGGCCTCATGGCCCCCACCGCCCGACCTACCGACTCCACCCCGGACGTGACGCCGCCCGGGCGTGACCGCGCAGTCGACGTCGCCAGGCTCTCGGCACTGCTCGTGGTGATGTTCGGGCACAGTGCGCTGCTGCTGGCCACCATCGACAGCAGCGGAGTGCGCATCGGCAACATCCTCGGTGCGCTTCCCTCGCTGGCCCCGATCACCTGGATCCTGCAGGTGATGCCGTTGTTCTTCCTCGCCGGTGGAGCGGCGGGCGCCTACGGCTATCGAGCGGGAACCCCTTGGGGGGCATGGCTGTTCACCCGGGCGCAGCGACTGTGCCGCCCGGTGTTCTGGTATCTGGCGGCCTGGTCGGTGGGTCTGTTGGTGGTCCGGGCCACCCTGGGGGAGGCATCGGAGGCCGGCCTCGGCGGGGAGAGCGTCGCGCTGCTGTGGTTCCTGGGCGTCTACCTGCTGACCCTGGCCTGGGTCCCGGCGCTGACCCGCCTGTCCCGGGGCCGGTCGGTCGCTGTCGTGCTGGTGGCCCTGCTGGCCGCAATCACGGCGCTGGACGTGGTCCGCTTCGCGGTCGGCACGCCGATGGTCGCGGTCGCCAACTTCGTGCTGGTGTGGCTGATCCCGGTGCTGGTCGGGGTCGCCTACGCGCGCCGTCTGATCGGTGCCGGTGTTGCGGGTGCGGTGGCGGCCGGCGCATTGGCCGTCCAGGTCTGCCTCGTCGTGTTCGGCCCCTATTCGGTGACGCTCGTGGTGGACGGGACCAGGGACGTCTCCAACGTGTCACCGCCGACGCTGGTGCTGGCCATGCAGTGCCTGTGGATGTCGTGCGCCTTCGTGCCGCTGGCCGCGCCGATCCGGCGCTGGGCCCGGCAGCCACGGATCTGGCGCTTCGTCGCCGTCGGCAACGCCGGGGCGATGACCCTCTACCTGTGGCACATCCCCGCCATCGCGGTCGCCGCATTCGCCCTGCACACCGTCGGGATGGACGCCTACGACGTGCACGCTGCCGGCTTCTGGGGGCGGCTGGCGCTGCGGGCGCTGGTGTTCGCGGCGGTGATGCTGGTGTTGTTCCGGCTGCTCTCCCCGCTGGAACACCTCCGTCTGCCCTGGTGGGATGCCCCCGCTCGGGCCGCCGGAGTGCAGGCCGGTGTCGCCGGAGCATTGGTCTGCGCCGCCGGGGTCGCGCTGGTGCTGATGGCGAAGTCGGGGCTCGGGGAGACGGCGGGATGGATTGCGCTCGGGGGCTTCGTGGTCAGCGCCGCGCTGGCCCGGATCGCCGCCGCCCCGCGGATCCGGCGACCGCGGGTGTCCGACACGCCTGCGCAGTCACGTTCGCTTCGTGGATGACCATCCGAGAAGCGAACGAAATCAATTGTCCACCAGGCGATTAGGCGGAGAATCCGGCGCAGAATCTTGATTCCATCCAGATCACCGGCAAGTATCGAGTCGATGGGTCACGAACCTGACTATGCGGCGGCTCTCAAGGAGGCCGCCCTGCGCGTCACCCAACCGCGGATGGCGGTGATGCACGCGGTCGCGCACCACCCGCACGCCGACACCGAACTCATCATCCGCGCAGCGCGTGAACGGCAGCCCGACGTGTCCCGGCAAACCGTCTACGACGCACTGGCCGCACTCACCTCGGCCGGGCTCGTGCGCCGCATCCAGCCGGCGAATTCTTTGGCCCGCTACGAATCCCGGGTCGGGGACAACCACCACCACGCGGTCTGCCGGGCCTGCGGCGCGATCCGCGACGTCGACTGCGCCGTGGGGGACACGCCGTGCCTGACCGCTTCCGACGATCAGGGCTTCGACCTCGACGAGGCCGAGGTCATCTACTGGGGCCGGTGCCCCGACTGCACCGCGCAGCACGCTCAGAGATCACACCCGTGATCACCGGCCGAGCACCGCAGAACGATGGAAGGGAAACACACCGTGTCATCTGGCAACTCATCCGATACCTCCGACGCCAAACCCCCGTTCCCCGAGCAGGAGACGCACAGCAGCGGCAGTGAGAGCGAGAACCCGGCGATCCGCTCACCGGAGCCGCAGGCACACCGACCCCTGACCAATCAGGACTGGTGGCCCGATCAGATCGACGTGACGAAGCTGCACGCCCATTCCAGCAAGGGCAACCCGCTGGGTGAGGAGTTCGACTACGCCAAGGAGTTCGCCAGGCTCGATCCGGAGGCGCTGAAAGCCGACGTGATGTCGGTGATCACCACGTCGCAGGACTGGTGGCCCGCCGACTATGGCAGCTACGCGGGCCTGTTCATCCGGATGAGCTGGCACGCCGCGGGCACCTACCGCATCTACGACGGCCGTGGCGGGGGCGGGCAGGGGATGCAGCGGTTCGCGCCGCTGAACAGCTGGCCGGACAACGCGAACCTGGACAAGGCGCGGCGGCTGCTGTGGCCGGTGAAGAAGAAGTACGGCAACACGATCTCGTGGTCGGATCTGCTGGTGTTCGCCGGCAACGTCTCGCTGGAGTCCGCGGGCTTCCAGACCTTCGGATTCGGCTTCGGCCGCCCCGACTTCTGGGAGCCCGAAGAGGTCATCTTCGGCGAGGAGGAGGAGTGGCTGGGCACCGACAAACGCTACGAAGGTTCGGCCCAGGGCGCCCGCGAACTCGAGGAGCGCTACGGCGCCACCACGATGGGCCTGATCTACGTCAATCCCGAAGGGCCGGAAGGAGAGCCCGACCCGCTCAAAGCGGCCCACGACATCCGGGTGACGTTCGGCCGGATGGCGATGAACGACGAGGAGACCGCCGCGCTGATCGTCGGTGGACACACGCTGGGTAAGACGCACGGCGCCGGCGACGGTGATCTGGTCGGACCCGAACCCGAAGGCGCCCCGATCGAGCAGCAGGGCCTGGGCTGGAAGTGCGCGTTCGCCTCAGGTAAGGCCGCCGACACCATCACCAGCGGCCTCGAGGTGGTCTGGACACCCACACCCACCCAGTGGAGCAACTCCTATCTGGAGCTGTTGTACGGCTACGAATGGGAGTTGACCCAGAGCCCGGGCGGGGCCTGGCAGTTCGAAGCCAAGGACGCCGAGGCGATCATCCCCGGCCCGTTCGGCGGCCCGCCGCGCAAGCCCACCATGCTCGTCACCGATGTCTCGATGCGGGTCGACCCGGTCTACGGTGAGATCACCCGGCGCTGGCTCGACCATCCCGAGGAGCTCAACGAGGCCTTCGCCAAGGCCTGGTACAAGCTGCTGCACCGCGACATGGGCCCGGTGTCGCGCTACCTCGGTCCGTGGATTCCCGAGCCGCAGCTGTGGCAGGACCCGGTCCCCGCGGTCGACGGCGACCTGATCGGCGAGTCCGAGATCGCGTCGCTGAAGGCGAAGGTGCTCGACGCCGGCCTGGCGGTGCCACAGCTGGTCAAGACGGCATGGGCGGCGGCGGCCAGCTTCCGCAGCACCGACAAGCGCGGCGGCGCCAACGGGGCGCGGCTCCGGCTGGAGCCGCAACGCAACTGGGAGGTCAACGAGCCGGCCGAACTCGACCAGGTGCTGCCGGTGCTGGAGAAGATCCAGCAGGATTTCAACAGCTCCAGCGCCACGAAGGTCTCACTGGCCGACCTGATCGTGCTGGCCGGGTCCGCCGCCGTCGAAAAGGCCGCCAAGGACGGCGGGTACGAGATCGACGTGCATGTCGCGCCCGGCCGCACCGACGCCACCCAGGAGATGACCGACATCGACTCGTTCGCGGTGCTCGAACCGCGCGCCGACGGATTCCGCAACTACATCCGGCCGGGGGAGAAGGCCCAGCTCGAGGAACTGTTGCTGGACCGGGCCTACATGCTCGACGTGACCGCACCCGAGATGACGGTGCTCATCGGCGGCATGCGTGCGCTCGGAGCCAACCACGGCGGCAACAACCACGGCGTGCTCACCGACCAGCCGGGGGTGCTGACCAACGACTTCTTCGTCAACCTGCTCGACATGGGGACCGAGTGGAAAGCCTCCGAGACGACCGAGAACGTCTACGACGGCATGGACCGCGCCACCGGCACGAAGAAGTGGACGGCGACCGTCAACGATCTGGTGTTCGGATCGCATTCCATCCTGCGCGCGGTGGCCGAGGTCTACGCCCAGGACGACAACCGGGGCAAGTTCGTCGAGGACTTCGTGGCCGCGTGGGTCAAGGTGATGAACAACGATCGATTCGACCTGCGCTGACGGCGGAGTTTGGGTTCCGAGAACCTAGAGGCGGTTCTCGGGACCCAGCACAGCCCACACCGCCTTGCCCCCCGGCACCGGATTGGCGCCCCAGGCCCGGCTGAGTGCCGCGACGATGGTCAGTCCGGAGACAGTCCGGGTTGCGCCTCCGGTGTCCTCCCGGCGCACCGGAAGTCTCGCGCTGGAGTCGTGGACTGCCACGATGACTCGGCCGTCCATCGTCTCCACCCGCAGGGTGGGAGGGCTGGCGGTGTGCTCGAGGACGTTCTCGACGAAGATGGTCGCGACGGTCGACGCTGTCAGGATCATCGACTGCCGATCCCACTGGTCGAGCCACTGACCGGTGAGTTCTCGCGCACGCCTCAGCCCGGTGTGGTCCGCGGCCAGTTGCGACTGGTCTCGTCTGCGCAACCCGCGGCCGTCGTCGACCGCGTGCGTGGCGGAGCGGACGTCGGGGTGAACCGGAACGTAACGCGCCGCGCCGCTGTGGACGATCGCCATGCGTCCGGCTCCGTGCGCACACACCAGCACGATGGGCACGCCCGGCCAGGTGCTCACGTGCCAGCGTGCGCTGGTGAACGCCGCCCACGCCGAATCCGACGGAACACTCAACGCGCTGACATCCACGACGACCGCACGAGGCTCGTCGAGCGCAGCCTTGATCACGCTGTCCCGGACTTGGCGATAGGTACGTCCGTCCAGCGTGCCGGTCACGGTCAGCAGCGCGCCCGCCGGCGACGCCGTCGCCGAGATACGGATGTCGCCGCGGTCAGCCATCGTCGAGAAGAGGTCCGTCCTCGGCGTCGACGAGCCTTTCGCGCAGAACAGCCAGCGCCTTGTCGGTCTCGCGATCGCGCGCGGCCAGCAGTGCCTCGGTGTTCCACGCGTGCTCCACCTGGCAGCTGTAGTGGCCGTTGTCGGAGACATGCAGTGAACCGTGGCAGTCCGGACAGCTGAAGCCCGACGGCGGTCCGAGCTCTTCGGTCGCCGGGCCGGTGGCGAAGCGGGGGATCGCCGGAAACAGCGCGTTGTTCGCGGGGCGGTGCCCGCTTTCAGTGGGACCGTCCGACAGAACCACTCGGTGATCGTGGGTCACCAGGTGCCGCCGAGGCACCGCCACATAGATGTGTCCCGGCTCCAGTACGGTGTCCTGCTCGGCGGTGACAGCCGGCAACCGGCCACCGCGGTTGACGATCTCCGCGAGCACACTCGGGCCGTGCGCCGGGAGATGAAGCGCCATCAGCACGGCGCACAGGAAGTCGTCAGGCAGAGTCGCGGCAACTCGGCACAGAGCCTCGACACCCCTGCTGAGCCACCTATCGCCACTACCCCGATTGTCGGGGCGCCTGCGTCTTCGGCCACAGCATCCGTACTACCCGATGCCGGCTGCGATAACCACCTGCTCCGCCGGAAGGCTCGGCGACGCGGTCTGGATAACGAATCGCGTTGGACATGAAACGAACCGTTGCCGCCGAGGTGTTTGGCGGGAGCGGTTTCTGGCTGACCAAGTCATCGGAGCTGTCCCGCAACCGGGGACAGCCGAATGTGCCGACGCGAAGGGATCTCATGCGACTGGCGATAGTGGGCGACATACCGGACGGCACGAGCTTGGCAGCAGGTACCGACGGCTGCTATGACATCGCGAGTCTGGCGGATGCGCTGGCGGGCAAGGGGCACGACGTTCGGGTCTACACCGCAGCCCCGTCCTGCTCGGTCCTGACCGGCGGCGATTTCGAGGTCATCCCGATGCCGGTCGAACCCGCCGTCGGGCGCCCCCCGGCAGCGCTGATGCCGTCGATCGGTGACATCGGCCGGCTACTGGTCGACGATTGGACGCACCGGCCACCGGACGTCGCACACAGCCAGGGCTGGGCCTACGGGATGGCCAGTCAGTTGGCGGCCAACCGGGTACCGGTGCCCACCGTGCAGGCCTTCAACGGGTTGGCGACCTTGACGGGCCAGCCGGGACATCAGCAGGAGACACCGGAAACCGCCGTCAAGGTACAGAACCTGTTGGCCAAGAACGCCACGACGATCGCCGCCGCCTGCGCCGACGATCTCTCCGAACTGATCCGGCTGGGTTGCCCCCGGGCCAAGATCTCGGTGCTGCCGGCCGGCGTCACCGTCGATGAGGACTCGGCGGGCGAACCACGGTCGCCCCGTCCGGACGGGCAACATCAGGTGGTGGCCGTCGCCAGCGGACCCGCCAGGACTGATCGGCTGGCCGAGGTCGTCAGGGCCATGTCGGTGCTGCCCCACGGCCGGCTGCGGATCCTCGAGCGGGTCGGGGGCGAGCGCCGTACCGCGGGCCGGTTGCGCGACCTGGCGGCGGGTCTCGGCGTCGGCGACCACTGCGAGGTGGTGCCGGTGGCAGACGAGGCCGAACTCAGCGCCGAACTAAGGTCGGCCGACGTGGTGGTGTGTCCGGACTCCTACGATTCCTACGGGACCATCGCGCTGCAGGCGATGGCCAGTGGAGCGGCGGTCATCGCCGCAGCGGCCGGCGGCATCCGTGACGCAGTCATCCCCGACGTCACCGGCGTTCTGGTGCCACCGGCCAACGTCGACGCGCTGCGCAGGGCGTTGAGATCGGTCCTCGGGCAACAGGTGCTGCGCGAGGGGATGGGGCTGGCCGGACGGTCCCGGGCGCGGTCCCGGTACAGCTGGGACCGCATCGCCGTCGACGCCGAGAGCGCCTATCGGGCCGCCGCTGAGCAGCACAGTACCGCCGCCCGTCCAGCGATGGTCTGACGTTCGCCCGCTGCGGCGCCGAGGCACTACGCGAGCGCACCCTCGAACTCGATGAGTCGACAGCCTTCCTCGACTCGCTGGCCAACTCGATACACCTCGGCCTGGCCGTGGTCGACCGGCAGATGCACATCACGGTGTGGAACCGTGGCTGCGAGGATCTCTGGCGGCTGCGGGCCGACGGGGCGGTGGGAAGCCCCTGGCCGCGTTGGACATCGGGTTGCCCACCGAAGCAGTGAAGCCATTGATCGGACGGGCATTCGTCGACCCCGATGCACGAGGGGACGCGACGGTGGAGGACGTGAACCGGCGCGGGCGCTCGAGCCGGATCAGGTCGCCGCGGCCGTGTGCCGCGGGTAGCGCAGCACCGCCGCGACACCGTCGCGCGGTGCCATCCGCTGGTCGAGGGCGATCAGCTCGGCATCGGTGAGCACCGCCGCGAACGGCAGCGCCTCGTCGGCGCGCACCGTCTCGGAGCGCACCGAGCCCAGTTCGGAGAGCACCTCGGGGGTCGGCGCCAGCACCGTCGGCGAATCCCCGACCAGCACCGTCGTGTCGTCGAGGTCGCCGATCATCAGCGTTTCCACCGCACCCTCCCGCAGGGCCGCGCACACTCCCGCCAGCCCCTCGGTCGCCAGCCCAGAGTCTCGGTCCATCTCCGCGCGGAACCGCTGTGCGGCAGTGTCGATCACGTCGGCGCGGCGCTGCTGCAGCCGGGTCTCGATGGCGTGCTCGAGGGCTGCAACGTCGATGTTGCCGCGAGCGCCCGCGTCGACCTCGATCACCTGCTCGGCGACCCGGGCCGGCAAGGTGGCGACCAGGTCGGCCCGGGACCGGACCTCGCCGACCACCCAGACCACCTCGGGCGAGACCTCGTCGAAAGCGCCGGCCACCTCGTCGGCGGTCGCACGCAGGTTCTTGCGTGCGGCCTCTTCGGCCGGCCCCTTCGGATCGCCGTATCCCGCCGTCTCCGCACCCGAGGCCTTGTGCACCGGATAGTTTCCGGCGTCCACACTTGTGGATCGCATGCGCGCGCCGTGCCGCACGGTGATGTCGGCTCCGGCGTGATCCACCTCGACGATGAGCGCGGGCGGATCGTCGACCCCGTGCACCACCACCGGGACCAGGTAGGGCAGGGTCGAGACCCGGGTGGTCGGCAGTTCGGGGGGACGGATCAGGGTCTCGGTGAACTGCATCTCCCGGTTGGCGATCACGGCCAGACCGGCCTGACCCACCGGGTGGGGAGTCTCGGTGAATCCGCGGCGAACGCTGGAGATCAGCTCGGCGTCGGCGCCCCCTGCGGCCAGCTCCTCCTCGACGGCCCGCCAGCGCAGTTCGAGTTGCTTGTCGGCATCTGCGGTGTCGTGCGAATCGTCGACGGCGACCGACGCGAACGGGCCTTCGGCGGTGGTCAGCGGGCGAAATCGACCGGACTGCATGTCTGTGCTTCCTCCTCGTATCCTGCGGGTTGCGCGCAGCAGCTGCTTGGGTGGAGGTTGCCCGCATCCTCACCGAACAAACCCCACCGGCTGTGACCACGCCCCGTCGCTGTGCCGGCCGGTCGATCCGGTTGGCGAACTGCCGCTGCGCGGCCCTATCCACGAGGCGAAGTCTTCGACCTGGCCATCCGGACCTGTTCGTAACGCTACCGCTTGTCGCACAATAGCTTTCGAAATCCATGCCGTGAAGCGACGTCGACGCGGTCGATACGGCGCCGACGGCACGGGGTATAGCTCCCCACGGCCGCGCTGCGCGCGGAGGAGCAACCGAGAGTCACATATGAGCCACGACCGATCGCGTTCGCAGCGTTCACACCCGAACCGGCCCGGCGGGCCGGCGGTGGCTTCCGGGCCGGATTTTCACTGGCTCGACACCGCGTTCGCCCGACTACGTGTGCTGCCTCCAGCCGGCCGGGAACATGCCGACCTGCGGAACCGGATCGTGGAGGAATGCCTGCCGCTGGCCGACCGTATCGCACGGCGCTACGACCAACGGGGAGAGGCGCACGACGACCTCGTCCAGGTCGCCCGCCTCGGGTTGATCAGTGCCGTCAACCGCTACAACCCGAGCCTCGGATCGGGATTCCTGGCCTTCGCCGTCCCGACGATGGTGGGCGAGGTGAAACGGTACTTCCGGGATCACAGCTGGTCGGTGAACGTGCCGCGGCGGCTGAAGGACATCTACCCGGCGCTGGGGCCCGCGACCGCCGAACTGACGCAGCGGCTGGGGCGGGCGCCGACGCCGACCGAGCTCGCCGATGAACTCGGCGTGGACCGGGCCGACCTGGTCGCTGCCACGACAGCGGCGGCCGGGCTCCGGGCCACATCGATCGATCGTCGATACTCCGGTTACTCCGGTGAGGACGACGCCCCGCCGCTGATCGACAGGCTGGGCGAGCTCGACGCGGCATTGGACCTGATCGAGGACAGAAATGCCCTGCACATGCACCTCGACGCCCTACCCGAGCGCGAGTACCACATCCTGATCATGCGGTTCTTCGGGTCGCTGACCCAATCCGAGATCGCGGAGCGCATGGGCATCTCCCAGATGCATGTGTCGAGGCTGCTTGCGCAGTCACTGCACTGCCTGCGGGAAGCGATGACGGGCCGAGACCCGGACTCGGAGAGCACGGTCGCCTAACCGGGTGCACTGCCGGTGCGGGTCCACCGGTTCCAGTGCCGGCGGACCCACAGCGGCCGGGCAGCGGCAGTCAGCCCAGCCGCGCGCCCAGCAGCGATCTGCCCTGTTCAGCTGATCTGTTCGGGCTGGGTGCTCGTCATCGCTCAGCTTCGGGTCCGTGCGGGCGGCACCTCGGAGGCCATCACCGCCGTCGCGCGGTCCCATACCCGGTGCAGTCCCATCGCGGCGATGAACTCGTCTGCGAACGACGTGCCGGGCTCGTCGGCGGTCAGCACACCAGGGTCGTCGAGGCCGATGCCCGCACGCTGCAGCAGCGAGGTGCCGTCGCCCCAGGCTCCCATCGGCTTGCAGTGCCGGAACATCTCCTGCAGCAGCACGGTGAGCTTGATGTCCAGGCCGGTCATGGCACCCGCGGCGACGACCGCGGCGTCGAACTCGATGGATCTGGCCGTGGTGAAGGTGCGTTCGACGATCAGCGCGTCGCTGCCCGAACCCAGCTGCCCGCCCGCGGGTGCGGTGACATGGACGGTCACCCCGGCGCCGCGGAGCGCTTCGGTGAGTGCGGCGACACCGGCCAGGTCGGCGGAGTCGGAGGCGATGACGGCGACCTTGCGGCCGGTGACCGGACCCGGCTCGGTGACCACCTGGGACAGCGCGGGAGACACCGCGACATCCGACGGCGGGTCGCCGTGCGGCGCGGGCAGGCCGAGACCTTCGGCGACCTGCGCACACAGGGCGGCATCGACGCTGGCCAGGACCTCGAGCTGGCGCTCCTTGATCTGCTGCTCGTAGCACTTGCCCAGTTCGAAGGTGAAGGCCTCGGCCAGATGCGCCTGTTCGACACCGCTCAGCGAGCGGTAGAACATCGCCGCCTGGCTGAGATGGTCGTCGAACGAGGCAGGATGGGCCCGCACCACCGGGCCCTCGACCGGGCGAGGAGTCGGCACGTAGGCGCCGTCCCCGGCGTCGACGACCACCGGCTCACCGCCGTCGATGCTGTTGGGGCGGTACGGTGCCTCGCCGGTGTGCACGGCGGTCTGGTGCATACCGTCGCGCAGCATGTCGTTGACCGGGCAGTGCGGCCGGTTGATCGGCAGCTGGCTGAAGTTTGGCCCGCCGAGCCGGGTCAGCTGGGTGTCCAGGTAGGAGAACAACCGAGCCTGCATGAGCTTGTCGTTGGTCGGCTCGATACCGGGAACGAGGTTGCCGGTGTGGAAGGCGACCTGCTCCGTCTCGGCGAAATAGTTGGTCGGATTGCGATCGAGGGTGAGCTTGCCGATCCGCTGGACCGGGACGAGTTCCTCGGGAACGATCTTGGTCGGGTCGAGCAGATCGATGCCCTGATAGGTTTCCGTGCCGTCGTCGGCCATCACCTGCACGCCGAACTCGTACTCCAGCGGGGCCCCGTTCTCGATTCCCTCAGCCATGTCGCGGCGGTGGAAATCGGGGTCGACCCCGGCAGCGATCTGCGCCTCTTCCCACACCAGCGAGTGCACGCCGGCCAGCGGTTTCCAATGGAACTTGACCAGGCTGGTGGCACCGTCGGCGTTGACCAACCGGAAGGTGTGCACCCCGAATCCCTCCATGGTCCGATACGACCGGGGGATGCCGCGGTCACTCATGTTCCAGAACACGTGGTGGGTGGCCTCGGTGTGCAGTGAGACGAAATCCCAGAAGGTGTCGTGGGCCGACTGCGCCTGCGGGATCTC
>JAXHTL010000150.1:0-11949 GCA_034190095.1 Actinomycetota bacterium
AGGGCGAGGAGCTGGGCGTCGTACGGATGCGGCCCGCGTTCTCGCGCGCCGCACAGGACGGGGTGCGCTACGTCCAGGACCGCATCACCGCCGACGCCGACGAGGTGTGGGACATGCTCGGCGACCCGGCCAAGGACGCGTATGTGTACGTGTGCGGCGACGGCGCCCGGATGGCCCCGGCCGTGCGGCGGGCATTCCTGGACATCTACCGGCAGCGCACCGGCGCCGGCGAGGACACCGCCCGGGCCTGGCTCGACGGCCTGGTGGCCTCCGACCGCTACGTCGAAGACGTCTGGGCCGGGTAGGGCCGACCGCGCGGCTCGGCCTGCTCGAACACCCGGTCCCATGCGGCGACGAGGCGGCGGGTGGCCTCGCCGAGCTCGACGGCGGTCAGCTTGCCCTCGCGTTCGTCGGCCAGCGCGAACTCGCGCAGCTTGCGCACCCCGTCGGACACCTCGAAATCGAACCTGGAGTCCAGCTCGGCACGAAACCACGACTCGATCCGCTCGTCCAGCTCGGGTGCCGACAGCGCGGTGGGCGAGCTGCGCAGGAAGTGATAGGCCAGCACCGCCTCCTTCACCTCGGCCTCCTCGGCGGCATCGAGGAGGTGGAAGAAGACACCCACGTCGTTGTCGAGGTTGCGGAAGTACAGGTTCTCCGACAGCGCCTTGACGAACTGGATCTTGCGGTTCTTGAACTTGCTGAACTGCCGGACGAGGTATCCGCCGAAAGCGGCCATGCCCGCCCCGATGCTCACCAGGGTGGCCTGATCGAGTTCCACCGGCTCGTCACGAAGGCCGAGATAGAACGCGATCAGCAACAGGAGCACGCCCATCGATGCGACGAGTTTGGTCGCGATCACCACGACTCCCGAGATCGCGGCCGGAACTCCGATCAACAGCTTGTCGACCAACCGCATGGCAACCCGCACATTGGGATACAGCATCTCGACGTCGCGGCAGGGCACGTTCTCGAAGAGCTTGATCATCGTCGACCCCGGCGTGAACGGAAGGTTCTCGACGTCGCGTCCGCCGAAGTGCTCCTCGTCTTTGAACTTCACGTAGACCAGCACTTTCGCATAGCTACGAAATGCGACGGTCCTGCGTCGCAGTCCCAGCAGCTGCTTGTCCACGCGCTGGCGGTGCAACTCCCCCCGCCGAAAGAACATGGCCTTCTCGATATCGCCGGTGTCGATCTCGAGGCGAACCTTGATCATGCCTTCCTCGTCGAATGCCCGGGCCAGCTCCTCGTCGCTGATCCGGGTGAAGTTGGCCCGCTCGGCGAGCTCGAGCAGTTCGCGCTGGAGCCGCTCGGACGCGTCCCGTCGGTCCGCGTCGTCGAAATGCATGACCCGCCGCACATCCGGGGAAGGGCTCAGCGTGTGGTAGGTGTCCTTGATCACCTCGATGCGCTGCCGGAACCGATGGTGCAGCAGCGCCGACAGCACCTCGGCGAGTTCACCGAACAACGGTTGCTCGTCGGCGGGTAGCCGCTGAGCCAGCAGATCGACGATCGCCGCTCGGCGAAACGGTATGTAGTGCTCGTCCTCGCCGACTCGGCGGGCCGAACCGGCGGAACCCGTCGGGGCCTGGAGGTGCTGGTTTCCGGTGATTCCCACGGTGACGCCCTTCGCACGACTGCAGCACCACCCTAGTCAGAGCCGACCGGGGCGCCTTGCGCAGCCGCGCCCACCCGCTGAAGATCGAGAGCGCCCGCCGAGCCGGGCCGCGACGAAACACGAGGAGTGAGCACCGCATGGCAACCGTCCAAGCCCAGGGCCGGCCGCAGCGTCTGTGGAAGGCGGTGCGCAAGACGGCGCCCACCGCGGACGGCGCTGGACCGGACACCTACCCGGCGGTCGAGATCGCAGCCATGCTGCGCAGCCTCGGGATCGCGATGCTCGAGGTCGGCCATCCGACCAACCTCGTCGCCGAGAGGTTGCTGGCCATCGCCTCGGCCTATACGACGAGCGCGGTGCGGCTGGCGGTGTTCCCCGCAACGATCATCGTGCACATCGACGATGCGCAGGTCACCGACCTGGACGAAACCACCAGGGCGACTGTGCGGCTCGACCAGGCGAGCACCCTCGCCGATATCGCCATCCAGGCCGCGGCCGGGGCGATCGCACCCCGGGACGCGGTCGACGCGGTCGACGCGATGCGGGAGATGCCACCGCGCTTCGGAGCCGCACTGACGATCTGCGGGTACGTGCTGGCCACCGTCGGGTTCGGGATGATGCTCAACCCGACCTGGCAGGCGCTGCCCGCCTATGTGGTCCTCGGCGCGGTCGCCGGCCTGGTCCTCGTCGGCGGCCGGCGCTTCCCGGCGCTGGCCCCGATCCAGGCGACCGTCGCCGCGTTCCTCGTCACCGTGCTGGCGGTCTGGTTCGCCGTCGGGGCCGCCGACGAGGACCTGCTCCGGGTTGTCGCCCCGCCGCTGATCGCGGTGCTGCCGGGCTTTGCGCTGACCACCGGGGCGATCGAGTTGGCCAGCGGCCAGCGGGTCGCCGGGGCCTCCCGGTTGATCCACGGAGTCGCGCAGTTGGCGATGCTGACGGCCGGCGTGGTGGTGGGCCTGCGCGTCGCCGGGTCCGCACAACCCGGCGGATCCTCGGCGCCGATGGGCGGGTGGTCGTTCTATGTCGCGGTGCTGGTGATGGCGATCGGGCTGTACTGGTACCTGTCGGCCCCGCGGGGCTCGTTGCTCTGGTTGGTGCTCGGACTGGGGGTGGCCCTGCTCGGCCAGCAGGTGGGGCTGCTGTTCCTCGAACAGTCCATGGCGGGCGGACTCGGCGCCATCGTGGCGGTGATCTTCGCGGTGTTCGCCGCGGGCTTCAAGACCGCGCCCCCGCCGATGGTGATGGTGCTCACCGTGTTCTGGGGTCTGGTGCCCGGCGCCCTGAGTTTCATCCAGTTCACCGAACGGGCCACCGGCGAGGTCGCGTCGTTCAGCACCGTGCAGAGCACCGGGGCTGCCGTTCTCGCCATCGCGCTGGGCATCCTCATCGGATGGAGCATCATCCGGATGTCCGTCCCCCGGCTACGCCTGCCCGTGTAGCGCCGCCTGCGGCGAGTCTCCACGTAATCTCCAGCCACGCTCCAAGCCCCCGCGCCGACGGCTGGACATCATCGGTGCATGAGCACACGCAGACTGTTCGGGCCTCTCACCACGATCGCCGCCGTCGGCGCGATCGGTGCCGGGTGGTGGCTGGTCAACGACTTCGCGAACCCGAATCCGGCCGCTGAGGTCGTGTCCGCCCCGGTCGCGTCGGCGGCCGAACCGGCGGGCTCGCCACCGGCTCCGGCCCCCGCGGCCGAACCGGCCCCCGATGTGTTCCCCGTGTGGGCCGAATACGCCGCCGACATCCCGCTGCAGGGCCGCGTGCTGACCGTCGAACTGACCGTCGACGGCGGTACCGCCAAGGCCTACGCCTGCGACAACGTCGGCATCGAGAGCTGGCTGAGCGGGACGGCGTGGGACGGCGCGGTCCGCCTGGCCGACCAGACCGGCGCCGACCGGCTCACCGGGCAGCTGCGCGGCGACACCGTGGTCGGCACCCTGTGGATCGGCGAACGCAGCTGGGACTTCGCAGCCACCCAGGTCGGCGCCGAGCGCGGCGGGGCCGGCGATGGGTACTGACTTCAGCGAGGCGCCCACCGCCCGTATCCGGGTGCAATCCGCTCGCGGGGGTGCCGGACTGGCGTCGGCCGTGGTCGCCGGCGCGCTGGTCGCGGTCGGTCTCGGTGTCTTCGGCCGGGTGCATGAACCGCAGTTCTTCGCGGTCAACGTGGCCGGCTTCTCCAGCCCGGTGGCGGTCAAGTCGTGGCTGGCCACGCTGGCAATGGTGCTGGCGCTGTTCCAGCTGGGCTCGGCGCTGGCGATGTACCGCCTGGTGCCCCGCCACCGCGTCCCGGCCTGGGTCGCCCCCGCCCACGTGTGGTCCGGCCGGCTCGCGGTGCTGGCCACCGTTCCGGTCGCGGTGCACTGTCTCTACGCACTCGGCTTCGCCGGACCGGACACCCGGGTGCTGTTCCATTCGCTGTTCGGGTGCTTCTTCTACGGCGCGTTCGTCACCAAGATGCTGCTGCTGACCCGGCGCGGCCTGGCCGGCTGGGTCATCCCGGTCGCCGGGGGCGTGGTGTTCTTCGCCCTGGTCTACGTGTGGTTGACCTCGGCGCTGTGGTTCTTCCAACTCAACGGGCTCACGCTGTGAGCCCGCGACCCGAAGGTATTCGCATGCACGACAAGCAGTTCGGACTCACCCGGCAACAGTTCCTCGTCACGGCGGGTCTCGGCGGCGTCGCGGTCGGCGTCTCGGCGTGCAGCGGCTACGGGCAGCAGCCCGCCGCCCCGGCTGCCGATAGCGCTGCCGCCGAACCGGTTTCCCCCGGCGGCGCGGTTGTGGCCATCGCCAACACGGCCGATGTGCCGGTGGGGTCCGGGGTGATCGTCGACGACGTCGTCATCACCCAGCCGAGCGCAGGCACGTTCCGCGGCTTCTCGGCGGTGTGCACCCATGCCGGCTGCACACTGGCCGACGTCTCCGGCGGGACCATCAACTGTCGCTGCCACGGGTCCAGGTTCAACCTCGACGGCACCGTCGCCAACGGTCCGGCGTCGCGGCCGCTGGAGGTCGCACCGATCGCGGTCAACGGCGACGCGATCGTCGCCGGCTGACCGGCACGCCGGCACTCCAGGAGAACGGTCTACGCCACAGCCAGTCCTGCGCACCGGGTAGCGGCGGCGCCGCGGGCGGTCGCCGCCAGATCGCGGTGATCCCGAGAACCCCGGCGAACGGCAGCAGCACCAGGGCGGGCAGCTGGTAGCGCCAGGAGAACTCGAAGGCCGCCGAGAGGAGCAACATGGTCAGCGCCATGCCCAGCGCCAGCAGGATCGCCGACCGGATGCCGCTGCGGCGGGCCCGGCCGACTCCCAAACCCGCCAGCAGCGCAATGACGCCGAACACCGCCAACAGCGGGCCCGGGGTGTAGCCGACGCTGAGTTGGTAGCCACGCAGGAACGACGCCAGGCCACGCACGGTTTCGGGATCCTGCCCGCTGAACTTCCGGGCGACCCGCTTGGTCAGGTCCTTGTCGGCGTTGGGGTACTCGAGCTGGAACTGCCACCGGCTCACCGGAACGTCGCCGTCGGCGTCGATACGGGTCGGGCGGAAACCCTTGCCGAAGTCCACCGCCACCGCGGCGGCGAAATCCAGTGGCTGCTGGGCGATCACGGTCCAGCCGAATTCCCGCTGCACCTCGTAGAGATCGGTGCCGGACGGAAAGCGGACCCGGAATCCCTTCTCCCGCTGGATGTGGGCGTAGTCGTCGAGGCGGCGGCGCTCCCCCAGCGGTTCGGTGGGGCAGGCCCGTTCCAGCAGGTCGTCGAGTTCGAGGGTGTCGCAGTCGGCGATCACCGCGGCGCGCCCGAAGAGCACCTGGCTGGTGGTGCGGGTCAGGCCCCACTGCCCCGTCTCGGCCTGGAAGTAGGTTGCGTAGCCCATCAGCACCGCGGCACAGGCCAGCGCGAAAGCCGCTGTGCGGGCGCCGATCGTCCGCCACCCCACCCGGGTGCGCAGCAGCCGCCACGCTCCGCCGGCGATCAGCAGGTAGCCCAGGATCGGGACGACCAGTGCGAGTGCGACCAGCCGCAGCATCACCGCCATCCCCACCAGCAGCCCGGCCAGCGCGGCGCGGCGCGGGTTGGGGGCTCCGGTGCCCAGCAGCACCCACAGCAGCGCGACCAGCAGCACCTGCTGCCAGGCATCGGACATGATCAGCTGCTCGATCTGGATCTGGTAGCCGTCGAGCAGCAGCGGGGCCGCGGCGACCGCCGCCCACCATCGGTTCACCCCGTGGCGCAGCGCCAGCGCGGCCAGCGCGACCGCCGACAGCACCCCGGCCAGGTGCTGGATCGCGGTGACCAGCTCCAACCCGCCCACCGCCAGCACCGGGGTCAGGACGAACAGCTCGTAGCCGATCGGGTTCAGGCCGCTGGGATCGAACTCGTAGAGGTTGCCCAGATAGCGGAAGGAGTCGATGAACAGCAGCGCGGGCTGATAGGCGAACCAGGCCAGCACCCGCAGCACCACACCGGCCAGGACCAGCGCGCTCAGCAGCCAGTGCCGGCCGATCAGCCTGCCGGTACTGCGCAGGACATCGACCACGCCGCTAGCTGTTACCGGAGCTGGTCCACTGCACCGTCGGATACAGCTTCTCGGCGTCGACGCGGTGTTTGTTCTGCTCGACGATGCCGAACATCGACTCGATCAGGACGTCGGAGAGCAGGTGCGGGTCCAGGCCGAGCCCGACCAGACCGGTGTGCTTGACGTTGTAGTAGTGCTCCTGCAGCTCGATGCGCGGGTTGGTCAGATGCTCGATCTGCACCGGCCCGGGGAACTGATCGGCCACGACGTCGGCGATCTGGCGGACCGACTTCGACTCGGTCATCTGGTTGAACACCCGGAACTCGCCGCGCTCGGCCGGGCTTTCGACAGCCAGCCGGATACATTCGACGGTGTCGCGGATGTCGATCAGGCCGCGGATCTGGTTGCCCGTGCCGTAGACGGTCAGCGGCTCACCGAGCACCGCCTGGATGACGAAGCGGTTGAGCACCGTGCCGAACACGCTGTCGTAGTCGAACCGGGTGGCCAGCCGCGGATCGAGCGCGGTCTGCGGTGTCTTCTGTCCGTAGACGACACCCTGGTTGAGGTCGGTGGCCCGCAGGCCCCAGGCGCGGCAGGTGAACTCCATGTTGTGCGAGTCGTGCACCTTGCTGAGGTGGTAGAACGATCCCGGCCGCTTCGGGAACAGCACGCGGTCCTTGCGCCCGTTGTGTTCGAGGTCGAGCCAGCCCTCTTCGATGTCGACGTTGGGCGTTCCGTACTCCCCCATGGTGCCCAGCTTGACCAGGTGGATGTCGCGGTCCAGCTCGCCGATCGCATACAGCAGGTTCAGGGTGCCGATGACGTTGTTGTGCTGGGTGTACACCGCGTGGGCCCGGTCGATCATCGAATAGGGCGCGGCGCGCTGTTCGGCGAAATGCACGACCGCTTCCGGCTTGAACTCGCCGAGCGTCGCGTACACGAAGTCGGCGTCGAGCAAATCTCCGGTGTAGACGCCGATCTGCTTGCCCGAGACCTCCTGCCAGGCCGCGACGCGCACGTCCAGGTCCTCGATCGGCACCAGACTGCACACGCCGAGCTCGTCGTCGTAACCACGCCGGGCGAAGTTGTCGAGCACCGCGACGTCGTGTCCGCGATCGGACAGATGCAGCGCGGTGGGCCAGCCGAGATATCCGTCGCCGCCGAGCACGAGAACTCGCAAAACTGCATCCCTTCGCCGGTGGTGTGACCATGAGCGTAAGACACGGTGACAATCACGTGCACAATTGCGGCAGGACGCGTGCCGAAGGCGGGAGGAATGCATGACCGAGGACCGGGGCGCGTTCACCGCTGCCACCGGGCGTCAGCTCGAAGCGGCCGGCCGCGACAAACCCCGGTACCGCCGCTATCAGTTCGACCTGATCGCACCGCATTGCGGCAGGTCGATCCTCGAGGTCGGCGCGGGTTTGGGCGAGTTCGCCGAGCAGTTCGACGACGTCGACCGGCTGATACTCACCGACGTCGATCCCGAGGCGGTCGAGATGATGGCACGGCGGTTCGCCGGGCGCCCGGAGGTCGAGACGAGGACGCTGGCGCTGGGCGTCGCACCGGAGTTGGACACGCCGGTCGACTCGGTCGTCGCGATCAACGTGCTCGAGCACATCGACGACGACGCGGGCGCGCTGCGGTCGTTGGCCACCGCCGTGCGGCCCGGCGGCAGCATCGTGTTGTGGGTGCCCGGCTATCAGCAGCTCTACGGGGAATTCGACCGACAGGTGGGCCATGTGCGCCGGTATACGCCGAGCACGCTCGCCGGTGCGGTGCGCCGCGCGGGGCTGGAGGTCGAGCTGGTCAAACCGGTCAACCTGCTGGGTGGTGTCGCGTGGTGGCTGACGGTGCGCCGGGGTGGTTCGACGTCGCCGAACTCGAAGCTGGTGTCGGTGTTCGACCGCGTCGTCGTCCCGGTGACGCGGGCGCTGGAGCGGGTGGTTCGGGTCCCGTTCGGCCAGTCGGTGCTGTGCGTGGCACGGACCCCGGCCCGGCGGTGAGCCGCACCGCCCTCCGGCCACGGTTCCTGCTGTGGGGCCGCTACGCGGGCGCCTCGGTCATCGCCGGGCTGATCAGCGAGGCGGTGTTCCTGCTCACCTACTGGCTCTCCGGCCTGCCGCTGCTGGCCAGCGTGCTGGCCTTCGTGGCGGGCGCCGTCCCGAACTACCTGATGAACCGGTACTGGGCGTGGCAGCGGCGCGGACGTCCGCACCACCGCAGGGAGGTACTGCCCTACGCGGTGATCGTCATCGTCACCGCCGTGGCCGCGATCCTGGTCACCACCGCCGCCGACAACTGGGTCCGGGACCACGTCGCCTCGCACGCGTGGCAGGTGGTGCTGGTGGGAGCGTCCTTCCTGGGGACCTACGGGGCGATGTTCGTGCTGAAGTTCGTGCTCTTCGACAGGTTCATCTTCGTCGACCGGCCCGCACGTACTCCCGGAACCACGTCTGGGTCATGACCCGGGCGTACTGGGCGCCGTAGACCACGTCGACGCCCTTCTTGCTGCCCCCGTGGGCACGGCGGCGCATCGTCATCGGCACCTCGAGCACCCGCGCGCGGCGGGCGGTGACCCCGAGCAGCAACTCCGAGGACTGGTACTGCGGCTCGGTGAGCGTGACCGAGCCGGCCAGTTCGGCGCGCATCGCCCGGAACCCGAACGACGTGTCGGTGATGTGCCGCCAGGTCAGCAGGCTGGCCAGCACCGCGAAGAACCGCACCCCGAGCCAGCGGAACCGGCTGTCGGACTCGTGCCGGCCCAGTCGCCGCGACCCGGTGACGAAGTCGGCCCGGTTCTCGATCAGCGGTTTGACCAGCGTCTCCAGTTCGGCGCCGTCGTACTGGCCGTCGGCGTCGGTGGTCACCACGAACCGCGCGCCACCGCGGGCGGCGAGCCGGTAGCCCAGCCGCAACGCCGCTCCCTGCCCGCGGTTGCGCGGTGCCACGCAGGTGTAGGCGCCGTGCGCGCGGGCCGCCTCCGCGGTGCCGTCGGTGCCGCCGTCGTCGACGACAAGGACGTCGACCGGCAGCCCGCAACAGCGGTCGGGTAGCTCGTCCAGCACCGCGCCGATGCCGTCGGCTTCGTTGTAGGCGGCGATCACGACGACCAACTCGGCCAGTCGCAGGTCTGGGTAGCGCCGGTCGAACTCCGCGACCGCACCAGTGTCGACGTCGTCGGGATAGTCGGCCAGCCGGGTCATGCGCCGACGTTGTCGAGGAAGTAGCGCCAGGTGCTCTCCAGCCCCTCGGCGAGGCCGACCGTCGGCCGGTAGCCGATCGCCTCGGCGCTGTGCGCCACGTCGACCACCACAGCGGGCATCTCGCCCTGTTGCGGTTCGACATGCCGGGTGGGCAGCGGCTTGCCGGTGACGGCACGGACGGCCTCGACCAGGTCGAGTACCGACACCGAGCACCCCGCTCCGACGATCGCGGTGCCGGTGTAGCGGCTGTGCCGGCCGAGCAGCACGGCCCGGGCGACGTCGTCGACGTGGACCAGGTCGCGGCGCTGGGTTCCGTCTCCGTAGATCGTGACCGTCGAGCCGTCCAGCGCCGCGCGCATCAGCCGCGGCACGAAGCTGTCCTTGAGTGCCATGCCCGGCCCGTAGACGTTGCTGAACCGCAGCGCGCAGGTCGTCATCCCGTAGGCGCCGGCGTAACCGGACAGCAGCATCTCGCAGGCGGCCTTGGTCGCTCCGTACGGGGTCAGCGGTCGCAGCGGGAGTCGTTCGGTGATGACGGCCTCGCCCACGTTGCCGACGACCGCGTTCGTGGAGGCCAGCAGGAATTGGCCGACGGAGCGGGTGCGGGCCACCTCGAGCAGTTGCTGGGTGACGGCGACGTTGTCGGCGTAGGTCTGGACGGGTTGCTGCACCGAGCGCAGCACCGACGTCGCGGCGGCCAGATGGATCACCGCGGCGGTGCCCGGGGCCACCGCACTGTCGGCGACCGCACCGTCACCGAGCTCACCGACGACGTACCGCACACCGTCGGTCCTGCTGTCGGGGCTGACCCGGTCGACGACCGTCACCTCGGTCTGGGTGTCCAGCAGTGCCCGCACGACAGCGCGCCCGATGAAACCGCACCCCCCGGTGACGAGCACCGGCCCGTCGAGTTCTGAATCCACGGCGGTCAACATAGCGGGCAACGGCAGGCGGCCCCGGGCCGGTACCGGGGAATAACCCGGTCGCTCGTGTCATGGAAAGGGTGGGGATCGCACCACGACACTGGGAGAGCCATGACTCCGCACCACCACGCCCTCACCGCCGACGACCTCGAGTTCCTGCGACGTCCGCTCTACGGGTTCATCACCGTCGCCGCGGGTTCCGTTCCGCCCCAGCCCCGTCCGGTCTGGTTCGAGGCCACCGAGCAGGGCACGGTGCAGCTGTTCACCGGGCCGGACACCGTCAAGGTGCGCCGGCTGAGACGAGACCCCCGCGCATCCCTGGTCGTCGCCGCCCCGGTCGGCGAACCCGAGCGGTGGATCTCGGTCGCCGGCCGGGTCAGCGTGGAATCCGACGGGGCACACGAGTTGGCCGCCCGGCTGGCCACCCGCTACTGGCCGCACGACGAGGTGACCCGCACCGCGCAGTTACGGGTCCTGCTGGCCGAAGACCAGGTCCGCATCGTGATCCACCCCGACAACGTGAGCCGGTTCGCGATGTGAACGCGCGCCCGCCGATACCGCCGTCCGGCAACGGGCACTGCCCGATTCTCTAGGCTGGCCCGAGAGCGGCCACCTCGCCAGACAGGACCCCACCCGTGACTCGCCACGCCGTCATCTCGGGAGCCGGTATCGCCGGACCCGCGCTGGCCCATCAGCTCACCGCCCGCGGCTGGCGTGCCACCGTCGTCGCGCGTTCCGGCCCGACGAACACGGCGGGGACTGCGGCGCCACGGTGCCGATCCCGATGATCCCGGCCGTGGCCGACGCGCTGGTGCGCGTGTTCGCCGCCACCGTCGACACCACTGCCCGTGCGGCCGTTCGATTTCCCGACATCCCGGGCGACACGACCCCGGTGACCATCCCCACCCGCCACGGCGACGCGCCGGCCACCGTCTACCGTCCACCTGCCGGTACGCCGCACCCGCCGGTGTACGTCAACGTCCACGGCGGCGGGTTCGCCGTCGGCCACCCCGAACAGGACGACCCCTGGTGCCGCTATCTGGCGGCGAACGCCGGCGTGGTGGTGATCAATCCCGACTACGTGCTCGCGCCGCGGCGCCGATTCCCGGCAGCACCGCAGCAGATCTACGACATCGTCTGCTGGGCAGCCGGTGGCGGGCACGACTGGGACGGCGCCCGGCTGTGCGTGGGGGGCCAGAGCGCGGGCGGAAATCTCAGCGCCGCCGCCGCCCGGCTCGCGCTGGACAACGGCGGCCCCCGCATCGCGCTGCAGGTGCTGCACTACGCACCTCTGGACCTGGTGACCTCGACCTGGGACAAACCGTCACCGCTCGGTCTGCGCGCGGTCCTCACGCCGTGGATGGGCGAGGCGTTCGACACCGCCTACATTCCCGACCGGTCCCGGCGTCGCGATCCGCTCGCCTCGCCGGCCTGGGCGGACAACACCGCCGGAATCGGCGGGATCGCACCCGCATTGATCATCGCGGCCGAGTACGACCGGCTCCGCGACGAGGCCCACCGTTACGCCACCGCACTCGAGGCGGTCGGTGCGCTGGCCGGCTACCACGTGGTCCGGGGCGCCGACCACGGCTACAACCTGCACAGCGACACGAGCGCGTCGACCGTCGCGACCTACGCCCGCATCGTCGACCATGTCCTGCGGGCCACCAGCGCA
>JAXHTL010000151.1:0-11857 GCA_034190095.1 Actinomycetota bacterium
CCGTCACCAGCCCTGCGCTCTTGGCGCGCTCGAGTGCGGACGGTGCGCGGAAGCGCCACCGATTCCGAGGTGTTGCGGCTGGCCAGCGCACAGCACGCGAAGTCGATCATCGTGGCCACCAACCGCGACGACACCGCCGTGCTGGTCACCCTCACCGCGCGCGAACTCGCCCCCAAGGCCAAGATCATCGCCGCCGTGCGCGAAGCCGAGAACCAGCACCTCCTCGAACAGTCGGGTGCCGACTCCACCGTGGTCACCTCGGAAACGGCGGGCCGCCTGCTCGGCATCGCGGTGCAGACCCCCAGCGTCGTGGAGATGATGGAGGACCTGCTGACGCCCAACGCCGGATTCGCGATCGCCGAGCGGGAGGTGTCACCCAAGGAGGCCGGCGGCTCACCGCGGCATCTGCACGATCTGGTGCTCGGGGTGGTGCGGGACAACAAGCTGATCCGGGTCGACGACGCGCAGGTCGACGCGCTCGAGGTGGGGGACCGGCTGCTGTACATCCGCAGCGCCGAGGCCGAGCGGTGAGCTTCCGGCTGCGCCAGGTCCCACTGCTGTCGCGGGTGGGCGCCGACCGGGCCGACGCGCTGCGCACCGACGTCGACGCCGCGGTGGCCGGCTGGCCCGACGCGCTGCTGCTGCGGGTGGACCGCCGCAACCAGGTGCTGATCTCGCAGGGCCGCGCTGTCCTGAACCGGACCGACGGCGTCGGTGCGGCTCCCCCGGAGAATGCCGTGTTCCTGGGCCGGCTCGACGACGGTCGGCACGTGTGGGCGGTGCGGTCGGAGCTCGAGCCCCCCGAAGATGCGCAGGCGCCCACCGAGGTGCTGGATCTGCGCCGCACCGGCGATGTGTTCGACGACCTCAGCGCGCAGTTGGTCGCCACCGCCACCGCACTGTTGAACTGGCATGACAACGCCCGGTTCAGCCCGGTGGACGGCGCACCCACGCGGCCGGTCAAGGCCGGCTGGTCGCGGGTCAGCGAGCTCAGCGGACGCGAAGAGTTCCCGCGCATCGACCCGGCGGTCATCTGTCTGGTGCACGACGGGCACGACCGGGCGGTGCTGGCCCGCCAGGCGCTCTGGCCGCAGCGGCTGTTCTCCATCCTGGCCGGGTTCGTCGAGGCCGGTGAGTCGTTCGAGTCGTGTGTGGTGCGCGAGATCGCCGAAGAGATCGGACTGACCGTCACCGATGTCGAATACCTCGGCAGTCAGCCATGGCCGTTCCCCCGGTCGCTGATGGTCGGCTTCCACGCCCTGGGCGACCCGGACCAGGAGTTCTCGTTCAACGACGGCGAGATCGCCGAGGCGGCCTGGTTCACCCGCGCCGAGATCCGCGAGGCGCTGGACCGCGGGGATTGGGGCTCGGGCGGTGACTCGCGGCTGCTGCTGCCGGGGTCGATCTCGATCGCCCGGGAGATCATCGAGTCGTGGGCTGCCCTGGACTGAGTCCCGGTGCGGCCGGCGAGGGACGTGGCCTCAGCCGGCGATCTTGGCCTTGACCTCGGCCCCGCTCGGGTTGGTCAGCGTGGACCCGTCGGCGAACTTCAGGGTGGGCACGGTCTGGTTGCCGCCGTTGACCGACGCCACGAAGTCGGCCGCGGCCGGATCGCGCTCGATGTTGACCTCGGTGTAGCTGATGCCCTCGTTCTTGAGGATCTTCTTCAGCCGGACGCAGTAGCCACACCATGTCGTGGTGTACATGGTGACCGTGGCGGCATCGTTTGCGCTCATAGGCCCTTCAACGTAGCCGATGCGAGATCCATGCCGTGCCCGGGCCACATGTGTCGGAGCTCGCTGACATGATGGTCGCCATGTCCCCGACGGCCGCGCGTGATCTGCTGCTGGGCGACCTGGACGACGAGCAGCGCGAGGCGGTGCTCGCACCGCGAGGGCCGGTGTGTGTGCTGGCCGGCGCCGGCACCGGCAAGACCCGCACCATCACCCGCCGCATCGCCCACCTGGTGACCGCTGGGCACGTTGCGCCCGGCCAGGTGCTCGCGGTGACCTTCACCCAGCGCGCCGCGGGGGAGATGCGTGCCCGCCTGCGCGCGCTCACCACCGACGACGCGGCCGCGCCGACCGAGTCGGTGCAGGCGATGACGTTCCACGCCGCCGCCCGGCGTCAACTGGCCTACTTCTGGCCCCGCGTCGTCGGTGACACCGACTGGCAGCTGCTGGATTCCAAGTTCGCGATCGTGGCCCAGGCCGCCAACCGGGCCGGGCTGGCGACCGGCACCGACAACGTGCGTGACCTCGCCGGTGAGATCGAGTGGGCCAAAGCGTCGCTGATCACCCCGGAGGCCTACCCGGACGCCGTCGCCGAGGCCGGCCGCGACATCCCGTTCGATGCGGCCAAGACCGCAACGGCCTACGCCGGATACGAGTCGCTCAAGTCGCGGGGCGACGATCTGATCCTTCTCGACTTCGATGACCTGCTGCTGCACACCGCCGCGGCGATCGAGAACGACGCCGCGGTGGCCCAGGAGTTCCGCGACCGCTACCGCTGTTTCGTCGTCGACGAGTACCAGGACGTGACGCCGCTGCAGCAGCGGGTGCTGCAGGCCTGGCTGGGCGGGCGCGACGATCTCACCGTCGTCGGCGACGCCAACCAGACGATCTACTCGTTCACCGGGGCCTCGCCGCGCTACCTGCTGGACTTCTCCCGGCGGTTCCCCGACGCCGCCGTGGTGCGCCTGGAGCGTGACTACCGCTCCACCCCCCAGGTGGTGTCGCTGGCCAACCGGGTCATCGCCGCCGCGCGGGGCCGCATGGCCGGCAGCAAGCTGCACCTGGTCGGTCAGCGTCCACCCGGTCCGGACCCGACGTTCCACGAGTATCCCGACGAGGTGGCCGAGGCCGCAGCGGTGGCCCGCGGGGTGGGAAAGCTCATCGAATCCGGGACGGCGGCCTCCGAGATCGCGGTGCTGTACCGGATCAACGCGCAGTCGGAGGTCTACGAGGAGGCGCTGACCGAGGCCGGGGTGCCCTTCCAGGTGCGCGGCGGCGAGGGTTTCTTCAGCCGTCAGGAGATCCGCCAGGCCGTGCTGGCCCTGCAGCGGGTCGCCGAACGGGGCACCGAGCCCGAGGCGGCCGTTCCGGACGTGGTGCGCGCGACGTTGGAACCGCTGGGCCTGACCGCCGAGGCGCCGTCGGGCACCCGCGCCCGTGACCGGTGGGAGGCGCTGGCCGCGCTGGCCGAACTCGTCGACGACGAGGTCGCCCAGCGTCCGCAGCTGGACCTGCGCGGGCTGCTCGCCGAACTGCGGCAGCGCGCCGACTCGCGCCACCCACCCACCGTGCAGGGCGTCACGCTGGCCTCACTGCACGCCGCCAAAGGGCTCGAATGGGACGCGGTGTTCCTCGTCGGGCTGGCCGACGGCACCCTGCCGATCTCGCATGCGCTCTCGCACGGCCCGGACAGCGAACAGGTCGAGGAGGAGCGCCGGCTGCTCTACGTCGGAGTCACCAGGGCACGCACCCATCTGACGTTGAGCTGGGCGCTGGCCCGCAACCCCGGCGGGCGTCAGGGCCGGCGCCCGTCGCGCTTCCTCAACGGCATCGCACCCCAGTCGCAGCGCGACGACGGACCCAGCCGGCCCCGCAAACCCCGTGGTCCCGCGCCGCGCTGCCGGGTGTGCAACGCCGTGCTCACCGCGCCGCCGGCGATCATGCTGCGGCGGTGCGAAACCTGCCCGTCGAACATCGATGAGCAGCTGCTCGCCGAACTCAAGGACTGGCGGCTGCGCGTCTCCAAGGAGATGAGCGTGCCCGCCTATGTGGTGTTCACCGACAACACCCTCATCGCGATCGCCGAATCGCTGCCCACCGACGACGCGGCCCTGGTGGCCATCCCCGGCATCGGTGCCCGCAAGCTCGAGCAGTTCGGCTCCGACGTCCTGGCGCTGGTGAAGGGCCGCCATTCGCCGGACTAGCCGGACGAGCCAAAATCGCAGGTCAAAAATAGGTTGTCGGGTTCGGCTGCTAGCGTCTAACCTCAACAGCACACAGACGAAGGCCATGTGCGAAAGGAGGGTGCCACGATCATGACAAGCACTGTTGCGTTCACTTGCGTAGCCGCTGCCGGTATGTCGCGGACCTTCCCCGCCCCCGTTTGGGAGCATCCCGCCATGCCCACCGCCGCCGCGGCGCAGCGCAAGCGCCGCGCCGCCGCCGCGACGATTGCCGCGTCCGTCAGGGGTCATCACTAGCCGCAACCCCTACCGCCACCCAGGCCACGGACCCGCAATCACCGGATCCGTGGCCTTCGTCTTTCCGGACCGAGAACCTCCGCGAAACACCTGGTCGCAGATCCATCACCGAACAGATGGCCGATAGCCGATCAACGACCAGGAAGTAGAGGACTGGACATGTCTGCCCTGACATGCGAGGAAACGAAGCTGGCGGTGCCGTGTCATGTCGAGGACCCAGACCTGTGGTTCGCCGAGGACCCGCGCGATCTCGAACGGGCCAAGGACCTGTGCGCCCAGTGCCCGATCCGGCAGGAATGCCTCAACGCCGCACTCGAACGTCAGGAGCCGTGGGGGGTGTGGGGCGGCGAGATCCTCGACCGGGGCTCGGTCATCGCCCGTAAACGCCCGCGGGGGCGGCCGCGAAAGGACGCCAAGGACCCGGTCGCCGCGTGATCGCCACGCGGTGAGCGGGTCTCCTGCGGGTCAGGCGTTGTCCGGGTCGGCGAATCCCGGCACGAACTCCTCGGCGATCCGCCGGGTGGGCACGTGCGCATCGAGCTGGCAGGAGATCGCGACGATGGAAGCGATCACCCGCATGGGGATCGCCAGCTTCGGCGGGATGTCCATCTGCCGGGCGGCCCGCAGCTGGCCGGCCGCACGGTCGAGTTCGACGGCGGTCATCTTCTGCAGCCACGACCGGCGGTAGTGGAACACCGGCACCTCCAGCGGTTCGACGTACTGCTTGAGCATGTCGTCGATCTCGCGGGTGGACACCTGCTGCCCCTTCTGGATGAAGCCGACCTTCTCCATGGTGGGCAGCAGCTTGTCGTAGTTCTTGTCGACGGCGTAACGCAGGATCTGGCCCAGTTCGACCGGCCAGCCGCCGGGCATGGGCGCGACGGCACCGAAGTCGATGACGCCCATCTTGTCGCCCGGCAACAGCATGAAGTTCCCGGGATGGGCGTCCCCGTGCACCATCTCCAGCCGTTGCGGGGCGTCGTCACAGAACTCGAACAGCCGGGTGGCCATCAGATCGCGCTGCTCCTGGGTGCCCTCGCGGATGATGTGCGACAGCGGAACACCCTCGATCCACTCCTGGATGACGACCTTGGGTGCGCTGGCCACCACGTGCGGGATCACGAAGTGCGGGTCGCCCTGGTAGGCCTTGGCGAAGGCGCGCTGGTTGTCGGCCTCGAGCCGGTAGTCCAGCTCCATCTCGGTGCGCTGGATCAGTTCGTCCACCACACCCTGCACGTCCGCGCCGGGGGAGAGCTGTTTGAGCACGCCGACCATGCGCTGCATGGTCTTGAGGTCGGCGCGCAGCGCCTCGTCGGCGCCGGGGTACTGGATCTTGACGGCGACCTCCCGCCCGTCGGCCCAGACCGCCTTGTGGACCTGCCCGATGCTGGCCGAGGCGACCGACTTGTCGTCGAACGAGGCGAACCGGTCGCGCCACTTGGTGCCCAGCTGGGAGTCCAGAACCCGGTGCACCTTGGCCGCGGGCAGCGGAGGGGCCTCCCGCTGCAGCTTGGTCAGCGCCTCCCGGTACGGCTTGCCGTACTGCTCGGGGATGGCGGCCTCCATCACCGACAGCGCCTGACCGACCTTCATCGCGCCACCTTTGAGCTCACCGAGGACGGTGAACAGTTGCTGGGCGGCGCGGTCCATCAGCTCGGCATTGACCTCGTCCTTCGACTTCCCGGTCAGCCGTTTACCAAAGCCCATTGCGGCGCGCCCCGCCATACCGACCGGCAGTGTTGCCAGCTTCGCGTTGCGCGCGGCGCGCCCGCGCTTGATGTCGCTCACCAGACCATCATCCACGACCGCGCTGAATTTCCGCCAACGAGTTGGCAACGAGCGATGTCAACACGAGCAGCCGGGGTGGCGGGTCCAGCGTCGTGCGGTGACCGTGCCGGCGCCGACGTCGAACTCCAGGGTGGTGTCCAGCGTCGGCGGCGGCCCCGACGGCGCGCCGCCGCCGTCGTGGCCGGGGACGGCGCGCAACACATGGTGGACCTCCCGCAACGCCAACGCGGCGGTACCGAGGATCGTGGCCCGGTCGGCGCTGCCCACGGTGCGGCACAGCTGGGTCGCGATCGCGGGCCAGGCCGGATCGCGATCGCTGCGGTGCAGGTCAGCGCAGCGCAGACAGCTCGTCACGCCGGGAATCACCAGCGGACCGACCAACCCGATCCCGTCGCGCACCCGCACCGCCAGATGCGCCACCCCGGCCTCGTGCAGGTCGCGCACCACCCGCGGATCGGCGACCAGGTAGTCGGTCAGCACCGCCAGATCGGCCGCAGCGGGCGAGGCGTGGGTGCGCGCGGTATGGCTGATCCGCACGCCCGAACAGCGCATCGCCGAGACCACCAGATCGGCCAGCGGACCGTCGCCGTGCACCCGGAGCGCCGCCGACCGGACGCCGGGCGGGGCGACGGAGACCGGGGCGACCAGTCCGCGCTCGATCAGATGGCTGAGCAGGCCGGTGACCACGCCGGCGTCGAGACCGGAGGCCAACAGTTCGGGCACCGTCGCCGCACCCTGCAGCGTGCGCAACAGGTCGGCCAGGACCGCCGCCGGCAACTCCGGTGGCGGCGCGACGATGACCGCTCGGCGGGGATCCCACCCGACCTGCACGGTGCCGTCGGGGCGGGACAACACCGGGGTGGCCGGGTTCAGCGCGTATCGCGTCACCCCTCGACGGTGTCACGCCGGGCCGTCACCGGACCGAGTTATCCACAGGGGCAGCTAGCTGTCCCGGGGCTCGTCGGTGCCGTCGTCGTCGGGGCCGCGCTGGATGTCGCGTTCGAGGTCGGAGATCGCCTCTTCGAACTCGCTGTCGATGCCGCTGGTGTCCCCGCCCACGATGCGGTCGATGAACCCGGCCGGCTCGTCGAGATCCGAGGACTCCGGCAGCAGGTCGGGATGCTGCCACACCCCGTCGCGGACATCCGGGCCGACCGCGTCGGTCAGGCGCTGCCACAGCTCGGCGGCCTCGCGCATCTTGCGGGGCCGCAACTCCAGACCGACCAGCGTGGCGAACGTCTGCTCGGCCGGTCCGCCGGTGGCGCGCCGACGGCGCAGCGTCTCACTCAGCGCCGAGGCCCCCGGGATCCGGTCACCCAGCGCCGCCGCCACCACCGTCTGCACCCAGCCCTCGATCAGCGCCAGCAGCGTTTCCAGCCGCTCCAGCGCCGCGGTCTGCTCCGGCGTGGCCTTGGGTTCGAAGATGCCCTGGTTGAGCAGGTTCTCCATCTCGGAGGGGTCGGACAGCGAGGCCGGGTTGAAGCCGCGCGCGAACTCCTCGATGCCGCTCATGTCGATCTTGGTGCCCTTGGCGAACGCCTCGACCGCGTTGAGCAGCTGCGCCGACAGCCACGGCACATGGGAGAACAACCGGTGGTGGGCGGCCTCGCGGGCGGCCAGGAAGGTGACGATCTCGCTGCGCGGCTGCTCGAGCCCCTCGGCCAGCGACTCGATGGCATCGGGCATCAGCGCGGCGACCCCTTTGGGCCCCAGCGGCAGCCCGATGTCGGTCGAGGTCAGCACCTCCTTGGACAACGTGCCCAAGGCCTGGCCCAGCTGAGAACCGAAGGCCATGCCGCCCATCTGCGACATCATCGACAGCAGCGGACCGGCCATCGCCTTGGCTTCCTCGGGCAGCGCCTCGGCCCACACCGCCGACAGCTGCTCGGCGACCGGATCGCACAACCGCTTCCAGGTCTGCAGGGTGTTGTCGATCCAGTCGGTGGGCGTCCAGGCCACGGCCTTGGAGGTGCCGGCCGGCAGCGGGGTGGCCCCGTCCAGCCAGGTCTCGGCCAGCCGCACCGCGTCGGAGACGGCGTCGGTCGTCTTCTGCGGCACCGGCGCGACGAATCCGATCGAATTGGATGCCAGCTGCCGGGCGAGGTCGTAGTTGACCGGGCCGGACGACTGGCCGGTGGCCATCGCGCTGCCGGCACCGCTGAACATCTCGCCGAGCTTGGAGAAGATCTGTCCCAGCTGCGACATGTCGAACTCGCCGGCGCCGAAACCGGCACCGAACGGGTCGCTGCCCGGACCGGAGCCCGAGTCGGGGTCCTTCTTGCGTTTGTCGCGCTCGGGGTCGTCCCCGGACGAAAAGCCGAAAGGCAGGTCAGCCATGTCCTCAACGGTACTCATCGCCGCGGCGATGTGCGGGGGCGCGGGTCACGCTCTGAGTGAACCCCGCGTTCGGCGGCGCCAACAGGGCAGCGCACGGGCTCGCCGGATCGGGGTGCGCTCCGGTGAACCTTTACTGTGGGCGGCGTGAACAGGCGGATTTCGACGCTGACCGTGGCGCTGGTGCCGATCGTGATCTTCGGTGTGCTGCTGTGGTTGGTGACGGTGCCTTACGTGGCGCTGGGCCCGGGCCCGACGTTCAACACCCTCGGCGAGGTCGAGGGCAAGGAGGTCGTCGACATCGAGGGCACCGAGGTCCACCCCACCAGCGGGCACCTCAACATGACCACGGTCTCGCAGCGTGACCAGCTCTCGCTGGTGCAGGCCCTGGTGTTCTGGGCGTCGGGACGCGATCAGCTGGTGCCCCGCGATCTGGTCTATCCGCCCGACCGCACCCGCGAAGAGGTCGAGGAGGCCAACACCCGCGACTTCCGCGAGTCCGAGGACAGCGCCGAGTACGCCGCGCTGCACTACTTGAAGTACCCGATGGCGATCACGGTGGAGAGCATCGACGAGGACGGCCCGTCGAAAGGAAAGCTGCAGGCCGGTGACGCCATCGACGCGGTGAACAACACCCCGGTCGCCGACCTGGAGGAGTTCCAGGCGCTGATGAAGCAGACCCGGCCCGGCGACACCATCGTGGTGGACTACCGGCGCAAGAACGCCCCGGCCGGCATCACCGAGATCACCCTCGACGAGCATCCCGAGGGCGAGCAGGGCTTCATGGGCGTCAACGTGCTCGACGCGCCGTGGGCTCCGTTCACCGTCGACTTCAACCTGGCCAACATCGGCGGGCCCTCGGCCGGGCTGATGTTCAGCCTGGCCGTCGTCGACAAGCTGACCACCGGCGATCTGAACGGTTCGAAGTTCGTCGCCGGCACCGGCACCATCAGTGGTGACGGTGTGGTCGGTTCGATCGGCGGCATCACCCACAAGATCGTGGCGGCCGAGGACGCCGGCGCCACGGTGTTTCTGGTGCCCGCCGAGAACTGCGACGAAGCCCGCACGGCCGACACCGACGGCATCGAGCTGCTCAAGGTGGAGACCCTGGAACAGGCGATAGATTCGATGCGGGTGCTTTCCGCTGGTGGCGAACCTCCACGCTGCTAGGGAACCGACGAATCGCGGATGCGTAGAGTTGGGTCCACCTGAACAACTGCTGGGAATGTTCGAGACTGGAGTGCTCTAGTGGGTATGCGGCCCGCGGCGAAAATGCCGAAGCTGACCCGACGAAGTCGGATCTGGATCGCGGTCGCGGTGGCCGCGGTCGTGTTGTTGTTGATCGGGCCACGGTTCGTCGACACCTATGTCGACTGGTTGTGGTTCGGCGAGCTGGGATACCGATCGGTGTTCACCACCCAGGTGGTGACGCGGTTGGTCATCTTCCTGGCCGTCTCGCTGGTCATCGGCGGCGTGGTGTTCGCCGCGCTGGCACTGGCCTATCGAACCCGGCCGGTGTTCGTCCCGACCGCCGGCCCGAACGACCCCGTCGCCCGGTACCGCACCGCGGTGATGGCGCGGGTGCGCCTGGTCGGGATCGGGGTGCCCGCCTTCGTCGGTGTGATGGCCGGCTTCGTGGCCCAGAGCTACTGGGACCGGGTGCAGCTGTTCCTGCACGGCGGCAGCTTCGGGGTGACCGATCCGCAATTCGGCATCGATCTCGGCTTCTACGCCTTCGACCTGCCCTTCTACCGGTTGGTGCTGTCCTACCTGCTGGTGGCCACCTTCCTGGCGTTCATCGCGAACCTGCTGGGGCACTACCTGTTCGGCGGGATCCGGCTGGCCGGCCGGACCGGTGCGGTCAGCAAGGCGGCCCGGATTCAGCTGATCTCGCTGGTCGGCACGTTTGTGCTGCTCAAGGCGGTCGCCTACTGGTTCGACCGCTACGAGCTGCTCAGCCACACCCGTGGCGGCAAACCGTTCACCGGGGCCGGCTACACCGACATCAACGCCGTGCTGCCGGCCAAGCTCATCCTGATGGCGATCGCCATCATCTGCGCGGCGGCCGTGTTCTCCGCGATCTTCCTGCGCGATCTGCGCATCCCGGCCATCGGGGTGGTGCTGTTGCTGCTGTCCTCGCTGGTGGTGGGTGCCGGCTGGCCGCTGGTGGTGGAGCAGATCAGCGTCCGGCCCAACGCGGCGCAGAAGGAAAGCGAATACATCAGCCGCAGCATCACCGCGACCCGGCAGGCCTACGGCCTGACCGACGAGCACGTCACCTATCGCGACTATCCCGGTGACGCCCCGGCGACGGCCCAGCAGGTCGCCGCCGACCGCGCGACCACCTCGAACATCCGGGTGCTCGACCCCAACATCGTCAGCCCGGCGTTCACCCAGTTCCAGCAGGGCAAGAACTTCTACTACTTCCCTGAGCGGCTGAACATGGACCGCTACCGCGACGACGAGGGCAACCTGCGTGACTACGTGGTGGCCGCCCGTGAACTCAACCCGGACCGCCTGATCGACAACCAGCGCGACTGGATCAACCGGCACACCGTCTACACCCACGGCAACGGCTTCATCGCCTCACCGGCCAACACCGTGCGCGGGGTCGCCAACGACCCCAACCAGAACGGCGGGTATCCGGAGTTCCTGGCCAGCGTGGTGGGTGCCGACGGCGAGGTCATCTCGCCCGGGCCGGCGCCGCTGAGCCAGCCGCGCATCTACTTCGGTCCGGTCATCTCCAACACCTCGGCCGACTACGCGATCGTCGGGGAGAACGGCGCCCCGCGCGAGTACGACTACGAGACCAACGTCGCGACCCGCAACTACACCTACACCGGCAGCGGTGGCGTGGACATCGGCAACATGCTCACCCGCAGCCTGTTCGCCGCCAAGTACGCCGAGCGGAACTTCCTGTTCTCCAACGTGATCGGCGAGAACAGCAAGATCCTGTTCAAGCGCGACCCGGCCGACCGGGTCGAGGCGGTGGCGCCGTGGCTGACCACCGACACCTCGATGTACCCGGCGATCGTCAACGAGCGCATCGTCTGGATCCTCGACGGCTACACCACGCTGGACAACTACCCGTACTCCCAGTCGATGACCCTGTCGACCGCGACGACGGACTCCAACGAGGTCGCGCTCAACCGGCTGCAGCCCGACAAGCAGGTGTCCTACATCCGCAACTCGGTCAAGGCCACCGTCGACGCCTACGACGGCACGGTGACGCTGTACGCGCAGGACGAGAGCGACCCGGTGCTGCAGGCCTGGATGAAGGTCTTCCCGGACACCGTCAAACCCAAGAGCGACATCAGCCCGGAGCTGCAGGAACACCTGCGCTACCCCGAGGATCTGTTCAAGGTGCAGCGCGCACTGCTGGCCAAGTACCACGTCGACGACCCGGTGACGTTCTTCTCGACGTCGGACTTCTGGGACGTCCCGCTGGATCCGAACCCGACGGCCAGCAGCTACCAGCCGCCGTACTACATCGTGGCCAAGGACCTCGCCGAGAACAACAGG
>JAXHTL010000152.1:0-11769 GCA_034190095.1 Actinomycetota bacterium
ACGGGAGCGCCAGCGGACGGTAGCCGTCCCCGGTTGATGTCGCGGAAACGCATTTGGCGGCTTGACCGTCGATTTGACTCGCGCTCCACCGCTTCGTCAGTCGACTCGTAGGCTGATGGTATGAGCGTCGCAATGGTGGAACGTGCGCGGTCGTTGGCCGAGGAGCAGATTGCCGGCCTTGGGCGGCGCTGGGAGCATGTGCAGGCTGTCGCGGCGACAGCGGAGAGGATACGGCCGCATCTGGACGCGGAGGCCGGTGATTGTCTCGTGGCCGCGGCATGGACACATGACATCGGTTACGGGCCGGATGTGCGGGCAACGGGATTTCACCCGCTGGACGGAGCACGGTTTCTGCGCTCGCAGGGCTTCCCGGAACTGGTGGTGTCGTTGGTGGCGTTCCATTCCGGCGCTGCAGTGGAAGCAGTGATGCGAGGCATTGATGGGCTGGCTGAGTTCACTGAGCCAGCGGCCGAGGTGCTGGATGCGTTGACGTTCTGCGATTTGACGAGCGGACCCGACGGTTCGCCGGTGTCCGCTGCTGTACGTCTAGACGAGGTGGTCAATCGCTACGGACCCGATGATCCGGTGCACCGTGCGGTCAGTTTGTCGCGTGAGGACTTGCTGGCCGCGGTGCGTCGCGTGCAATCGTGGCAGTGAAACCGGCCTGTCTACCCGAGGTAGGGCGTGGGCCGCTGGTCCAGATAATGGGTGATGCGTAGCCGCATCGAGGGGTGCATGTCCAAAGCCGCGATATCGACGGGGTCGGTCCAGGCGATGTCAATGCTTTCGTGGTCGATGGCGAGCTGGCCACCTAGCACGGTCGTAGTGAAGCACAGCGAGAACTGTTGACGTACTTCACCATCGGTGAACGCAACGACGTGCGCAGGGTCGGTGTAGATACCGCTCAAGCCGGCGACGGCCACGTCCAGACCGGTCTCCTCTTTGACTTCACGTACTGCGGTCTGCTCGATCGTTTCACCGATGTCATGGCCACCTCCGGGCAGTGCCCACAACGTGTTGTCACGTCGCTTAACCAGCAGGATGCGGCCCTGTTCGTCGGTGACGATCGCGGACGCTGACGGAACGACGCTGTTGGGGGTCGGTGCGTCGGGATCGTTGTAGTAGTCGGTGCGCGCCATCAGCAGTCCTTTCTTCTTACGACGTGGGTAGTGGCTCTGCCTGGTCCCAGACTCGGGTGAATGCGTCCTCAAATGTTGTCCAGAGTCGTGGTTCGTCGGAGCGGGAGAAGACCATAACCGGGTTGTTGCGCCCCGGTGAGCCGTAGACGTGGAAGTTGACGATCATGTCGTCATCGACCCGGAAGATCGACGTATAGAGGGTCGTTTGATGCGTTCGCACCTGCAGACCCGACGTCTGCAGGTGCGGTGTGAGCAACTCGACAGAGTTGCGGCTCCGAGCGATCACGGAGTTACCGATTCCTTCCTCTTGACCCCGGAGGACCATGTTTTCCCCTCTCGGGTCACCTACCAGAAAGCGCACCTGTGCGCCGCGCTTCGCGGCGTCGACCAAGGTGGTCGTGAATCCGTCGAGGGTGTCGAACAAGAATGTGGCCGCGAAGACGAGGATATCGATTGACGTCCTGGCGCTGGCAAAGTGATTCTGCCACAGGGTAATTGGTACTTGCGTGCGAGTGGCGTAGAACGTCGGCCTGAAGGTGATCGCAGTCGCCGAGGCAGAGCGACCACCAGTCAGGTCGGCCGGGAATTGCGTTGGCCACAGCTCGTGTGGCGTGCATTCCAACACGTCAGCGGCAGCCTGTGCATTGACGCGTTGAACTTTCCAGTCAGCATCGGCCAGCCAGCGTCCCACCGTCTTCTCGGTGACGTCGATCAGTCCGGCGAGTTTGCGTGCATTGATGCCTTTGACACGTATCGCTCGTTCCAACGCGATATTCCGCACCGTGGTGGCTGCGGCGTCGCCGTCATCTGCGTGCACCACCCGATTCCCCTCCCTGTGCTGGTCAACTGGTCGGTTGAGCCTGCATGGACACGATTTTTGCATAAGGCCATGTCAGAGGTCGGCGCAACCGATGCAGACATGGACCGGTCACGAACGTGCCCGTCGATGTCCGAGGCCGTGTCCGACATGTCTGAGGTGTCCCGCGGTGGCCCTGTCGGTGTCCGTCGTGTCCGCGTGTAGTGGTGCTAGCGCTCACCTGGGCGCGACTCAACCACAGGAAAAGGACTGAGAATCAATGAAACTCAAGATTGACACCGCGGCGGTGTCATGGATGTGCACGAAAACCGCTGAAGCACGTACAGATTTCGAGACCGGTCAACCCAAGGTCGATAAGACTACCGGGTTGGTGCTCTGGCAGGTCCAGTTGATGGCCCTGGATTCGGACGGTGCAGAGGTGTTGACGGTGACCGTCCCGGGTGAACCGAAAGTCACTGTGGGACAGCAGGTCACGGTCGTCAACCTTGTGGCGACACCGTGGAATCAGAACGGTCGGGCGGGTGTCGCGTATCGGGCTGATGCGATCACCGTCTCTGAGGGCAAGTCCGCTGGACCGCGCCAGTAAATCTCCGCCGTGCCCGCCCGGCCATCCGTGCCGATTGGTTGAACCGCTCTCGGAATGAGATGGCCGGTCGGGTTTCCCGCTCCCCGTATTACTTTTCGTGAGAGTCAGGACACGATGTCGAACACTTCAAATAGTAAGAACAGCAACAAAAATGATGGATCAGACGACTGGATCGGCGAACTGCTGGTCGACATCGTCACCGGTATCGCGCATCTGCTGGGCTGGGGACTGCGTTTCCCATTGCTCGGCGTACCGGTCGTGATCACGTGTGGTGTTGGCATCTGGCAGGGCCTGAACATCGCGATGTTCACCTTGGCCGGATTCATCGCCGCCAACATGGTCTGGGCGGTCCTGGATGAGACGACGTTTGAGCAGTACGTGATCAACCCGCCGTATCACTATTTCCAGCGCTGGTCTCGCTACGAACGGTCCTGGTCGCGGGTCTGCGCCATGCACGGACTTACCGCGAAACATGGTGACCGCGAGCATGTCCCGGCGCTGCGGACCATCGGCATCGGCCACGACGTCGACGTTCTCGATGTCACGATCGTGACCGGCCAGTCAATCACCCACTGGCACAAGCAAACCGAAGCCCTCGCTGCAGCCTGGCGCGCACAACGGGTAACAATCACCGCTACCACACCCGGTCAGATTCGGGTCACAGTGATGCGTGCCGATGTGCTGGCCGAGCCGATCGCACTGCCGCTGCCCACACCGACCACACCCGTGGAATTGGCGGCAATCGGTGCAGGTGCCACCGAAAGCGGCGACCTGTGGCAGGTGCCTGTACTCGGTCATCACGTCCTGATCGCGGGAGCCTCCGGAGCCGGCAAAGGGTCGGTGCTGTGGTCGCTGATCGCCGGCCTGGCCCCCGACGTGCGGACCGGCAAAGTGCGGCTGTGCGTGATCGACCCCAAAGGGGGCATGGAACTAAGTGCGGGGGCACCCATGTTCACCGCCTTCACCCACGATGCCACCGGCACCACCGTGGAGCTGCTGCGCACCCTGGTCGACGTGATGAACGAACGAGCGCACCGCCTCCGCGGTCGCACCCGCCTGCACACACCGACTGTGGCGGAGCCGTTGTTCGCGGTGGTGATTGACGAACTGGCCGCTCTCACCGCCTACGTCACTGACCGAAAAATCCGGATCGAGATCGAGCACCTCCTCGGACTGCTGCTGTCACAGGGCCGGGCCGTCGGCATCTCGGTGATCGCGGCGATCCAAGACCCCGCCAAAGACACCCTGCCGGTACGCCAGCTCTTCACTGTCCGGGTCGGCTTGCGGCTGACCGAGGCCACCCAAACAACCATGGTCTTGGGCCAGGGCGCGCGTGACGGCGGGGCGGTATGCGAGGACATCGACGACCGCACACCCGGCGTGGGCTACGTGATGATCGACGGCACCGCACAACCCACACGGGTGCGGGCCTTCTACGTCACTGATCCTGACATCGCCGCTCTGGTCCGCACCTTTCATGCACCCCGGCCGCGTCGACGCAACGCGACGGGCAACGACAGCACCGGCACCGAGGACCAGGGGTAAACGATGGCCACCCCAGATGCTCTATCGAATGGACAGGATTGGTACCCGGCCATCACGCTGCCGGGTATCCCGACAACGCCCGGCATCGCCATCGACGTCGATGCGGTGATCAGTCAGATGGTGCGGCGCGCTTCCACGGCAGGGTTCGATCAGTGGTGGCGGCGCGCCGAATCGGTCGGGTTCTGCGCCCACCCCATCCAACTGGCCGGCGTTGACCGCTTCGGGCGTGCGCAGGTGGTGTGGACCCGCTGCAACAACCGCCGCGCCCACATCTGCCCATCGTGTTCGGACCTCTATGCCCGGGACACCTGGCAGCTGGTGCATGCCGGCGCCGCCGGTGGCCACCACCACGTCCCCGCCAGTGTCAGTGCCCGTCCGCAGGTGTTCCTGACCTTGACCGCGCCGAGCTTCGGGCCGGTGCATGGCGCTACCGGCACCGTCTGCCGCGAGTACCGCAACGCCGGCCAATCCGAACGGTGCGCGCATGGGAACCTGTTGTGGTGCAATCACATTCACGACCGCACTGATTCACTTGTCGGGCAGCCCCTGTGCGGACCCTGCTACGATTACCTGTCCCACGTGCTGTTCAGCTGGCACCTGCCCGAACTGTGGCGACGCTTCACCATCTCCCTGCGCCGCGCGGTTCGGCAGGAACTAAATGCCCGAGGTCTTGATCCGGATTCGGTGCGAGTCAGTTTCGTCAAAGTCGTCGAAATGCAAGCCCGCGCTGTCCCGCACATCCACGCCCTCATTCGCCTCGACCCCTCCGACGACGACACGACGTCATCGGGTGAGCCGAAGAGTTACGGCCGCGCCGCCTCCGGTGGTGCGGAGCCCCGTCATCTGACCGGACCCCGATGGCAGTCACCGATCACGGCCACGGCATTGGCGGGCATCATTCATCGCGCCGCCGGCGGCATCGCGATCACCGTCCCAGACCCGCACCGCGCGGTTGCTGGTCACATCATTCACACTTCCTGCGATGAGGACACCGCCGGGGTCGCCGTGCGGTTCGGCAGTCAGATCGACACTCAATCGCTGGCCGCCGAATCATCCGTCATCCATGATGATTCAGATGCCGGCCCGGCCAGCGGGTTGTCTGCGCGCCGCGTGGCCCGCTACCTCGCCAAATACGTCACCAAAAGCCTGCAGGACTTCGGGATCGCCGCCCGCCGCCTGTCTACCGAAGCCATTGCCGCCCTTGATGTTACCGAGCACATCCGGTCCATACTGTTCGCGATCGCCGCTCTCGATCACCACGCCGCCACCAATACCACGCGCGAGTCGCCGTGGACCGGGATAGGCCGCTGGCTACACACCCTGGGCTACCGCGGCCACATCACCACCAAATCCCGCCACTACTCGACCACCATGACAGCACTACGTATCCACCGTGCCGAATGGACCCGCGCCCAAAACGCCAAACCCGCAGCAGCGCAACATGATCAGACGGACATCGCAGACCAGATTGGATGGGAATTCGATCGTGCTGGTCATGCTACGACGGGCGACCGAGTCCTGGCTGTTTCAGCGAGCCTGCGACATATCGAGAGCAGACGCACCGGATTGGTGGAGGTCCGCGACCAGCAATCGGATCGACGGAGGCGCCGTGATGATTGACAGCTCCACCACCGGGCACCCTCATTCTGAAGGCGGCGACCAAGTCAGTGCTCGGATTTTGTCAGAGGGAGGTGCTGAAATTGTGGTGCCCGAAGACTATGCCCTCCCGTGCGAAGCCAACCGCGCCCTGATCCGCGTAATACTGGCCGTACGGGACCGGACGCTCGGAGGAGACAGGGGAGTCGCGTGACCATCAGGTTCGCCTTTTATGGCCGAGTAAGCACCGAGGACGCTCAAGATCCGGAGGCGAGCCGTAGTTGGCAAAAGCGACGGGCAGTCGATCTGATCGCTCCGCACGGGGGAGTTGTCGTTGCTGATTACTTCGATGTGGGCCAGAGCCGTTCTCTCCCGTGGAAGCGCAGGCCTGAGGCCTCGCGACTCCTCGCTGATGTCACGACCAGAGACCGTGGCTTCGATGCCGTGGTGATCGGGGAACCGGCCCGTGCCTTCTATGGGCCGCAGTTCGCGCTCACTTTCCCGGTGCTCACGCACTACGGCGTGGGCCTATGGGTGCCGGAGGTCGGCGGCGCGGTTGATCCCGGCTCCGAAGCGCACGACTTGGTGATGACGCTTTTCGGCGGGATGAGCAAGGGCGAGCGTGCACGAATCCAGGTGCGCGTCCGTACGGCGATGTCCGCTCTCGCGCAGGACACGTCCCGATATCTCGGTGGTCGACCACCGTATGGTTACCGGCTCGTCGACGCTGGCCCGCACCCGAACCCTGCAAAAGCGAATCTTGGCCAGCGCCTTCACCGCCTCGAACCCGATCCGGTGACCGCTCCGATCGTCGAGCGGATCTACCGCACATATGCCGATGGCGCTGGCCTGCGGTACATCGCGCAGCAGCTCACCGACGATTGCGTACCGTCGCCGAGCCAGTATGACCCGGCCCGGAATAGTCACCGCGATCCGCGCGGATGGTCCCATTCGGCGATCCGCGCGATTCTCGACAACCCTGCCTATCGTGGTGTCCGCGTGTGGGGCAAGCAGGAGAAGTACGAGGTCCTGGTCGACCCCGATGACGTCGCCGCGGGGTATGACACGCGAATGCGATGGCGGAACGAGGGGGACTGGATCACCCCGGACCGGCGGACGCACGAGGCCTTGGTTTCCGATGAACTGGCGGAGGCGGTTCGACTTCGGATGCAGAGCCGGCGGGGTCCGGGACTTGTATGCAGCAGGGAATCGACTGTGCCGTACGCGCTGCGTGGGCTGCTCTACTGCGCCGCGTGCGGAAGGCGTATGCAGGGCGCAGCCCGTCCAGGGAAGCAAACAACGCGCATTCTCTATCGCTGCGAGTTCGGTAAGTCGCGTTCGGTACCTGTCGATCTGAGCGATCACCCGCGCACTGTCTACCTTCGTGAGGACGCGTTGACGCCTCGGCTCGACAGCTGGATTGCCAGTCTTGCAAATCCCGATGACCTGGCGCGGGGGCAGGACATGCATCCGACTGCAGGGGCCGGCTACGCGGCTCTGCAGCGCCAACTAGGCGAGGTGAATCGCAAGATCGCCGCCTTGGTCAGCGCGGTGGAATCTGGTGTGGCGGTTGAGGATTTGAGTGCGGCGTTGCAACGGCGCACCGCTGAACGTGACGAGTTGAGGGCCAGTCTTGAGCGAGCAGAGCGGCCGAGTGTTATGTCGGCAACACAGATCAGCGAGCTGGTCGAACAGCTGGGTGGGTTATCGGCTGTGCTTGGCGAGGCTACCGGGGCCGAACGCGCCGAGGTGTACGCGAGCCTGGGGCTCCGCCTTGATTACGATCCGCATCTGCGACAAGTCAAGGCGACGGCCGATCTGAGTCGTGTCGCCGGATGTGTCCGAGGGGGGACTTGAACCCCCACGCCCGTTAATAGGGCACTAGCACCTCAAGCTAGCGCGTCTGCCATTCCGCCACTCGGACCTGCTTTGGGCAGCTAAGGCTAACGGATCAGCCGCCCCGGACCCAAACCACGGGCTGGGGCCGCCCGGGATCAATGGTAGGAAAGGGACTGTGCCAGGACCACAGACCCCCGGCGACGAGGTCGTCGACATCGTCAGCAGGCTGATCAGGTTCGACACCTCCAACACCGGGGACCCCGCCACCACCAAGGGCGAGGCCGAGTGTGCGCGTTGGGTGGCCGATCAGCTGACCGAGGTCGGCTTCACCTGTGAGTACCTCGAAGCCGGCGCCCCGGGCCGGGCCAATGTGTTCGCCCGGCTGCCCGGGGCCGACAGCTCCCGCGGCGCGCTGATGCTGCACGGCCACCTCGACGTGGTGCCCGCCGAGGCCTCCGACTGGAGCGTGCACCCGTTCTCGGGCGCGATCGAGGACGGTTATGTCTGGGGTCGCGGCGCCGTCGACATGAAGGACATGGTCGGGATGATCATCGCGGTCGCCCGGCACTTCAAGAGGGCGGGCATCACGCCGCCGCGCGATCTGGTGTTCGCGTTCGTCTCCGACGAAGAGGCGGGGGGCAACTACGGCTGCAAATGGCTGGTGGAGAACCGTCCCGATCTGTTCGCCGGAGTCACCGAGGCGGTCGGCGAGGTGGGCGGGTTCTCGCTGACGGTGCCGCGCCGCGACGGTGGCGAACGGCGTCTCTACCTGGTCGAAACCGCCGAGAAGGCGATGCTGTGGATGCGGCTGACGGCACGCGCCCGTGCCGGTCACGGGTCGATGGTGCACGACGACAACGCCGTCACCGCGGTCGCCGAGGCCGTCGCCAAACTCGGCCGGCACCGCTTCCCGGTGGTGCTCACCGAATCGGTCGAGCAGTTCCTGACCGCGGTGAGCGAGGAAACCGGCTACACCTTCGATCCGGCTTCGCCCGACCTCGACGGCACGGTCGCCAAGCTCGGCGGCATCGCGCGCATTGTGGGTGCCACGCTGCGCGACACCGCCAACCCGACGATGCTCAAGGCCGGCTACAAGGCCAACGTGATCCCGGCCACCGCCGAGGCGGTGGTGGACTGCCGGGTACTGCCGGGCCGGCTCGCCGAGTTCGAGCGTGAGGTCGACGAGTTGATCGGCCCGGACGTCCAACGTGAGTGGATCACCGAACTGCCGTCCTACGAGACCCCGTTCGACGGTGACCTGCTCGAGGCGATGAACGCGGCCATCCTGACCGCCGATCCCGACGCCCGCACGGTGCCCTACATGCTTTCCGGTGGCACCGATGCAAAACACTTCGCCCGGTTGGGTATTCGGTGCTTCGGCTTCGCGCCGCTGCGGCTGCCGCCTGATCTGGACTTCGCCGCGTTGTTCCACGGGGTCGACGAACGGGTACCCGTCGATGCGTTGACGTTCGGCGCGCAGGTCCTCGAGCACTTCTTGCTGAACAGCTGACACAACGACCGAAAGGACAGATGGCCCATGGCATTTCCGTACAACCCCTACGAGTTCCTGCCCGATCTTCCCACCTTCACGGTGACCTCGGAGTCGTTCGGCGACGGGCAGCCGCTGGCCAACGATCAGGTCAGCGGCATCATGGGAGCCGGCGGGTCGGACGTCTCGCCCCAGTTGAGCTGGTCCGGGTTCCCCGAACAGACCCGCAGCTTCGCGGTCACCGTCTACGACCCCGACGCTCCGACGGCGTCGGGGTTCTGGCACTGGGCGGTGTTCAACCTGCCCGCCACCGTCACCGACCTCCCCGCCGGAGTCGGCGATGGCAGCGGTCTACCGGGCGACGCGGTGACGCTGGCCAACGACGCCGGGCTCAAGCGTTTCCTCGGGGCCGCCCCGCCGCCGAACCACGGCCCGCACCGCTACATCGTCGCCGTGCACGCCGTGGACGTCGAGAAGCTCGAGGTGCCGGCCGAGGCCACCCCGGCCTACCTCGGTTTCAACCTGTTCAGCCACGCCATCGCGCGCGCCCTGATCACCGGGACGCACGAACAGAAGTGAGGTGGTCAGCGCGCAGCCGAGCCGACCGCGTCGGCGAGGCTGGTGAACCCGCCCTCGTGCAGGCGGCGGGCGATGCCGTCGTTGACCGACTTGGCCCACAGCCCGCCGCCGTAGACGAATCCGGTGTAGCCCTGCAGCAGTGAGGCCCCCGAGATGATGCGCTGCCACGCATCGTCGGCGGTCTCGATACCGCCGACGCTGATGAGCACCAAGCGGTCGCCGACCCGGCCGTAGAGGCGGCGCAGGACTTCGGCGGACCGCCGGGCCACCGGCGGCCCGGAGATGCCGCCGGGGCCCAGCTCGGCCACCCCCGGCGTCGCCAGCCCCTCCCGCGACACCGTGGTGTTGGTTGCCACGATCCCGGCCAGGCCCAGCTCCACGGCCAGATCGGCGATCCGGTCGATGTCCTCGTCGGCCAGGTCCGGGGCGATCTTGACCAGCACCGGCGTGGAGGTCTGTGCCAGCACGGCGGCCAGGATGGGGCGCAGCGACTCCACCGACTGCAGGTCACGCAGCCCGGGGGTGTTCGGCGAGCTGACGTTGACGACCAGGAATGTCGCCAGCGGTCCGAGCAACCGAGCGCTCTCGGCGTAATCGTCGGCGGCCTGCTCGGGCGGGGTCACCTTGGTCTTGCCGATGTTGACGCCCACGGGCACCTCCGGGAGGTGGCGGGACAGCTGGGCCGCCAGCGCGCCGGCGCCGTGGTTGTTGAAGCCCATTCGGTTGAGCAGCGCGCGGTCGGCCGGCAGCCGGAACAGCCGCGGCGGCGGGTTGCCGGGCTGGGGGCGTGCGGTCACCGTGCCGAGTTCGGCATAGCCGAAGCCCAATGCGCCCCACGTGCGTACCCCGAGCCCGTCCTTGTCGAACCCCGCCGCCAGGCCCATCGGCGCCGGAAACCGAACCCCGAACACCGTGCTGGCCAGCACGGGATCCTGGGGACGTAACAGGCGCGACAACCCGCGGCGCAGCGGTGGTGCGGCGGTGGCCGCGCGCAGCGCGCCGAACACCACCGTGTGGATGCGTTCGGCTTCCACGGCGAACAACACCCGGCGCAGCGTTCGATACATCGACCCGCCCTCGATCACGCCGGCAGGTCGGGGGAGTGCGGGGGCTGTGGACGCTTCTTACGGCGCAGCAGAACCCGCCGGCTGCCATCGGTGTAGAGCCGGACGCGGGTCAGCTCCCAGCCCCGGTACTCGGCCTCGATCGACAGCCGGATCGAGGCGCTGACACGCGTCACGTCCGGCGGCAACCGCAGCGGGATCCACTCGTATTCGCCCGGATCCTCGGAGACGACCTTGTCCCAGGCGGCCGGCATCCGGCCCCGCGAACCCCGGCTCATCGGCTACCTCTGCTCATCGCCGCGCAGCCCCCTCGATCACCTGGACACCGGCACCGGCCGCCGACACCACGTACAGGGTGCCGGAGGCATCGTCGAAGGCCAGCGAGTTCGGCTGTTGCACGGTTCGATAACGCACCTTCTCGACGGGGATGCCGGTCGCAAGATCGTAACCAACCACCGTGTTGGTCGCCGTCTGGGCGACCCAGGCCAGCGAAGGCGTGTCGCCGCCGGAGGCGGTGAGGCCGTAGGGGGCGTCGGGCACCGGGTAGCGCTGGCGCAGCATCAGCGGATCCACCCCGTAGACCAGCAGTTCGCCGCCGCGGGTGTCGGCGACCAGCACCCGGCCTGCCGGATCGGCGGCCATGGTGGTGGCCCCCGCACCGGCGCGCAGCGCGTGCTCGGCGTCGGTGCCGTCGGCGTTCAGGCTGGTCACCGACGTCTGTCCGCGGTCGAGAACCACCGCGGTGTCGCCCTGGGTGACGATGTCGTCCACCCGCGCGAAGATCTTCAGCTGCGCGCCGACGGTGCGCTCGGAGTCCAGGGTGTACACGGTGCCGTCGGCGCTGCCCAGCACCAACCGGCCGTCGCCGCGCCTGGCCACCGCGGTGAAGTCGACCCCGTCCTGGCCCTCGACGCTGATCCTCTCCGCCACGCCGGAGGCGGCGTCGAGGCGGTAATAGCCGCCGCGGGTGGCCAGGAACACCGTGCCGTCCCCGGCGCCGGCCAGGGCGGTGGCCGGCGAGTCGAGTCCCACCGTCGTCGGCGTGCCCGTCGCAGCGAACACCGTTACCATCGAATTCGCCTGGTCGCCCGGGCTCAGAATCACCAACGACCGCG
>JAXHTL010000153.1:0-1879 GCA_034190095.1 Actinomycetota bacterium
CCGGGTTCTTGTTGTATCGGCGTGTCATAGCGTGCCGTATAACCGCCTGGGCAGCGGTTTTAATCCAGGTCGAGGGCGCAAGCCCTCGACAACGACCGGTAGAACGTGTTCTATTTTCTAGCTGTGACGGGCAACACTTTCTCCCGCGAGGAACTGGTCGAGGCCTTCGCCGGGTTCGAGGCCACGGTCGCGGCCGCGGCCCGGACCCGCGACTGGGATCCCTGGGTGGACCAGTACACCGACGACGTCCTCTACATCGAGCACGCCGCGGGCACCATGCGCGGCCGCGAACAGGTGCGGCCGTGGATCTGGAAGACCATGGAAACGTTCCCGGGCAGCTACATGACGTCGTTCCCGTCGCTGTGGGTGGTCTACGACGAGGCCACCGCGCGGGTGATCTGCGAACTGGACAACCCCATGCGCGATCCGGGCGACGGCACGATCATCAGTGCCACGAACATCTCGATCGTCACCTATGCCGGAGACGGCAGGTGGTGTCGCCAGGAGGACGTCTACAACCCGCTGCGCTTCGTCAAGGCCACCGCCAAGTGGTGCCGCAAGGCCGAGGAACTGGGCACCCTGCCCGACGAGGCGGCGGCCTGGATGGCGCAGATGGGCCACCCCCGGTGAGCGCCCCGGTCCTGGTCATCGGCGCCAACGGCTACCTCGGCAGCCACGTCACCCGTCAGCTGGTCGATGCCGGGCACGACGTACGGGTGATGGTGCGCGACGGCGCCCGCACCACCGGCATCGACGATCTGGAGGTGACCCGCCACGTCGGCGACATCTGGGACAGCGCGGTCCTGCGGGAGGCGATGACCGGCTGCGAGGTCGTGTACTACTGCGTCGTCGACACCCGGGGTTGGCTCAACGATCCCAAGCCCCTGTTCCGCACCAACGTCGAGGGCACCCGCAACGTGCTCGAGGTCGCGGTCGAACCCGCGGTGGCGGCCGGGCTGCGGAAATTCGTGTTCACGTCCAGCTACGTCACGGTGGGGCGCCGGCGCGGACGGGTCGCGACCGAAGCCGACGTGATCGGCGACCTGACCGCCGTGACTCCGTACGTCCAGTCCCGGGTGCTGGCCGAGAACCTGGTGATGGACTACGTGCGTGACCGCGGACTGCCCGCGGTGGCCATGTGCGTGGCCACCACCTACGGCGCCGGGGACTGGGGCCGCACCCCACACGGGGCCATCATCGCGGCCGCGGCGTTCGGGAAGCTGCCGTTCGTGATGGGCGGCATCGAACTCGAAGCGGTCGGCATCGATGACGCGGCCCGGGCGATGCTGCTGGCCGCCGACCGGGGTCGCGTCGGCGAGCGCTATCTGGTGTCGGAGAAGATGATCTCCAACGCCGAGGTGGTGCGGATTGCCGCGGACGCCGCCGGGGTGGCGCCACCGACCCGGACGGTGCCGCTGCCGGTGGCCTATGCGATGGCCGCGCTGAGCAGCGCCAAGAGCCGGCTCAGCGGCACCGACGAGCGGCTTTCGCTCGGCTCGCTGCGGCTGATGCGCGCCGAAGCCCCACTGGACTGTGCCAAGGCGCGCCGGGAACTGGGCTGGCAGCCCGGGCCTGTCGAGCAGGCCATCCGGGAAGCCGCCGAGTTCTGGGTAGGTCTGCGGGCCGCCCATTAGGCTGCGTCGGTGCCCTACCGCGCGATCCCGGGTCCGACGAACGGCCACGTCTCGCACTGGTTCGACGGACCGCCGGTGCCGCGGGCGCCGCTGCCGGGCAGCCGCGACGCCGACGTCTGCATCGTCGGTGCGGGCTACACCGGTCTGTGGACCGCCTACTACCTCAAGCGGGCGGACCCCACGCTGCGCATCGCGGTGCTCGAGGCCCGGTTCGCCGGGTTCGGGGCGTCCGGCCGCAACGGCGG
>JAXHTL010000153.1:1979-3388 GCA_034190095.1 Actinomycetota bacterium
TTCACCGCGGCGCTGCCCGGGCTGAAGCGGCGCTGGCTGCCGATGAACAGCTCGATGATCGCCACCGAGCCCATTCCCGAGCGAATCTGGGACCAGATCGGCTGGCAGGGCTGCGAAACCCTGGGCGACACCGCACACGGCTTCTTCTACGCCCAGCGCACCGTCGACGACCGGATCGCCATCGGCGGCCGCAGTGTGCCGTACCGATTCGGCTCGGCCACCGACCGCGACGGGCGGGTGCCCGGACGCACCATCACCCACCTGCGCGATACCCTGCACGCGATCCTGCCCCAGGTCGCCGAGGTGCCGATCGCCCACGGCTGGTGCGGTGTGCTGGCGGTGCCGCGGGACTGGGAGGCCACCGTCGACTTCGACCCGGCCACCGGGCTGGGCGCTGCCGGCGGTTATGTCGGGCACGGCGTCACCGCGACCAACCTCGCGGCGCGCACCCTGGCCGAGCTGGCGCTGGGCCGGACGTCCGCGCTGACCGAACTGCCCTGGGTCGGGCACCGGTCACGCAACTGGGAACCCGAGCCGCTGCGCTGGATCGGGGTGCGCGGCATGTACCTGGCCTACAAGGCCGCCGACTGGCACGAGGCCCGGGGCCGGGCCGGCACCTCACCGATCGCGCTCATCGCCGACCGGATCGCCGGACGACCGCACTGAGCTCAGGCGTTGAATGGACCCATGACCGACAGACCCGAGCTGACCCCCACCGCAGCCCACCCGATCACCGTCGAACCCACCGGCAGACATGTCGTGGTGCGCGTCGGCGGCGACCTCGTCGCCGAAACCGACGCCGCGCTGACATTGCGGGAGGCGAGCTATCCCGCCGTGCAGTACATCCCGCTCTCCGACGTCGCCACCGGACAGCTGACCTGCAGCGACACCACGACCTACTGTCCCTACAAGGGTGACGCCAGCTACTACAACGTGGTCACCGGGTCCGGAGCCGTCGTGGCCGACGCGGTATGGACCTACGAACGGCCCTTTCGGGCGGTCGCCCAGATCGCCGGGCACGTCGCCTTCTATCCGGACCGGGCCGACGTCAGTGTCGGTGCCTAGGCTGAGCCGGTGCGCAGATCGGCCAGCGTGGCGTTCGCGGGGCCGGCGAGCCCGGGCCTGACGCTGGCTCCGCTGCGCCGTGGGCGGGGCGACCCCTGCCACCACGACGAGGCGGACGGGACGATCTGGCGCACCAGCCTGATGGGAAGTGGCCCGGTCACCGCGCGTATCCGCCGGGCCGCACCCGACACCGTGGAATGCGAGGCATGGGGGCCCGGCGCCGCGGAGTTCGTCGACACCGTCCCGGCGCTGCTGGGAGCCCATGACGACGCCTCGGGATTCCACCCCACCGAACCCACCGTCGCGGCCGCACTGCGGCGGGTGCCGCATCTTCGGCTGGGCCG
>JAXHTL010000153.1:3488-11723 GCA_034190095.1 Actinomycetota bacterium
GTTCCCGGTCTGACCGACAAGCAGGGCACCGAGGTCGCCGAGCTGCTTCAGAAGGCGCTCAGCAGGTACAACGACCTGCACCTGACCCTCAAGCATGTGCACTGGAATGTGGTGGGGCCCAACTTCATCGGCGTGCACGAGATGATCGATCCACAGGTGGAGCTGATCCGCGGTTACGCCGACCAGGCCGCCGAGCGCATCGCCGCGCTGGGGCTCTCGCCGCAGGGAACGCCCGGCGCCATCCTCAACGACCGCACGTGGGACGACTACTCGGTGGGGCGGGACACCGTCCAGGCGCACCTGGCCGCCCTGGATCTGGTCTACACCGGTGTCATCGAGGACACCCGCAAGTCGATCGAGCGTCTCGAGGAACTGGATCTGGTCTCCCAGGACATGCTCATCGAGCATGCCGGCGAGATGGAGAAGTTCCAGTGGTTCGTGCGGGCACACCTGGAGAACTCGGGCGGGGAACTGTCCAACGAGGGCGCTTCGACCGAGAAGTCGGCGGCCAGCAAGGCCAAGAAGTCCTAACCGGCAGACGGCGCGGTGGCGGCGCGGTAGGCGGTCAGCCGGCCGAGCATCGCCACCCGCCCGTCGCTGCCCACCGCCCGGGTCTCGGCGACCCCGCTGCTGCGCCCCAGGTGTGCCTGGGTGGCGTGGTAGTGGGCGGCCGGGCCGCCGTGAAAGGGCCGCAGGAAGTTCACCCGTAGCGATGCGGTGCGGTACGGCGCTCCGTCGGCATTCCGGTTGAGTTCGGCCGAGCCGGCCAGTTCGAGCCCCATCGACGAGATGCCGCCGTGTACAGCGCCCACGCTGTTGTTCAGCGCGGGGTCGTCGCGCTGGGTCAGAATCGTTGCCGCACCGCCCGTTTCGGCGACGTCGAGCGCCATGAGCTCACGCAGCGTCGGGCCGGGCAGGGTGGCTTGCGGGCTGTCCGGCCACGAGGTGAGTTCGGCGGGCGCCGAGATGTAGAACGACCGCACCGTGGCGGTCGCGATCAGGTCGTCGCCGCTGCGCAGTTCACACTGCCCCAGCGCACTGGCTGCGTTGCGGCCCAGGGGGAGCGAGACGCCGGTCACCGGGGTGGCCGGGGCGCGGGTGACGACGTCCACGGCGTCCGGGCAGACCTCCAGGGACAGTTCGCTGGTCACCGTCCACTCGTGCGGCTGCCGGTGGCGATGGTTGATCAGCCCGCCGATGTGGTCGACCAGCAGTGCCAGCGTGGAGATCGTCGGCGCCCCGGTGAGCGGGTTGAGCATGCCGTGCACCGGCACCGTCGCCACGCAGCGGGCGGGGCCCTCCTCGAGCGTCTCGATCCCGAAGCGGCCGAGGGGGGTGTTCAGCGGGTACGGCACCCTTGCAGCCTGACGGCAGTTCGACCTCGGGTATACCCCCGCCGGGTAAACTGATAGCAATCTCACTCCCGGCCGGGGCGGGCTCGCGGGGGTCGTGTCGCTACCGTGGTGGGAGGCAGTTGCTCGAACCGCTGACGACCAGCGGTTCGACCTGGTGGGTCGTGTTTGCCGAGAAGCCGGTGGAGCGGTCCGCACCCCGCCCCCGGGATGTCAATTCTCTAAGAATCTGCTACAGCCCTGCGCAAAGCTGGGCGGCGGAGTAACTGCACTACAGGAAGCGGTATCAGCAACGTGGCAAACAAAAGTGCGGAGCTAACGGATTGTACGGCGTCGTCCGATTCCCGGCTCTGGCGGGCTTGCGAGGGCCAAAAGGGCTTTGTGCCAACGCGATTCACCCGTGCGTCGGGCCAGGATGCCGGGGTGCCGGGGTGGTTGGCGGCAAAACTTGTTAGGTTCGACTAAGTTGGCATGTCAGGGCCCCTTTGTCATATCGTTTTCATCACTTGTGGCGAGTGGGATAAAGGGCCGTCGTTCAGTGCTGCACGAAGGTGCTCCATCGCCAGACCGGCTAACGCCCTCGTCGACGGTTGCCGTCAGTAACGCGCCCCGACCGGCGTGTGTGCATGGAAAAAGGTAGGTGGGAATGGCGCCCAACGTTCAAGGGCTGTACAACCCCGCGTTCGAGCATGACGCCTGTGGCGTGGCCATGGTGGCCGACATGCACGGCCGCCGCAGCCGCGACATCGTTGACAAGGCCATCACGGCGCTGCTGAACCTGGAGCACCGGGGCGCCCAGGGCGCCGAGCCGCACACCGGCGACGGCGCGGGCATCATGCTGCAGGTCCCCGACGAGTTCCTGCGGGCCGTCTGCCGCGACGACGGGATCGAGCTGCCCGAACTGGGCAGCTACGCCACCGGCATGGCGTTCCTGCCGCAGTCGTCGAAGGATGCCGCCACCGCCTGTGAGTCCGTCGGCAAGATCGCCGAGGCCGAGGGGCTGCAGGTGCTCGGCTGGCGCGACGTCCCGACCGACGACTCCTCGCTGGGTGCGCTGGCGCGCGACGCCATGCCGACCTTCCGCCAGGTGTTCCTCGCCGGAGCCTCGGGGATGGAGCTCGAACGCCGTGCCTACGTGGTGCGCAAGCGCGCCGAGCACGAACTGGGCACCAAGGGCCCGGGCCAGGATGGGCCCGGTCGCGAAACGGTCTACTTCCCAAGCCTTTCCGGTCAGACCTTCGTCTACAAGGGCATGCTGACCACGCCCCAGCTCAAGGCGTTCTACCTGGATCTGCAGGACGACCGGCTGACCAGCGCGCTGGGTATCGTGCACTCGCGGTTCTCCACCAACACGTTCCCGTCCTGGCCGCTGGCCCACCCGTTCCGCCGGGTGGCCCACAACGGCGAGATCAACACCGTCACCGGCAACGAGAACTGGATGCGCGCCCGTGAGGCGCTGATCAAGACCGACGTGTTCGGCACCAACGCCGACCTGGACAAGATCGTGCCGGTCTGCACGCCCGGAGCCTCGGACACCGCGCGCTTCGACGAGGTGCTCGAACTGCTTCACCTCGGTGGTCGCAGCCTCCCGCACGCCGTGCTGATGATGATCCCGGAAGCGTGGGAGCGCCACGAGTCGATGGACCCCGCGCAGCGGGCGTTCTACCGCTATCACGCGTCGCTGATGGAGCCGTGGGACGGGCCCGCCTCGGTGTGCTTCACCGACGGCACCGTCATCGGCGCCGTGCTCGACCGCAACGGCTTGCGTCCGTCCCGGATCTGGGTGACCAGCGACGGTCTGGTGGTGATGGCCTCCGAGGCCGGCGTGCTGGACCTCGATCCCGCCACCGTGGTGCAGAAGATGCGCCTGCAGCCCGGGCGCATGTTCCTGGTGGACACCGCGCAGGGTCGCATCGTGTCCGACGAGGAGATCAAGGACGAACTGGCCGCCGAGCAGCCCTACCAGGAATGGCTCGACGCCGGCCTGTTCGACCTCGACGAACTGCCGCAGGGCGATTACGTGCGGATGCCGCATCACCGCGTGGTGCTGCGCCAGCAGATGTTCGGCTACACCTACGAGGAGCTCAACCTGCTGGTCGCGCCGATGGCGCGCTCCGGCGCCGAGGCGCTCGGGTCGATGGGCACCGACACCCCGATCGCGGTGCTCTCGGCCCGTTCGCGGATGCTCTACGACTACTTCCACCAGATGTTCGCCCAGGTGACCAACCCGCCGCTGGACGCCATCCGCGAGGAGGTCGTCACCAGCCTGCAGGGCACCGTCGGCCCGGAGGGCGACCTGCTCAACCCGGGCGCCGACTCGTGCCGGCAGATCGTGCTGCCGCAGCCCATCCTGCGCAACGCCGAGCTGTCCAAGCTGATGTGCGTCGATCCCGACCACGAGATCCGTGGCCACAAGCACGGGATGCGGGCCGCGGTGATCCGTTGCCTCTACCCGGTCAACCGTGGGGGCCAGGGCCTCAAGGAGGCCCTCGACAACGTCCGCGCCAAGGTCTCGACGGCGATCCGGGACGGCGCTCGCATCATCGTGCTCTCCGATCGTGAGTCCAACGAGCAGATGGCGCCGATCCCGTCCCTGCTGTCGGTGTCGGCGGTGCACCACCACCTGGTGCGTGAGCGCACCCGCACCAAGGTCGGGCTGGTCGTCGAGGCCGGTGACGCCCGCGAGGTGCACCACATGGCGTGCCTGGTCGGTTTCGGCGCCGCGGCGATCAACCCGTACATGGCGTTCGAGTCGATCGAGGACATGGTCGACCGCGGTGTGATCACCGGCATCAGCAGTGACAAGGCCAAGGCCAACTACGTCAAGGCCGCGGGCAAGGGCGTGCTGAAGGTGATGTCGAAGATGGGCATCTCCACCCTGGCCTCCTACACCGGTGCCCAGCTCTTCCAGGCGATCGGGATCAGCCAGGGCCTGCTCGACGACTACTTCACCGGTCTGGCCTGCCCAGTCGGTGGCATCGAGCTCGACGACATCGCCGCCGACGTGTCCGCTCGGCATGCGCTGGCCTACCTCGACCGGCCCGACGAGCGGGCGCACCGCGAACTCGAGGTCGGTGGCGAGTACCAGTGGCGCCGTCAGGGTGAGGGCGCCGAGTACCACCTGTTCAACCCGGACACGGTCTTCAAGCTCCAGCATTCGACCCGCACGGGCCAGTACGAGATCTTCAAGGAGTACACCCGCCTGGTGGACGACCAGAGCGAGCGGATGGCCTCGTTGCGGGGTCTGCTGAAGTTCCGCGACGGCGTGCGTCCCCCGGTTCCGCTGGAGGAGGTGGAGCCGGCCAGTGAGATCGTCAAGCGGTTCTCCACCGGCGCGATGAGCTACGGCTCGATCTCGGCCGAGGCGCACGAGACGCTGGCGATCGCGATGAACCGGCTCGGCGGACGGTCCAACTCCGGTGAGGGCGGCGAGTCGGTCACCCGGTTCGACCCCGAGGACAACGGTGACTGGCGGCGCAGCGCGATCAAGCAGGTCGCGTCGGGCCGGTTCGGTGTCACCAGCCACTACCTGACCAACTGCACCGACATCCAGATCAAGATGGCCCAGGGCGCCAAGCCCGGTGAGGGCGGCCAGCTCCCTGGCAACAAGGTGTATCCGTGGGTGGCCGAGGTGCGGCACTCCACGCCCGGCGTCGGGCTGATCTCGCCGCCGCCGCACCACGACATCTACTCCATCGAGGATCTCGCGCAGCTGATCCACGACCTCAAGAACGCCAACCCGGCCGCCCGCATCCACGTGAAGCTCGTCAGCGAGAACGGCGTCGGAACCGTCGCCGCGGGCGTGTCCAAGGCGCATGCCGACGTGGTGCTGATCTCCGGCCATGACGGCGGCACCGGCGCCACGCCACTGACCTCGCAGAAGCACGCCGGCGCACCCTGGGAGCTCGGCCTGGCCGAGACCCAGCAGACGCTGCTGCTCAACGGTCTGCGCGACCGGATCGTGGTCCAGGTCGACGGTCAGCTCAAGACCGGCCGCGATGTCGTCATCGGGGCGCTGCTCGGTGCCGAGGAGTTCGGTTTCGCCACCGCACCCCTGGTGGTCTCGGGCTGCATCATGATGCGGGTCTGTCACCTCGACACCTGCCCGGTCGGTGTGGCCACCCAGAGCCCGCTGCTGCGCCAGCGCTTCACCGGCAAGCCCGAGTTCGTCGAGAACTTCTTCATGTTCATCGCCGAAGAGGTCCGTGAGCTGATGGCGCAGTTGGGCTTCCGCACGGTCAACGAGATGGTCGGCCAGGTCGGAGCGCTGGACACCACCCAGGCCGCCGCGCACTGGAAGGCGCACAAGCTGGATCTGGCGCCGGTGCTGCACGCCCCGGAGTCGGCGTTCATGAACCAGGACCTGTACTGCAGCTCGCGGCAGGACCACGGTCTGGACAAGGCGCTGGATCAGCAGCTGATCACCCAGAGCCGGGAGGCCATCGATCACGGCACCCCGGTGCGGTTCTCCACCAAGATCACCAACGTCAACCGCACGGTCGGCACGATGCTCGGCCACGAGGTGACGAAGGCCTACGGCGGGCAGGGCCTGCCGGACGGCACCATCGACATCACCTTCGACGGGTCGGCGGGCAACAGCTTCGGCGCGTTCGTGCCCAAGGGCATCACGCTGCGGGTCTACGGCGACGCCAACGACTACATCGGTAAGGGTCTCTCGGGTGGCCGCATCGTGGTCCGCCCGTCCGAAGGCGCTCCCGAGGACTATGTGGCCGAGGACAACATCATCGCCGGCAACGTCGCGCTGTTCGGCGCGACCGAGGGGCAGATGTTCCTGCGCGGTCAGGTCGGCGAGCGGTTCGCGGTGCGCAACTCCGGCGCGCACGCTGTGGTGGAGGGCGTCGGCGACCACGGATGCGAGTACATGACCGGTGGACGGGTCATCATCCTCGGGCCGACCGGCCGTAACTTCGCCGCGGGTATGTCCGGAGGCATCACCTTCGTGCACGATCCGCACAATGCGTTGGCCGACAACGTCAACCCGGAGATGGTGCTGCTCGAGGAGATGGGTCCCGAGGACCTCGACTATGTCCGGGACATGGTCACCGCTCACGTTGATGCCACCGATTCAGCGGTGGGACAACGGATTCTGGCTGATTGGGAGAACGAGATGGCGCACTTCACGAAGGTGATGCCATGCGACTACAAACGTGTGTTGCAGGCGATCGCCGATGCCGAACAGCGCGGGGTGGATGTCGACGAGGCGATCATGGCGGCCGCCGGTGCCTGATCCCCGTGGTTTTCTGAAGTACACCCATCGCGAGACCCCGCACCGGCGGCCGGTCGACCTGCGGTTGCGCGACTGGAAAGAGGTCTACGAGGAGTTCTCCCAGGACACCCTGACCGAGCAGGCCAGCCGCTGCATGGACTGCGGTATCCCCTTCTGCCACAACGGGTGCCCGTTGGGCAACCTGATTCCGGAGTGGAACGACCAGGTGCGTACCGGGCGGTGGCGAGACGCCATCGAGCGGCTGCACGCGACGAACAACTTCCCGGAGTTCACCGGCCGGCTCTGCCCGGCGCCGTGCGAGGGATCCTGCGTGCTGGGCATCAATCAGGATCCGGTGACCATCAAGCAGGTCGAGGTCGAGATCATCGACAATGCCTTCGCCGAGGGCTGGGTGGTGCCCTCGCCGCCCGACCGGCTGACCGGCAAGACGGTTGCCGTGGTCGGGTCAGGTCCGGCGGGGCTGGCTGCCGCACAACAGCTCACGAGGGCCGGGCACACCGTGACGGTGTTCGAGCGCGACGACCGCATCGGCGGGTTGCTGCGGTACGGCATCCCCGAGTTCAAGATGGAAAAGCGCCACATCGACCGGCGTCTGGAGCAGATGCGGGCCGAGGGCACCGAGTTCCGCACCGGTGTCAATGTGGGTGTGGACGTCACTGCCGCACAGCTGCGCTCGGAGTTCGACGCGGTGGTGCTCGCGGGCGGGGCGACCGCCCGCCGGGATCTGCCGATCCCCGGACGCGAGCTCGACGGCATCCATCAGGCCATGGAGTATCTGCCGTGGGCCAACCGGGTTCAGGCCGGCGATGACGTGCTCGACGCAGACGGTCAGCCGCCGATCACGGCCACCGGCAAGAAGGTCGTCATCATCGGCGGCGGTGACACCGGGGCGGACTGCCTGGGGACCGCGCATCGCCAGGGTGCGGCCAGCGTGCACCAGTTCGAGATCATGCCCCGGCCGCCGGAGACCCGTGCCGACTCGACCCCGTGGCCGACGTATCCGTTGATGTTCCGGGTCAGCTCGGCGCACGAGGAGGGCGGCGAGCGGGTCTATTCGGTGAACACCGAGGAGTTCGTCGGCGAGAACGGCCGGGTGACCGGCCTGCGGGCGCACGAAGTGAAGATGAACGCCGGCAAGTTCGAGAAGATCGAGGGCACCGACTTCGTGCTGGAGGCCGATCTGGTGCTGCTGGCCATGGGCTTCACCGGACCGGAGCGTCCCGGCCTGCTGACCGACCTCGGTGTCGAGTTCTCCGAGCGCGGCAACGTGAACCGCAACGGGGCGTTCGCGACATCGGTTCCCGGTGTCTACGCTGCGGGTGACATGGGGCGCGGTCAGTCGCTGATCGTGTGGGCGATCGCGGAAGGCCGCGCGGCGGCCGCCGAGGTCGATCGCCACCTGATGGGACGCACGGCGCTGCCGGTGCCGATCAAGCCCACCACTGCTCCGCAGCGGTAGCGCGCGAGTCCGTTCGGCGAGTTTGCGCGCAGGGTTGTACCCGGGTGAGAGCCCGCGACCCTGGCTGCAATCTCGTCGGCGGCAGCCCAACATTGGCGCCACATCCGTCACTTCAGTCACAACAGTCACTTAAAAAACATCTGATCATTCACCGGCGTGCCTTCAGGAGTTTGCCA
>JAXHTL010000154.1:0-11705 GCA_034190095.1 Actinomycetota bacterium
TCGGTCGCGCTCAGCGCGACCGACCACGCCGACATCGCTGTCTGCGGCCCCGCGATTATGTAGGGTCACATACATAGGGTCGGCGGAAGGGGTCAGCACCGTGCCAAGCCCTCGTGAGCGGATGGTGATCTCTGCGGCGCTGCTGATCCGCGAGCGTGGCGCCCAGGCCACCGCCATCGCCGACGTCCTCGAGCACAGTGGCGCCCCGCGCGGGTCGGCCTACCACTACTTCCCCGGCGGTCGCGCCCAGCTGCTGCGCGAAGCGGTCGACTACGCCGCCGAATTCATGGCAGCCAAGCTGGCCCAGGCTTCCACCACCCTCGCGGCGCTCGACGAACTCTTCGGCAATTACCGGGAACAGTTGCAGCGCAGCGGCTTTCGTGCCGGTTGTCCGGTGGTCGCGGTGGCGGTCGAAGCCGGTGAGCCGGACCGGAAAGAGCAGTCGGCCGAACTGCTGGACCGGGCCGGCGCCGCGTTCACCCGCTGGCGTAGTGCCCTCGCCGATCTGCTCACGGGCGACGGAGTCCCCGCCCCGCACGCAGCGGCGATCGCCACCCTGGTGCTGTCCTCGTTCGAGGGTGCGATCGTTCTGGCCCGGGCCACCCGTGATGTCGAACCCCTCGATCAGGTCCATGCCCAACTGCGTTCGCTGATCGCCGCCGAATCGCGGCACCACTGAGGAAAGTGAGTCCGTGATGACCGAGCAGAGCTCCGGCTGGCAGCCCACCGCCTGCATCCTGTGTGAGTGCAACTGCGGCATCGTCGTGGAGGTGGCCGATCGTCACCTGGCCCGCATCCGCGGCGACAAGGCCCACCCCGCCTCCCGCGGCTACACGTGCAACAAGGCGCTGCGGCTCGACCACTACCAGAACAACCGCAACCGGCTGACCTCGCCGCTGCGCCGTGAGCCGGACGGCAGCTACCGCGAAGTCGACTGGGACACCGCGGTATCGGAGATCGCCGCCGGATTCCAGCAGATCGCCCACCGCCACGGCGGCGACAAGATCCTGTACTACGGCGGCGGAGGCCAGGGCAACCACCTCGGCGGTGCCTACAGCGGGGCGTTCCTCAAGGCGCTCGGTTCCTGCTACCGGTCCAACGCGCTGGCCCAGGAGAAGACCGGCGAGCACTGGGTCGACGCGCAGCTCTACGGCAACCACACCCGTGGCGAGTTCGAACACGCCGACGTCGCGGTCTTCGTGGGAAAGAACCCGTGGATGTCGCAGAGCTTTCCGCGTGCCCGGGTGGTGCTCAACGAGATCGCCAAGGACCCGCACCGCTCGATGATCGTCATCGATCCGGTGGTCACCGACACCGCGAAGATGGCCGACTTCCACCTGCGGGTGCGCCCCGGGACCGATGCGTGGTGCCTGGCGGCGCTGGCGGCCGTGCTGGTCCAGGAGAACCTCTGCGACGAGCACTTCCTCGCCGAGCACGTCACCGGCGTCGAGCAGGTGCGCGCGGTGTTCGCCGAGGTGCCGATCGCCGAGTACGCACGGCGCTGTGGCGTCGATGAGCAGTTGCTGCGGACCGCGGCCCGCAGAATCGGCACGGCGGACAGCGTCGCGGTCTTCGAGGACCTCGGTGTCCAGCAGGGCCCCCACAGCACGCTGTGTTCCTACCTGGACAAGATGTTGTGGATACTCACCGGGAACTTCGCCAAACGCGGTGGCCAGCATCTGCATTCGTCGTTTGCGCCGCTGTTCCGGCCCGGCGGGGTGGGCCGTACCCCCGTCACCGGTGCGCCGATCATCGGTGGGCTGATGCCCAGCAATGTCGTCGCCGAGGAGATCCTGGCCGACCACCCCGACCGGTTCCGGGCGATGATCGTGGAGAGTGCCAACCCGGCGCACTCGGTCGCCGACTCCGCGGCGGTGCGCCGCGCACTCGCCGAGCTGGAGTTGCTCGTGGTGATCGACGTCGCGATGACCGAGACCGCCCGGCTGGCGCACTACGTGCTGCCCGCGGCGTCACAGTTCGAGAAGGCCGAGGCAACCTTCTTCAACCTCGAGTTCCCGCACAACACCTTTCACCTGAGGCACCGGCTGATGGAGCCGCTACCGGGCACCCTTCCCGAGCCAGAGATCTGGGCGCGCCTGACGCGAGCTCTCGGCGTGGTCGACGACGCGGAACTGGCGCCGTTGCGGGGGGCGGCGCACCAGGGCCGAAGCGCCTTCGCGGCGGCGTTCCTGCACGCTGTCGGCGCCAACCCCGGATTGAACAAGGTGCTGCCTTTCGTGCTCTACGAAACCCTGGGCCCGACGCTGCCCGACGGGTTGTCCGGCGCCGCCGCGCTGTGGGGGCTGGCGCAGAAGGCCGCGATGACCTATCCGGAGGCGGTGCACCGCGCGGGCCACGCTGACGGCGACGCGTTGTTCGACGCGATCCTGGACGGCCGTTCGGGAGTCACGTTCACCGTCCACGAATACTCCGACGACTTCGCGCTCATCGCACATGCCGACCACAAGATCGCGCTGGCCATCCCGGAGCTACTCGCCGAAGCCCGTGCCCTGACGCACGCTCCGGCTGAGCTCACGACCCCCGAGTTCCCGGTGATCCTGTCGGCTGGCGAGCGACGCGCCTACACGGCCAACGACATCATCCGCGATCCGGCCTGGCGCAGGCACGACGCCGACGGTGCGCTGCGGGTCAGCGTCGCCGACGCCCGGGCCCTGGGGCTCTCCGACGGCGACCGCGTGCGGATCACCACCGCCGCCGGCGCCGCCGAGGCGACGGTCGAGGTCAGCGAGGCGATGCAGCCCGGGCATGCGTCGCTGCCCAACGGATACGGCCTGTACCACCCCGCCGACGACGGCACCGAACTGGTGCCCGGTGTCGCACCCAACTCGCTGACATCGTCGGCATGGCGTGACGCATTCGCCGGCACACCGTGGCACAAGCATGTTCCCGCGCGGATCGAAGCCCTCGACCGGCTGACTGCGGCCGGGGCCTAGGGCGCGCCGGGAACCGGCGCCGTCGCGGGTTGCGGGCCCGCGGGCATACCCGGCGACGGCGACGAGTTCAGTGGGCGCTGGGTCAGCAGCAGCAGTGCGTCACTGCCGCTGACCTCCTGCGTCCGCATCGCGTGCCACAGGTCGCGCAGGTAGCCCATTCGGGTGGTGTCGGGCGGCGGCGCGGTGCTGGTCCCCGGTGGCAGGTTCTCCGGGCTGGCCAGGTGCGGAGTGGCCTCCGCTGCCGGGGCGACGGGGGCGGCCAGCGGGTCGGAGGTGGTGCTCAGCGGTGCGGGCGGGCCGGCGGGGGCGTGCGGCAGCGGCGCCGCCTCCGGCGCGACCGGCGGAGGCAGCGGCGCCGGTGCGGGATCGGCCGAGGCCGACGGCGCGGCGGCGACGAGTGCGGCGACCGCGGCAACTCCGAGAGCGGAAACCGCGTTGGCGACGAGAACGAGCTTCACCGGTGCCCCCTTGGTGCTGGCGAGGATTGTTCGAGGATCTCACCCGGTGATTCCGTTGTGCGGGGCAATTCGTTACACCCGCGAGCATCGGATTGTGCGCAGTTCGGCCAACTCGGCTCGGACGGGTCCCCCGGTGGTGTAGCAATGCGGTTACGGCCCCCGACGGTTAGGAGCTCAGGTATGGCGACTCCCACCCTCCCGCCCGGATTCGACTTCACCGATCCCGACCTCAACCGCGAGCGGTTGCCGGTCGAGGAGCTCGCCCAGCTGCGGCGCAGCGCCCCGGTCTGGTGGAACGCACAACCCGACGGCCACGGTGGATTCGACGACGGCGGCTTCTGGGTCGTCACCAAGCACAGGGACGTCAAGGAGATCTCCAAGCGCAGCGACGTGTTCTCCAGCCTGGAGAACACCGCGTTGCCCCGCTATCCGGCCGGCTCCACCCAGGAACAGCGCGAAACCGGCCGGTTCGTGCTGCTCAACATGGACGCACCACACCACACCCATCTGCGCAAGATCATCTCCCGCGGGTTCACCCCGCGCGCGGTCGAACGGCTGCGCGCTGACCTGGATGAACGCGCCCAGCAGATCGCCAAGGCCGCGGCGGCCGAAGGAGCCGGTGACTTCGTCGAGCAGGTGTCCTGCGAGCTGCCGCTCCAGGCCATCGCGGGCCTTCTCGGAGTGCCGCTGGAAGACCGAAAGAAGTTGTTCGACTGGTCCAACCAGATGGTCAGCGACGACGACCCCGAGTTCGCGCACCACGACAACCGCAACGCGGCGGCCGAGCTCATCATGTACGCCATGGAGCTGGCGGCGCTGCGGGCCGAGCAGCCCGGTGAGGATATCGTCACCAAGCTGGTCGAAGCCGACGTCGACGGTCACAAACTCACTGACGACGAGTTCGGGTTCTTCGTGGTGCTGCTGGCCGTCGCAGGCAACGAGACCACCCGGAACTCGATCACCCACGGCATGGTCGCCTTCACCGAACATCCCGACCAGTGGGAGCTGTTCAAGCGGGAGCGGCCGGCCACCGCCGTCGACGAGATCGTGCGGTGGGCCACGCCGGTCACCTCCTTCCAGCGCACCGCGCTGCAGGACCACGAACTGTCCGGAACGCAGATCAAGAAGGGGCAGCGGGTGGTGATGTCCTACCGCTCAGCCAATTTCGACGAAGACGTCTTCGACGATCCGTTCTCCTTCGATATCCTGCGCGACCCCAACCCCCATGTCGGGTTCGGTGGCACCGGAGCGCATTACTGTATCGGCGCGAACCTGGCCCGGATGACGATCGAGCTGATGTTCAACGCGATCGCCGACCACATGCCCGACCTGTCGTCGATCGCCCCTCCGGACCGGTTGCGTTCGGGCTGGCTCAACGGCATCAAGCACTGGCAGGTGGACTACTCCGGGCAGGGTGGCTGCCCGGTCGCGCACCAGTGACCGCACCGGTGGCCGCGACCATGCACGCCCGGCGCCGTGCCGCCGTCGCCCTCGGCGGCCTCGCCGTGTTCGCGGTGGCCGGCTGTTCGGCGCCGGAGCCGGCCCTGGGCGGTAAGACTGCCACGGTGGCGATCGACGGCCGCGACGTCGACGGCGTCGAGGCCGTCCGGTGTAATCAGTCCGGCTGGGCCTGGTACATCGAGACACCCGAGTCGTCCGGGGGTTTCACCGCGGTGCTGCACACCGGTCCCGACGTCACCGTGGAGTCGGTGCAGTTCCGCGACCTCGGTGGCTTCTCCGGCACCTTCTGGGCCGACCACATCGGCGAGGCCGAGGTGGACGCCGATGGTGGCAGCTTCACGATCACCGGCAGTGCCGACGGGAACTTCTCCGACGACCCGAGCGCGGCGGCGACGGCACGGTTCCGCATTGCCGCGCAATGCTGAGCTAAAGACCAGCACCCCGCAGCCGGCGACCCGCTCGCCCGGCACCCGGGGTCAGGCGGTGCTGCTGTGCGCGAGCACTCGGTCGGCCGCCGCTCCCATCACCGGAGCCAGCGTCCGGGAGTAGTCCAGGGTGATGTGGGTGAGATCGAGATAGACCAGGGTGTTTCCGACGAGCACCGGGCACAGTTCGGTGGTGCAGAACAGCTCGGTGAGGTCCAGGTAGTGTCCGCCGCCGGCTTCGGTGGCGGCGGCCTCGGCGGCGATGCCGGACGGGTCGACCGCCGTCGATCTCGTCGGCGCACAGGCCATCGCGTCATCGAGATGCCCGGACAGGCACATCGGCACCGACATACCCGGACTCGGGATCGGCCCCCAGCACCAGCACCTCGGAGCCCGCCTCACGCAGCTGCCGCACCAGCTGGGTCAGGCGTTGGTTCCACTCCTGGCCGAAAGCCTGGTAGCCGGTCAACGACTCCTCGGCGCCGTACCCGCGCCACATGCTCATCACGACGAGCGCTGGGCGCTCGTCGAGCAGCCGGGCGAGCGCCTGGCCGCGCCACTGTTCGCAGTGCTGAAACGGTTCGGCCATGCGGCGCAGTCGACTGGGGATCGACAGGTCGAGCAGCGGGCACGCCCCCTTGCCCAGCATCTCCAGCCGCCAATTCCGCTGCTCGGCGACCCGACGGAATGCCGGATTCCACATCGCGGCGTGGGAATCGCCGACCAGGGCAACGGTCGTCGACGAGTCGAGATCACCCCACGCGCACTCCGGCAGCCCACCCTGGTAGGGCGAGCGCAGGCAGCCGTCGAACAACATGGCCTGCTGCTCGGCACCGACGTCGGCCAACGGGGGCGCCAGGTTCGAGGGCACGGCCGTGATGTCCACCGATGCCGCAACAGCGGTCTGCACCTGGGCAAAGGCCTGTTGAACTGCGGCGTCATAGGCGTCGGCGCTCGAGCCGGCCGGCACCGGCGCCGCGGCGAGGGTCACCGGGGTGATGGGTTGACCGCGCCCGACCGGCGTGGGCACCACGGCCAGCAGAGCGGCGGCCACAGCGACCGCAGTCGCGGTGGCCACCGCGCCCAGCCCCAGGCTGCGCCAGGCCGACGTCCGTATCGGGGCCGAGAATCGCAACGGGTTCTCGACGAACCGCAGGGTCAGTACGGCCAGCGCAACCGAAACGGCGACCGCGACGAGCCGGCCCGCCAAACCCAGCGCGTGTCCCACCACCAGCGGGGCGAACACCAGCACCGGCCAGTGCCACAGGTACCACGAGTAGGAGATCCGGCCGATGGCGCGCATCGCCGAGAGCCCGAGCAGGGCTCCGCAGCCCTGGGTGGGGATGGCGCAGCCGGCGCCGATCACCAGCGCGGCGCCCAGCGTCGGAAGCAGCGCTGCCGCTCCGGGATAGGGCGTGCTCGCGTCGAGCCAGGTGCACGCCAGCAGGATCACGCCCAGTCCCACCCAGCCGAGCGCCGTGGCCAGCCGGGGCGGCAGGCGGCGCCACTGGGTGGCGCTCAGTGCGACCAACCCGCCGACGGCCAACTGCCAGGCCCGGGTGGGCAACGAGAAGAACGCCACCGCGGGCGCGATGTAGGTGACGACGAAGGACAGCGCGAACGACACCGCCGCGATCGCGGCCAGCACCACGACATACGGGCGCCGCGAGGACGTCGCCTCGGTCCTGGTGCGCCGGCGCACCCGGCCGATCAGCCATGCCGTGCCGATCAGCAGTACCGGCCACACCAGATAGAACTGCTCCTCGACCCCCAACGACCAGTAGTGCTCGTACGGTGAGGGGATGTGGTTGGCGAAGTAGTCGACTCCCTGAACGATGAACCGGTAGTTGCTGACGTAGAGCGCGCTGGCGATGCCGTCCCCCACCGCGATGCGGGCCTGCAGCGGTGGCAGCAACACCACCGCGCCGACTGCGGTGACGATTCCCACCAGGGCCGCGGCGGGCAGCAGTCGGCGGGCCCGTGCGCCGTAGAAGTTGCGGAGCCGCACGGTGCCGGTACGGCTCGCCTCGCGCCAGAGCAGACCGGTGATCAGGAAGCCGGAGATGACGAAGAACACGTCCACGCCGACGAACCCACCGCCGACGCCGGGCACCGCGGCATGGAACAACACCACAGCCAGCACCGCAACGGCCCGCAGGCCCTCGATGTCGGGTCGGAACTCCCGGGGTGCCGAACGCCGTTCCGGTGATCCTTCGGAAAGACGAGTGCTGTCGGCCTGGGACAAGGTCACCTACTCGGGAAATGAGGACGCGGTGTCGGTCGAGGCATTATTGCACTCCGGCGGTACCCGAGTTTACTTTTCTCGGCGCCGGTCGGCAGTTAGCCATAGCTGTATTGCGGGTTAGCTCGCTCCCCGCTGCCCCGCGGCCGCGGCGGTGCTCCCGGCCGACTCCCCCGGATGCCCTGGACGCGCAGCCGTGTGCACCGCGATATACAGGGAAAAGGTGGTGGCCAGGCGCCGGGCGGAACCCAGGCTCGCCCAGGATCCGGCGGGACCGCCCGGGATGCGACAACCGGGCCACAACAATTTGCTGCGGCCAACAGGATCGGGTATCCGGATCGGGCAGTTCGGTTAGCTGTCCGGGTGCCGGAATCGCCGCTATTCCGGTGCCGGTGTAATCGAGTCGTCAGGCCTGAACGATGATCGGGTCACCGACGCCGACGGTGTCGAAATACCAGGCGGCGTTGTCCGGGCTGAGATTGATGCAGCCGTGACTGACATTGGCGTAGCCCTGGGACCCGACCGACCACGGCGCCGAGTGGACGTAGACCCCACCCCAGGTCACCCGGACCGCGTACTCCCCGTCGATCAGATAGCCCTCGGGGTCGTCGAGCGGGATGCCGATCGTACGGGAGTCGAACGTGACATAGCGTTCCTTGGCCAGCGCGGTGAAGGTCCCGACCGGGGTGGGGAACTTCGGCTTCCCCATCGAGGCGGGCATTTGGCGGGCCACGACGCCGTCGATGCTGACGGTGAAGGTGTGGTCGTTGATATCGGCCACGCTCACCACCGAAGACCCGGTCTGGAAGCTGCTCGTGAAACCGCCCACCGAGACCGAGACGGGTGAGTGCGCGGGGAAGAAATCGGTAGCGGTGAACTCCACGACATTGTCATCGAGCCAGGCGAACGACCCCGATGTGACAGGCAGGTCTGCCGCGCGCACGGCGATCGAACGTTCGGCCTCGCGACGGTCGGACACCGCCTCGGCGAAGGTCACCGTCACCGGGTGCGCGACGCCCACGGTCTGTCCGGCTGCCGGCGAAACTGCTGCCACCGGGGCCGGCAACGACTTTGCCGCGGCTGCGGTGGCGGTGGGGCCGACCGCCGACACTGCGCACAGCGCCAGCACAGCGCCCAACGCCGCCGCGGTCCGCGACCACAAGGAGCGCGGTTGACGCGTTTGCCACTGCAGGGTGCTCGACACGTTGCCATCCTAGTTCTTCATGCCGGAGAGCTGCCGGGAACGCAGATCAGGCAGCTAATCCGTAAAAGTCCTCTGACCGTTCATCGGCGCACACGGCCGCAACGTTTCACAGCACGTCAGGTCGAGCAGTGACGGCGGCCCGGTTGACCGCCATCAGCCCGTAACCGAGCGCCAGCACAGCCGCCGCCAGGACGCTGACGTTGAGCGCCACGGTCGCCGGCCCGACGGTGGCGGGATCGAGGAAGAAGTAGGGTGCCCGCCGGCCGGCGGTGTTGAGCACCAGCAGCGCCAACGTCAGGTAGGCAGCCGGGTAGACCAGCCAGGCCAACGGCTGCCACCAGAGCACCCGGGCCGGTGCCTGGCCCACGAGCAGCCAGTCGGTCAGTGCCAACAGCGGTACGACCACGTGCAGCAGGAAGTTGGCCACGGTGTAGCCCATGCTGTGGCCGGTCAGGAACAGATTCCAGATCAGACCGGCCATCACCACGTAGAGCACCACCGCCCCGCGCACGCCCACTCGGGAGTCGGCTCTGGGCGACACCATGGTCCAGAGGTAGTACCCTGCCGCCAACAGGTTGGCCTGGTAGGTGAACGTGATCAACCGCCACCACAGACCCCACCGCGACGTCGTGGCCACCACGATCAGCGCCGTGACCACGGCTATGACGATCGCCAGGCGCAGCGCGGTGCGCAGCGCGTCGGCACCTCCGGGCATGAGCGGGGGGTTCACCACCGCGAGAATATGCGCTGCGCGCACGGTGCGCCGGTGCTGCCGGCCGACCGCTGATCCCCGGTACCGCGGCGCGACGACCGGCCGTGGGTGTTCCGCACCCCGAGGTGCGGATACGGCAAAGAAAATGTGCTCGGTCCAATGTGTCGAATGCTGCGTGAAGCACCGTTGTGGCCGGTAGGGAGCAAATCGATCATGGCTGCAAAGCATCGCGCAAACGGGCGGGGTACGGCGAACGCGCAGCGCAGCGCGGGGCGCCACCGCGGGCAGCAACGTCAACACGAAGTCTCGGTGTGGCTGGGAGCGGGCGCTGTCGCCTTCGGGGTGTGTGCTTCTCTGGCCGCCGGCCCCGGGGTCGCTCACGCCGATGCCTCGACCGGCGATTCGGCGTCATCGAGCGACGGGAGCACCGGCTCCGGGGGGTCTGCGGCGGACAGCTCGTCGCCCTCGGGCGATGACCGCCCGAGCCGCTCGGCGTCCGGACCGACGGGTGGCTCGTCATCAGCTGATGACGACGGCTCCGATTCCGGGGTGGACGATTCGCAGGATTCGCCGGCCACCGAGGACGACGGCGCTTCCGATTCCGGCCTGGACCTGAGCGAGGACGACCCGGTCGAGGAGGACCTGACCGAGGACGAACCGGTCGAGGAGGACCTGACCGAGGACGAACCGGGCGAGGAGGACCCGGCCGAGGAGGACCCGGGTGAGGTCGATCCGGAGGTGAGCGATCCCGGCGGCGCCGACACCGACGCGGCGGATGACGGTGGCGCCACCGACACCGCCTCCGATGCCGCCGATTCCGGCTCGGTTCCCCGGGTGAAGGCAGCCCCGAACTCCACGGCGGCGGTGCCGACAGGAGCCGAAGAGTCCGTCGCCGACGCTCCTGCCACCGTTGTCGCACACAGCCTTTCCACCGCCGACGCCGGCATGCCTGTCGTCCTGGCGGCCGCCGAGCCCGAAGTCACCGCGGCATCACTCGTCGGTGAAATCGACTTCTTCCTCGCACTGCCTTCGGTGCTGGTCGGCCTCCTCGCCCAGTTCCAGGCGGCTGTCGCACCCATCGGCATCCTCGATGTCCCGATCAGGTTGAGCGTCGAGGAAGTCCTCACCTCGTGGATCACCAACGAATGGCGGGGTCGTCCGTTGGTCGGCGACGGAGCCGACGGAACCGTGGACAGCCCGGACGGCAAACCGGGCGGTTGGCTGGTCGGCAACGGGGGCGACGGGTATTCCCCACCGGCAGGGTCCGGCGAGGATGGCGGCGACGGCGGTGCCAGCGGCATCATCGGCAACGGTGGAGCCGGCGGCAACGGCGCCTCTGGGGGCACCCTGTTGAACCTGGGGGTCACCGGCACCGCCGGGGGTAATGGCGGACGGGGCGGGTCGGCGTTCCTGATCGGCAACGGTGGTGTCGGCGGCGCCGGCGGCGCCGGCGGAGTCGGATCACTGTCTCGCGGCAACGGCGGTAACGGCGGGGCGGGCGGCAGAGGCGGCTTCGTCATCGGCGGCGGCGGCAACGGCGGGGCGGGCGGCACCGGCCGTGCCGGCGGTAACGGCGGCAACGGCGGTCAGGTGCTGAGCGTCGGAGCCGGGTACTTCACGCCGATGTATCTGCCCGGAGTCGTCTACGGCGGCAACGGTGGAGCCGGCGGAACCGGGCTCAGCGGTGGCGGTGGAGACGGCGGCAACGGCGGCATCGCCATCAACATCGAATATGCCCCGTTCAGCACCGTGGTGAATATCGCCGCATACCTGATGTCCACCAACGGGAATCCCAACCTCGCCCGCGGCGGTGCCGGCGGCGCCGGCGGCAACGGGACCACCTCCGGAGGATCGGGCGGCAATGGCGGTGACGCATACAACCTGTGGGCCGCGGCATCCGACATCCCCGGGGCGGCCACCGGCGGAGCCGGCGGAGCCGGCGGCGATGCCTCGAATGCTCTTGCGCCCGGGGGCTCGGGCGGTAGTGGTGGCGACGCGTACGCCTACGACAATCTCAGAACCGGCGGTGACGGCGGTGACGGCGGTGACGCCGGCACGCTGGGTCTACCGGGATTCCATGCGATGCCTGGGATCCGCCCGGCCGCGCTCGGCCTGCTCGGGATCGCTGTTCGAGAAGTACGCCTCGGTCTCGGCCCAGATGTCGCCGACGCTGCGCCCGAGCACGGTCTTCTCGAGGTTCGCCAACTCGTCTGCCGGGGCTGACTCGAACGAGTCGTAGCGGCGGTAGA
>JAXHTL010000155.1:0-11593 GCA_034190095.1 Actinomycetota bacterium
CTTCAATCTGGGCGTCGAGACCGAGTTCTTCGTGCTGCAGGACGCCGCGGGCGGCCCGGTCGAGGTCAGCGACCGGGACACCCTGGCCAAGGCCGCCTACAACGTGTCGACCACCCACGACAACGCCGGCTGGCTCGGCGAGCTCGTCTCGGCGATGAACGAACTCGGCTGGGATGTCTACTCGTTCGACCACGAGGACGCGTGTGGGCAGTTCGAGATCGACTTCACCTACACCGACGCGCTGCAGATGGCCGACCGCTTCGTCTTCTTCCGCATGATGGCCAACGAGATCGCCCGAAAGCACGGCCACTTCGCCTCGTTCATGCCCAAGCCCTTCGCCGACCGCACCGGTTCGGGTGCGCATTTCAACATGTCCCTGGCCGACCTCGACACCGGCGCGAACCTGTTCGCCACCGGCGACGACCCCCGTGGGCTCGGCGTCTCCGCGCTCGGCTACCACTTCATCGCCGGCGTACTGCGGCACCTGCCCGCCATCACCGCGGTCATCGCGCCGACGGTCAACAGCTACAAGCGCCTGGTGCGTCAGGGCAGCATGTCCGGCTCGACCTGGGCTCCGGTCTTCGTCAGCTACGGCAACAACAACCGGACCAACGCGTTGCGGATCCCGCTGGCCGGCGGCCGGGTCGAATGCCGCGCCGCCGACATCAGCTGCAACCCCTACCTCGGTGCCGCGATCGTGCTCGCCGCCGGCCTGGAGGGCATCCGCGAACGGCTCGACCCCGGTGAGCCGCACACCGAGAACATGTACCGCTACACCGATGCGCAGATCGCCGAACTCGGCATCTCGCAGCTGCCCCGCAACCTCGGCGAGGCCGTCGACGAGTTCCGCGCCGACAGCCTGTCCCGCGAGGTGTTCGGCGACGAGCTCTATCAGGCCTTCATCGACTACAAGACCGAGGAGTGGGAGTCCTACCAGGCCCACGTCTCGTCGTGGGAGACCGAGCGCTACCTGAAGTTCTTCTGAGGTGTCCGAGGCGCGACGGTTCGCGCTGGGCACATTCCCGACGGAGTCCGGCGCCGAGCTTGCCGGTGCGGCGCTGTCCTACCGCACCTACGGTGAACTGAACCGGACCGGCACCAATTGTGTGCTGCTGCCGAGCTATTACACCGGCACCCACCGCAGTTACGCGCCGTGGATCGGCGCCGACGCCGCCATCGACCCCGCGGAATGGTTCGTGGTCGCCGTCGACATGTTCGGCAACGGTCTGTCGAGCTCGCCGTCGAACACCGTTGGCAGCGAGCCTTTTCCGCTGCTCACGGTTGCCGACAACGTGCGCGCCCAACGGGCACTGCTCGATTCGCTGGGGGTGCGCAGCATCGCGCTCGCCGCGGGGTGGTCGATGGGCGCGATGCAGTGCTACGAGTGGGCGGTCCGCTTCCCGGACATGGTCCGGGCGCTGTTGCCGGTGTGCGGCAGCGCCCGGTGTTCGGAGTTCAACCGGGTCTTTCTGGACGGCATCGCCGCGACGCTGCTCGCCGATCCCGCATACCGAGCGGCGGGCAGGCCTGCGACGGCGGGCCTGCGGGCGTTCGGAATCGTCTACGCCGGTTGGGCGTACTCACGAGACTTCTTCGCACACGGCACCTACCGCGAACTCGGCTACGAGTCGGTCGACGCGGTCCTGGACGGCTGGGCCGACGACCACGCCCAGATGAACGCCGACGACCTGATGGCCATGCTGGTCACCTGGCGCGCGGCCGACGTGGGGCGAGGAGTCCCCGGCGGGCTGGAGGCGGCACTGGCCGCCATCCGGGCCGAGACGATCGTGATGCCGTCAACCACCGACGCGTATTTCACGCTCGCCGACAACACCGCCGAATGCGCGCTCGTCCCCGGGGCCGAACTACGCCCGATCGACTCGGATCTCGGTCATATCGCCGGACGGCCCGGCATCCGGGTCTGCGAATCGGCGCACATCTCCTCGGCGGCACGCGAACTCCTCGGCCGGGTGCGGTAGCCGGACCGGGGTTTGCGCCCCGCCCGCCGGCCAGGCCGTCACCGCAGCGGGCGCAGCACGATCGGCATGCCGTCCATCGGAACGGGCATACCCCCGTAGTCATATCGCGGTCGGTAGTCGGGGCTACGCAGCTCGAGGCGGTAGTGGCGCAACAGCCGATGCATCACGGTCTTGACTTCCAGCTGCCCGAACACCATGCCGATGCACTTGTGAGCGCCTCCGCCGAACGGCGCGAAAGCGTACCGGTGCCGCTTGTGCTCAGACCGCGGCTCGGCGAATCGGTCCGGGTCGAAGGCATCCGGGTCGGTCCACAGCTCGGGGAGCCGATGGTTGATCGACGGCCAGGTCACCACATCGGTCTTGGCCGGAATGAAGTGGCCCAGAAGATCGGTGTCGCGCACCGTCCGGCGTACGTTCAACGGCAGCGGGGTGACCAACCGCAACGACTCGTTCATCACCAGGTCGAGCGATTCGAGCTTGTCCAGGGCGTCGATGTCGAGCGGTCCGTCGCCGAGCCGCGCGGACTCATCCCGGCAGCGCTGCTGCCAGACGGGGTTGGCGGCCAGGTGATAGGCCATCGTGGTCAGCGTCGACGTCGAGGTGTCGTGCGCGGCCATCATCACGAAGATGATGTGGTTGACCACGTCGGCGTCGGAGAAGGTATTGCCGTCCTCGTCTGCGCTGTGGCACAGCACGGTGAGCATGTCGGTGCCCTCGCCACACCGGCTCTCGGCGACCCGGGTCTCGAAGTAGTGTTCGAGGACCTTGCGTGCCCGCAACCCTCGCCACCATTTGAACGGCGGGACGCCGGTGCGGATGATGGCACCGCCGGCTCGGGTCGTCATGGTGAAGGCGTCGTTGACGGTGGTCACCAGGTCCCGGTCGGTACCGGGCTCGTGCCCCATGAAGACGACCGACGCGATGTCGAGTGTCAGTTCCTTGACCGCGGGATGGAAGAGGAACCTGGAGTCGTCGGCCGGCCAGTCCTCGGCGATGACCTGCGAGGCCACCCGGTCGATGTGTTCGACGTAGCCCGCCAGCCGCGGACGGGTGAACGCAGCCTGCATGATCCGCCGGTGGAACATGTGCTCCTCGAAGTCGAGCATCATCAGCCCGCCGTGGAAGAACGGGCCGATGACCGGCTGCCAGCCGCGCTGCGAGAAGTCCTTGTTCCGGTTGGAGAACACCTCCTGGGTGGCGTCGGGGCCCAGGGCCAGCACGGCCTTGAACACCGGCGAGTACAGGTAGTGCACCGGGCCGTGGGCGCGGTAGAGGTCGAGGATGTAGTCGGGGCCGCCGCGGAACGCTTCGATCATGTGGCCCACGATCGGCAGCCCGGCATCGCCCATCACCGGTTTGAGGTCGCTGCCCGCGGGGGGTTCGGCCAGCGGGAACTGCCGCCAGCGGTGCGCGCGCAGCCGACGCTCCACCAGCCCCATGCCGGGGATCGTGTTCAGCGTCGGGGTGAGGCGCCGCTTGGCCTGGTCCACCCGGTAGCCCACCTGGCGGGTATCCATCCTCAGTCCCCGGCCCGTGCCGGGTCCACCGCTGGGTATGTCATTGCCGACCCCCTACCATCAGTGGTGAAGAGCTTCACCAGACTTAGTTGGTGACAGTCTTCACCAACTCTGACGGGCGGCGCAAGCCCCCGTTGCGAATTCGGAGGTGTGCACCGCTTCGATGGCCATGCACCGAGGTCTCACCGCTGACCAGCGCCGTGAACAGCGCCGTCAACAACTCATCGAGGCCGCCCTCGACGCGATCGCCGAGCACGGGGTGCGGGATCTGCGGGTGCGGGCGATCAGTGCACGGGCGCGGCTGAACGACCGCTACTTCTACGAGAGCTTCGCCGACTGCCACGAGTTGCTGCTGGCCGCGTTCGACAGCCAGTTCAACCGGGCGCTGACCGGGATCATGGAGGTCGTCGCCGCCTCACCGCGCGAACTGAAGGCGCGCGTGCGCGCCGTCATCGAGTTCGCGTTCGTCTTCGTCGACGAGGACCCGCGGCGGGCGCGGCTGCTGACCGAACTGCAGACCGCCGAGGCTCTCGCCGGCCGACGCGACGAGGTCGTCGATGTCCTGACCCGTGTCATGGTCGGGCAGGTGCGCACCCTGCTCGGGGAGGCTGCCGGCTCCGAGGACACCGTCGAGCTGACCGCGCTGACCGTCGTCAGCGGTCTCCTCGACCTGGCAGCTCAGTGGTATCGCCGACGCATCGACGTCGACCGGCCCCAGCTTGTCGAGTTCATGACCGCCCTCGTGGTGACCACCACCGGTATCACCGGCTCACTCGAACAGCAGCTGGCCACCCCCGACGAGGGCGAGAGCGGTCCGGGCCGGTAGCTGCCGGGGGTCGACCGTGTCCCGGCCACATCGGGTCAGCCCGGTCTGCGGGTCACCTCGTCCAGCACCTCCCGCAGGTGCAGCAGAACCCAGAGGTGCCCGGCGCCGGGGATCACGTGGGCCCGGCAGGACGGGATCGTTTCACTCAAATACCTGCCCATGGCCGGTGGAACGCTGCGATCCAGCTCGCAGGACCACACCAGCACCGCACTGGTGATCTGGTCCAGCGGGAAGCCCCAAGGACGCCCGTGATTGGCGGCCATGTCGTCGACCATCCCCGACCCACCACCTCGCACCGCTTCGGTGAAGTCGTCGACCAGCATCCGGTGGATCTCCGGCCGATCGAGGATGGCCCGGTCCACGTCGTGAACCTTGTACTTCATCGAATCCAGGTACCGCCCGGGATCGCGTCGGAGGGCCGCAGCCAGGAGCCGGGTGTTCGCATTCGACAGCCACGGCAGATACCAGGCCAGCTTCATGAAAACCCGGTTGGTGGCGCTGATTCCGGCGAAGACGCCAGGGGCATCGGTCGGCGCGGGAGATGCCACGAGGCCCACCGCCGTCACCCGCTGCGGCATGCTCCAAGCGCACGCCAGCGCACCGGGGCCACCACCGGAGACGCCGACGATCGCGAAGGTCTCGGTTCCCAGCGAATCCGCCAGCTGCCCGACGTCACCGGCCCAGTCCAGAAGTGTTCGGCCGGGGTGGGGGTCCGAGCCACCGTAGCCGGGTCGATCCGGTGCGATGATCCGTGCTGCCGGCGGAAGCGAACCCTCGGGCAGCAGGCCCCAGCTCAGACGTGAGCCCGGTAATCCGTGGAAGACGAACACGGGCACACCGGCGGGGTCGCCGTATTCCGCGTAGGCCAATCGCCGGCCGTCGGACAGGCGAGTCACGGCATCGAGGCGCGGCGTGGTCACGGCGACTGTGCTCCTCGGCCCCTCACACGACCACTGCCTGACCGTAACCCAGGATCGTGCACTCGACGCCCAGCAGCTCGACCTCCCGCTTGAACCGCTGAGCATCTGCCACCGCACACCGGCGCTTCCAGAAGAACGGCACGCTGTAGTGGCAGGGGTCGCTGTGCGTGATCACGATGTGGGTGATGCTGGGCCACTGCGACTTCGGGATCAGGCTTCGGAGTCCGAAGATCCACAGGTTCTGCCCCGGATCGAGCACGACCTTGGCGGTGCCCTGCTCGATCGCCGAATGCGTTGTACAGGTAGTGGGTGATCGTCATGGTTACCCGGGCTTTCCGCTGTCCAGGCGGATTCTACTCGGGTGACAGACACCCGGTCGAGCTCGTCGGGAAAGGCGGGTCGGACTACCGAGATCGCCTTCGCCGAGCGGCATTTCGCCGGACGCGCAGGTGCGGTTCGGCCGTGCCCTCGTGTCGTCAGGCGAGGTTGCGCCGCAGCAGGTCGTGCACACGCTCCCAGTGCAACTCGGAGGCGGCCCGGTCATAGCGTGGCCCCGCCGGAGCGAACCCGTGGACAGCGTCGGTGATGACATCGACGGTGTAGACCACCCCGGCGGCGTCGAGCGCGTCGCACGTGATCGCCCGGGTCTCGGCCGGTGCTGTCTCGTCGGGATCGACCCATGCGAAATAGAGCTCGGCCTCGGTCGCGTCATGGTGCAGATGTGGCGAGTCGTCGGAGTCACGAACGATCCAGGCGCCGTGGATCGACGCCGCGGCGCGCACCCGATCGGGAAACGCGCGCGCCACCGACAGCGCCAGACCGCCACTCATGCAGAAACCGACAGCGCCGGCAGGGCCGTCACTCGCCGCAGGATCGCCGGCCGCGACGCCGAACAGAGCGGCGGCGTCGCTGACGATGTTGGTGGGTGTGATCGAATCCATCAGCTCCCTGCGGGCATGCATGTCCTCATCGCTCATGCCGAACTCCCGGAACGGGCCGCCGCGGTAATACAGGTAGGGCAGCATCACGTAGTAGCCCGCCGACGCCAGGCGGGTCGCCATATCGAACAGCGCCGGCCGGATGCTCGGCGCATCCATCAGGTACAACACGACCGGGCGGGGGCCACCGTGCGTCGGATGGACGATGAACGTCGGCATGGAACCCTCAGGGGTGCTGACCTCGACCCTGCGCTCGATCACTGCCCGAGTGTCCCACGACTGGTGCGTGCACCCCTGTATCCCTTTGGGGAGATCTTTGCTCCTGCGCATTGACCCCCACGGTGAACCGACGCAGCATCAACGACACGGATGTGCGCTACGCCACACGGGGGCGCACCAAAGCCTGGACGGATCCGTCATCTACAGGAGGTCAGCGATGTCACTCGTCGACGCGAACGGCAAGACGCGAACCCAGCGCCGGGACGAGTCCGTGCGGCACTTCATCGATCGGTACCTGCCGGCCACCGGGTCGCACCTGCCTTCCTACGACTCCGTCGTCATCGCGGGCAACGGCATCGGCGCCCAGACCTTCGCCGCTCAGCTGGTCAAGCATCCGCAGTTCGCGGGAAAGGTCACCCTGGTCGCCCCGCCGGCCCAGGAGTCGCGCCGGCTCATCAACGGGGTCAGCCTGCGCGGGGTCGCCGCCGACTTCCTGAGCTCGGCCGTCGGCGTCGACCACGCAGCTCTCGTGCAGGCCGCGACGGGCACCGCCTTGCCCGGACCGGTCGCCCACCGCCAGACCGCCGCGATGGCCCTCCCCCGCGACGGCCAGTGGACGTTCAGCAATGCCGGTCCGTGGCAGGGTGGGAACAACGGCACCTCGGCGCCGCTCGTCTACGGCATGCGTAACAGCCGGCTCGTTGTCGGGCTGCGTGAGCTGCTCGCCGAGCATCCCGTCGAATACGTCGAAGACATGGTGGAGTCCGACGCACACCTGCGCAGCTACGCCGCCGGGACACGGCCCTTGTTGGTGAACGCGACCACCAAGCCCACCTTGCTCGGCGGTGAGTCCAGCCCGCCGCGGCGGCTGGTCCTGGCCGTCCAGGCACCCATGTTCGAAGCGGCGTCGGGGATTTCGTACCCGCTGCAACGGGATACCACCTTCGCTCCGCTGATCCGGCGCGGCGGCATCATCGACGTCGGGTACTTCACCCCGTTCGCCGACCCGCGCTCGCCGCGCTCGAATTGGTACGGGATCTTCGCCCGCGTCGTCGACGCCGACTCCGGCTTCGACAAGGACGCCGAGCTGGCGACGATGACCGGTGAACTGCACGGAGTGGCCCAGGCGCTGGGACTGGTGGTCGACGACGCAGCGGAGACCCTGGCCGGAGCCCTGGTCCCGGCCTCGTCGTGGGGCAAGGTGGCGCCTTCCAAGCCGGGCACCCTCGAGCTCAAGCGGATGTACTCCGGGGGTGCGCCGTGCTACTACGCCGACGGCATGGTCTCCGCGGCTATCGGTGGTGTCATCGGCGCTGAAGCCGTTGTGCGCAGCCAGGATCCCGACGCTGCGATCCGGCGCGCGCTGCGCCCGTGGCGCCGGCACAACTTCTTGTGGTGGCTCGAGACCAACAAGATCTCCCCACTGACCGACCGGTTGCTGCGCACCAATGTCCAGGTGGCCATGGCTTATCCGCACAGCGCGGGCCTACCCATATGGAAATCGGCGGCATGACCCAACTCGCGGGTCCCGCGGTCGGCGCAGATGAATTCCGGGCGGCGATGCGTCGCCTGGCCGCCGGGGTGAGCATCATCTCGGCGGCCAGCCCGCAAGGCCCGCTGGGGATCACCGCCACCGCGGTCACCTCGCTCAGCGCCGAGCCGCCCAGCCTGCTCTGCTGCGTCAACAAGAACCTAGCGGTCGGTGAGGTCATCGCATCCATGGGGCGCTACGCGGTCAACCTTCTCGGCCGGGAGCACTGCCCACTGGCCCGGCGTTTCGCCGGCATGGACGGTGCCCGCGGCAGCGAGAAGTTCACGGCAGGTGATTGGGAGTACACGGCCGGCGGCGTTCCCCGGCTGGCCGACAGTCTCGTTTCGTTCGAGTGCGACGTCGACCGCGTCATCGAGGCCGGCACACACTATGTCCTGATCGGGCTCATCACCGACATCCGGACCAGCACTGTGGGTGATCCGCTCATCTACTGCGACGGCACCTTCTCCGGGGTACTTGCACTCTGAGCTCCGTGGCGCCCCGGTATTCGGCGTCAGCGTTGGTCCATACCGCGCATCAGGTTGGTGTACTGCGCGACGGCTTGGCCCCGGTTGCCGGCGTTGAGCTTTCGCAGGATTCGCTTCACGTGCGTCTTGATCGTTCCTTCGGCGACGACCAGCCGCGCCGCGATGTCGGCGTTGGTCGCACCGGTGCTCATCAGCTGCAGAACTTCGACCTCGCGGCGGGTCAGATTCCGCACCGACCGCATCGAACGGGCCGCCTGGTCGGGTTGCACGGTCAGGTGGCTCATGGCCACATTGGTCAGCTCGCCCGACCCGGCGACGGTGCGCAGCTGCGCCTCGGTCCGGGAGGTCAGGCTTTCCAGGACGGCCCGCTGGCGCAGGAGCTGCTGCAACGTCAGGACGCGTTCCAGCGCCTGGCCGATCGAGGAAGCCAAGTCGGCGGCGATGTCACGGTCGAAGGTGTCCAGCTCACGGCCGCTGTCATAGGCGTCGAGGTGCAACGTGGCCTCGACCTGCCCGTTGACGAAGATCGGTGTGGCCACATACGCCCTGGTCCGGATCATCCCGACGATCGGCTGGTAGGCCTGCGGCTCCTGCTGGGCGTCGAACACCAGGGCCGGCATCCGACGCCCGACCACCTCTGCCTCCAGCACCCCCGGCACCAGCGGTATCGCGATCTGCTCGGCGCGGGCCTGGCAATCTGCGGCCCACCGTTCATCGGACGAGAAGTAGGTGGACACGGCGTGCAACCGACCGGCCTCGTGTTTGAACACCATCGCCCGATCCAGACCGGAGGCTTTGCACGCCGCCCCGGCGGCAGCCCTCAGCAGGCCGGCTGGATCGTTGTGCCCGCAGAACTGCATCTGCTGGCGAATGCTGCCGAGCGCGCGGATTCGGTCCTCGACCATCGCCTGCTGCTGTTTGGCGGTGAGCTGCTGCAGCGTCAGCGCGACCTCGCAGATGGTCGCCATCCTGGTCGGGTCGTCGGCGGCGGACTCCATCTGCCGCCGCAATTCTGCGATGACCAGCTCGACGTACTCCCCGACCTCGCCGGACGGCACCTCGCCTAGCGGGAGTGACCACTGCGGGACGTCCACGACCGTACGGGCGCGCGCCAAAGTCTCCGCCAGTCGCACGGAGAAGGGTCGGCCGCCGGAGTCGCCACCCCCTGGCGAAGTCCGCGCCGAGGCGAACCTGATCGGCATCTGACCTCCCTCACGATCGAGGACATCCCCGCAGCATGCACGCTGCGGCGATCCTGGCGCAGCGGATTGGGCCCGATGTATCTCGAACGGGGTACGCGCTCGCCGCACGAGCCGCTGAGCTCGCAATCTCGGCAGCCGCGTGGAGGTCGGTAGACTCGGGAACACTATGGTCGCGCAGCGCGCCGCAGTGTGGTCGGCGCTCATCACCGTCTTGGCGGTGAGCGCTGGCTTCGGGTCGGCCACGGCTGGTGCTGCCGAGCTGAGTGACTACCGGTGGGAGCGTCGGCCCTTACTGGTGTTCGCGCCCGCCGACAGCGACCCGCGAGTCGTTGAGATGCTGAGCCGAATCGAGGCCAGTCGATGTGAGTTCGTGGATCGCGACATGGTGACCGGTCTTCTCGTCACCGCGGGCACCAGCACGCTCGATGGCCACGTCGTCGGCGCCGAGGAGTCAGCGCGTCTGAGGGACAGGTACGCGGTTGGGGAGAGCGACTTCACGGTACTGCTGATCGGCAAGGACGGTGGCGAGAAGCTCCGTGTCAACCAGGTCCCGGATCTTGGACTCGTCTATTCCGTGATCGACGGGATGCCGATGCGCGGCCGCGAGATGGCTGCCGACCCCAGCCGGTGTTAACGCCGGTCGCGGTGCCGACGATGCCTCGGTGTGAGCGTGCGCTGGTCGTCGTCTCGATCATGTGCTCGGCACTGCTGACTGTGTCATGCGCCCAGGCCGCTGCGCCGGCAGGGGCCGACGCCACCCTCGTCGACCTCGACGATGCCGGTGCGGTGGCCAGCTGGACGACGGTCAACGACCCTGTCATGGGCGGGAGGTCCACCTCGAGTGTCGCGTTCGGGAACGGCGGCCTCGTGTTCTCCGGGACCATCTCGCTGGAGAACAACGGCGGGTTCGCCTCGGCGCAGAGTCCGCGGGATCCCGATATCGGACGACGTGCGGCAGGTGCGAAGACGCTGCGCGTGCACGCGCGCGGCGACGGCAAGACCTACCTGCTGAAGGTGGGCGCCACCGAGCAGCCCTGGTCCTACATCCAGCGCTTCACCACCGAGGCCGACGTTCCGCGGATCTACGAACTGCCCGTCGCCGAGTTCGAACCCGTTGGCATGCGGCTGGCTCCCGCACCCGACGCGCCTGCGACCCTGGATCCATCACGTGTCAACGAGGTGTCGATCTACATCCTCGACAAGCAGCAGGGCCCCTTCGAGATCACCGTCAGCGCCATCGACGCGGTGACATAGCGCAGTGAGAACCGGGGCGTCGGTGGTCTCGCTCAGCGGAAATAGGGTTCAACCGTGCCGCTGCGCTTGACGACCATGGGATTTCCGCGGCGGTCCTTCGCGGTAGGGATTTCAACACGCACCCAACCCTCGGCCACGTTGTATTCGTGAACATTGGTTGTCTCGACGCCGTTGAAGCGAATACCTACGTCGCGGCTCAGGACCTCTTCGCTGTAGAAATCGCTGCGCGGATCGATGGAGAGGTGGTTCGGCGGGACGTCGGTGTTCTGATCGTCGGACATGATGGCTTTCGTGAAATGCTGCGCGTGGCGCTCGGACTAATCCTCGACGAATCTACGCGACCCCGCAGTAGCGGGTGTGGGGAGGTCTCGGGGGTGCGACAACACCGGCGATTCGACGCGCCAGCGCCGCTGCGGGGCTCATCGCCGGCACGCCTTATCAGCCGGCTTTCAGAGGAGTTCGGGTGCCGAGCAGTCTCGACGCAAGCGCCCGGTAGCCGGGCATCGGACTAGCACCGTCGGCGGTGAGGATCTGAATCCCGATGTGGTTTGCACCGGCGGCGAGATGGTGGTGCAGGCTGGACGCGACCGCGTCGGCCGTGCCATGTGGGACCAGGTCGTCGATGAGGCGGTCGCTGCCTTCGCCATCGACGTCGGCGGCTGTGTATCCGTGTCGGCACAGGTTGTTCGTGTAGTTGCTCAGCTTGAGGTACGGATCGG
>JAXHTL010000156.1:0-11460 GCA_034190095.1 Actinomycetota bacterium
TCCGGGTGCGATACCGGCCGCCGGGCCCGAGCGCGTCGATCGGGATGGGGGAGACGGACATCGCTAGTAGACGCCTTCGATCACCGGTTCGCCGTCGAACACCGCCACCGGCGCGACATGCGACAGCGAATCGCCGATCTGCCCCGCCGGCCCGGGCATCCTGATCGCGGTGTCGCGCTCGAGATTGTTCGGGATGAACATCCCTTTGCTGAGGTGGTGCATCACCACCTGACCGCGTTCGCCGTAGCCGACCCGCTCCCCGGAGACGGGATCGACGACCCAGAACACGACATACGGGCTGCGCGGGTCGAAGATCACCGCGTCACCGTCGACGCGGGTGGCCGCCTGCGACAGGATCATCGTGCTGCCGAAGGCGATGGCGATCGCGGCGTCGGGGAAGATCGCCCGAAACAGATCCATGGTGTCGAGGTCGACGTGCGCGCCGCTGAGCAGGATGAACCGGATCTTGTCGCTGACCAGGCGGGTGAGCAGCTCGTCGTTGGCGATGGCCTCCAGCAGCGGCGGGGTGGCGTGCAGGTTCACGACGTTCTGCGTGGTCAGCACGTGCCGGGCCTGCTCGAGCACGTGCTCGACATAGCCGGAGACCGCCAGGGTCGACTGCCGGTCACCACGCGAGGCCAACTTCTTGACCCAACGCGGATCGAGATCGACCGTGTGACACGGCGACCCCAGCCGTTCGGCCACCGCCCGGTCGAAGTGGCCGACGCCGTGCGGTCCGCCCGGCACCAGCGCCAGCAGGCCGCCGTCGGCGACGAAGCCCCCGGCGGTGAAGTCCTCGACCTGCCATCGGGTGACCTGCTCGACCCAGTCGGGAAGCTGGGCCGTGCGCTTGGGCGCACCGGTCGTGCCGCCGGACTCGAAGACCCGGGGAACCGGTGCCGGATGCCCGTAGCCGCGGGGGATGAGCTCCTCGACCGGGACGTCGCGCAACCGGTCGACGAGATTCGGGAACCGGGCGAGCTCGTCGTAGCCGGCCACGTCGCTGCGCGGATCGAAGTCGAGGTCGCGGGCGGCCCGCAGCCAGAACGGTGAGCCGGTCTCGGCGCCGAAGTGCCAATCCAGGACGGCGCGCAGATAGTCCGCTGGATCGGGTGCCGTGGCGCGTGGGACATCGAGCAGCGCAGCGTGGTGCGCGGCTGGTGTGGCCATCGGGTCATGGTGGCCCAGCCGATGCACACGGTCCCTCGATCGGCGGTGAGCGTCAGCTGACCGGCCGGTGAATTCCCGGGGTGGCACAGGCTTGCTCCCGATGTACCGGCGGCGCCCCTGCGCTGCGTGGCAGGGTGGCGACCATGCCGCAGGAGATCACCGCCGAGGAGGCCGCCGCACGACTCGACCCCGCCGACACGCTGGGAATGCCGCTGGGTCCAGGCCAGCCGCCCGGATTCCTGCGCGCGCTGGGAATGCGCACGGACTGGTCCGGCCTGCGCGTCTACGGGGCGCTGCTCGCCGTCGACACGGAGCTGTTCGGCCGATCCGGTGTGCACTATCAGTCGGGCTTCTACGGGCCGCTGGAACGCGCGCTGCGGGACTCGGGTGCCGACATCGAGTTCACCCCCGCCGACTTCCGTCGGTTCGGCCCGCTGCTGCGCCGGCAGGCTCCGCGGGTGATGACCACGGTCGCGGCCGCACCCGATGCGCAGGGGTGGTGTTCGCTGGCGCTGCACGCCGGCGGCACGGTGGACGAACTGCGCCGCGCGGGCGCCGACCCGGAGCGGGTGCTGGTCGTCGAGGCCTCCGACGCCTACCCGCGCACGTTCGGATACCGCGACGAGCACCGGCACGCACTGCAGGTCGACGAGATCGATGTGCTCGTCCGCTCGTCGGAATCCCCGCTGGAGCTGCCCGAGTCGCCCCCGACGGACACCGACACCGCCATCGCCCGGCACGCGGTGGAGTTCATCGGGCCCGGGGCGACCCTGCAGACCGGCATCGGATCGATTCCCAGCCAGATCGCGGCGCTGTTGGCCGAGGGGGACGGCGGGGACTACGGGTTGCACAGCGAGATGTTCACCGACGGCTGCATGCAGCTGCACGAGGCGGGGAAGGTCTCCAACGCCTCGAAAGGGGCATTCGACGGGGTCAGCGTGACGACGTTCGCGTTCGGCTCCGCGGAGCTCTACGCCTGGCTGGACGACAACGCCGACGTCGCGTTCCTGCCGGTCGAGATCGTCAACGCGCCCGAGGTGATCGCCGCCAACCGCACCATGGTGTCGATCAACGGTGCGCTCGCGGTCGACCTGTACGGCCAGGTCGTCGCCGATGCGATCGCCGGCGACCAGTTCAGCGGGATCGGCGGGGCCGAGGACTTCGTGGCGGGTGCCGGGCTCGAGCTGTCCGACCGTTCGCTGATCTGCCTGCCCTCGACCTTCGACAAGGACGGCGAGCTGCAGTCGCGGATCGTCCCGTGGTTCGGGCCCGGGGCCGTCGTCACGACCCCCCGCCACCACGTCGACGTCATCGTCACCGAATACGGAGCCGCCGAGCTGGAGGGGAAGACGGTTCGCCAGCGCGGCCACGCACTCGCGGCCATCGCCCATCCGCGGTTCCGCGACGAGCTCAGGGAAGCGGCCGACCGCGCTGCGGCGGGTCACTCTCCGGTCACCTGAGCGGATCCGGGTCACCTACCAACCAGTAGGTTGACCTAGTAAACCTTGTTCGTTTACGTTCGAGGTACACCATTCGTCAAAGGAGAACGTCCATGGCTGAAGCCGTCATCGTCGAGGCTGTCCGGTCGCCCGTCGGCAAGCGCAACGGCGGTCTGTCGGGTGTGCACCCGGCCGATCTGTCCGCTCAGGTCCTCAACGGGCTGGTCGAACGGGCCGGAGTCGATCCGGCGCTGGTCGACGACGTGATCTGGGGCTGCGTCATGCAGGCCGGCGAGCAGGCCCTCGACATCGGGCGTACCGCGCTGCTGACCGCGGGCTGGCCCGAGTCGGTGCCGGGTGTCACCGTCGACCGCCAGTGCGGGTCGAGCCAGCAGTCGGTGCACTTCGCCGCCGCGGGCGTGGTGGCCGGCCACTACGACGTCGTGGTCGCCGGCGGTGTCGAGTCGATGTCGCGCACCCCGATGGGCTCCTCGCTGGCCAACGGCGGCAACCCCTACCCGGGGCCCTTCAAGGACCGCTACAGCCAGACGCCCAACCAGGGCATCGGCGCGGAGATGATCGCCGAGCAGTGGGGGCTGTCCCGCACCGACCTCGACCAGTTCTCCTTGGATTCGCACGAGAAGGCCGGCGCGGCACAGGATTCCGGCGCATTCGACGGCCAGATCGTGGCGATCAAGGACCAGGACGGGAACCCTGTCCTCAAGGACGAAGGCATCCGCCGCGGCACCACGCTGGAGAAGATGGGCCAGCTCAAGCCGGCGTTCCGGGAGGACGGCGTGATCCACGCCGGCAACTCCAGCCAGATCTCCGACGGCTCGGCGGCACTGCTGTTCATGTCCGCCGAGAAGGCCAAGGAGCTCGGGCTCAAGCCGCTGGCCAAGGTGCACACCGCTGTTCTGGCGGGCTCCGACCCGGTCATCATGCTCACCGCGCCGATCCCGGCGACCCAGAAAGCGCTCAAGCGGTCCGGGCTGTCCCTCGACCAGATCGGCGCGTACGAGGTCAACGAGGCCTTCGCTCCGGTGCCGATGGCGTGGCTGAAGGACATCGGTGCCGACGAGAAGAAGCTCAACCCCAACGGCGGGGCGATCGCACTCGGCCACCCGCTCGGTGGGTCCGGCGCCCGCATCATGACGACGCTGCTGCATCACATGCGCGACAACGGAATCCAGTACGGTCTGCAGACCATGTGCGAGGGTGGCGGCCAGGCCAACGCCACCATCCTGGAGCTGCTGTGACCGAAGCCGTCACCGCCCCCGGCGCTCTCGTGGAGCGCCGGGGCAACATCATGGTCATCACGATCAACCGGCCCGAGGCGCGTAACGCAATCAACTCGGCGGTCAGCATCGCGGTGGGTGACGCGCTGGAGCAGGCCCAGCAGGACCCCGACGTGTGGGTCGTGGTGATCACCGGCTCCGGGGACAAGTCCTTCTGTGCCGGAGCCGATCTCAAGGCGCTCTCACGCGGGGAGAACATCGGCCACCCCGACCGGCCCAAGTGGGGCTTCGCCGGCTATGTCCGCCACTTCATCGACAAGCCGACCATCGCCGCGGTCAACGGCACCGCATTGGGCGGTGGCACCGAGCTGGCGCTGGCCAGCGACCTGGTGGTGGCCGGCGAGAGTGCGACATTCGGCCTGCCCGAGGTGAAACGCGGCCTGATCGCCGCCGCGGGTGGGGTGTTCCGGCTGGTGGACCAGGTGCCCCGCAAGGTCGCGTTGCAGATGATGTTCACCGGCGAACCGATCACCGCCGCCGAGGCGCAGCGTTGGGGCCTGATCAACGAGGTGGTGCCCGACGGCGCGGCCAACGCGGTGCTCGATGCCGCGCTTGCGCTGGCCGAGCGGATCACCGTCAACGCTCCGCTTGCGGTGCAGGCCAGCAAGCGCGTCGCCGCCGGAGCCGACGACGGGTTGGTGGCCGGCGACGAACCCGGCTGGACCCGCACGATGCGCGAGGTCAAGACGGTGTTCGCCACCGAGGACGCCCAAGAGGGGCCGCTGGCGTTCGCGCAGAAACGTCAACCGGTCTGGAAGGCCAAGTAGGCCGAGCCGGCCGCACACGCCGACGAGATAGGGAAAGACTGATGAAGAGAACGATTTACGAGGCCGAACACGAGGCATTCCGCGACACCGTGCGCGGCTACATCGACAGCGAGCTGGCGCCCAACGCCGAGAAGTGGGAAGCCGAGCGCCTCGTCGACCGGTCGGCCTATGTGGCCGCCGGCAAGCACGGGCTGATCGGGTTCAACATGCCCGAGGAGTACGGCGGCGGTGGTGCCGACGACTTCCGGTTCAACGCGATCATCGACGAGGAGATCGCCAGGGCCGGCGTCCCCGCACCCGCGCTGAGCCTGCACAACGACGTCGTCGCCCCGTACTTCAAGGAGCTGTCCAACGACGAGCAGAAGCAGCGCTGGCTGCCGGGCATCGCCAGTGGCGAGACCATCATCGCCATCGCGATGACCGAACCCGGCGCCGGCAGCGACCTCGCGGGAATCCGCACCTCGGCGGTCCGCGACGGCGACGACTGGATCGTCAACGGCTCCAAGACCTTCATCTCCTCGGGCATCAACAGCGACCTGGTCGTCGTGGTGGCCCGCACCGATCCCGAAGCCGGGCACAAAGGATTCACCCTGCTGGTCGTCGAGCGCGACATGCCCGGGTTCTCCCGCGGCCGCAAGCTCGAGAAGATGGGCCTGCACACCCAGGACACCTCCGAGCTGCACTTCGAGAACGTGCGGGTTCCCAGCGCCAACGTGCTGGGCAAGGAGGGCCGCGGCTTCTACCACCTGATGCAGAACCTGCCCTCCGAGCGCCTCTCGATCGCGATCTCGGCGATCGCCGGCGCCCGCGAGACCTGGCGTCAGACACTGCAGTACGCCAAGGATCGCAAGGCCTTCGGCCAGCCGATCGGCAGCTTCCAGCACAACCGTTTCCTGCTGGCCGAGATGGACACCGAGCTCGAGGTCACCGAGAACTACATCGACCGCTGCCTGCAGGGCGTCGTCGACGGCGAGTTGACCGCAGTCGAGGCCGCCAAGGCGAAGTGGTGGGCGACCGAGGTGGCCAAGAAGGTCGTCGACCAGTGTGTGCAGCTGCACGGCGGCTACGGCTACATGCTGGAGTACCGGGTCGCTCGCGACTACGTGGACGGCCGCATCCAGACGATCTTCGGGGGCACCACCGAGATCATGAAAGAGATCATCGGCCGCGATCTCGGCCTGTGACACGCCGATCGGGCGCGGTACGCGACACAGTGTGTCGTGTTCCGCGCCCGATTCGTATCAGTTGATCAGCCCGCGGGTGCTTCGGCGGCCGTGGTCGGGGTGGCAGCGCCCTCGGCCGGCAGCGGGGTCGCCGCCGTCGGGGCCGGCGCGCCCTCGGTGGGCTCCGTCGTCTCGGTGGGCTCCGTCGTCTCCGTCGTCTCCGTGGACTCGCTCGAGGTGGTCGTCTCCGGGGTGATCGGGGCCGGCGCGTCAGCCGGGTTGAGCACCTGGTCGATGATGTAGATCCGGGCGTTCTGCGCCGTGATACCACCGCAGAGCACCTTCGTGGTCTCGTTGACCGAGATGTCCCCGCCCGAACCGGTCACCTCGACCTCGGTTCCCTCCTGGGTGGGGCGCTGGCCCTTGACATCGTCGGGGCCCAGCAAGCCGAGGAACTCGTGGTAGTAGACCAGGCTGGTCAGCACCGCGGCATCGGTGCGCAGCACCTCGACCTGCTCGGCCGGCAACGCCGCGAACGCCTCGTTGGTGGGTGCGAACACCACGTACGGTCCGTTGTCGAGTACCGAGGTGATGTTGACGGCGGGATTCAGGCCCCCGGAGATCGCGGAGTTGAAGGTGCTGACCTCCGGAATGCTGGCCAGCGCCTGGCTCACCGGCAGGTTGGCGAGGCTCTTCCAGTTGGGCACCGCCTCCTTGAACGCACCGCACTCGGGGCCCTGAGGATCAGGGATCTCGGCGACCGGGGTGGAGGGTTCGGGATCGGCGTAGGCAGTGACAGCCAGCGGAACCGACAACGCGATCGCGGCGGCACTCGCAGCGACACCGATGGCTTTGCTGGTGCGGGACTTCACGTTATCTGTTCCTCCTGCTTGTCAGGTCGCCTGGCATGGTAAGGGCACGAATTGACCGCGGCCAAGTCGATGTGCCCCCGCAGCGGCCGGAAACACCCCGGCTCGACCACGATGACCTGCACGTTTCGCCGGCAGGTCCGGATGGGACACACCGCGGGGCGCGACCACGCCGGCGCACTCGTAGTGTTCATCGACAACCGGACGGCTCGGCGTTACCGGTCGCACTGCAGATGCCGGCCCCCGCGCCGGCCGGTATACCTAACCAGGGTGATCTGTCGAATTGTGGTGGGGGCAGCGGTGACGGCGGCGGCCGTCACGGCGTGCTCGGACGACGGTGCCCAATCGCCGGGCGGTGACGGCGTCGCCGGCGTGATCGACGGGGACGGACTGGTCTACGACGCTCCGGTCGACGACCGGCCGCCCCCGCAGGCGACTCTGGACCCCCAGACCCCGGTGTCGGTTCTGTGCAAGGCGCCCCAACCGGGCGAGACGCTGGAGCTCTCCGAGGCGGTCATGTCGGTGTTCTACGAGATCAGCTATGACGGCGGGACCGGCTATGCCAGGCAGCACGACGTCGAACTCGTCGAACCCGCCGACTACAGCCTGATCCCGGAGTGCTAGCCGCCTTCCGGCCGGTCAGCTGTCCTCCGGCAGCACCGCGGCGACCACCCGGGACAGCTCGTCGGCGGCCGCGCGGAAGCTCGAGGTCCCCGAGCTCGCCTGAACCATGGCGCCGACCAGGCTGAACTCCAGCGTCTCGGCGACCTCCGGCCAGGCGCCCGAGCGCAGCACCGTCCGGACCCGCCGGCGCAATTCGGTGTGGATCCGCCGCCGGATCGGCTGAACCGAGGTCTCGCGGGAGATCAGCGCGGCCGAACAGGCCGCGGCCAGGGCGGGATGATCGGCGAGCAGCATCACCAGCCCGTCGAACAACGCGATGATCCGGGCGCGGGAGGGCTGATCGAGATCCACGTCCAGCGGTGCGGCGCGCAGCAGCCCCAGATAGACCTCGGCGACGATGGCGTCCTTGGAACGGAAGTACGCGCACAACTCGGCGTGCCCGACCCCGGCCCGCTCGGCGATCAGGGCTGTGGTCAGCTCGGCGTAGGGCGTGGCACGCACCAGCTCGGTGGTGGCGTCCAGAACCCGGGCCACGACGTCATGGTCGCTACGGTCGCGGTCGGTGTAGGAGCGCAGGTAGACGACGTTGCCGAGGGCATCACCGGGCGGGGGCGCCATCACGCTCACCCAGCGGCCAGAGAAGTCACACAGTGGAGCCTAAGCTCGCCGCTCCCGGCATGCAGAGCCGTTCGGAGAGTTCCCACAGCTCCAGCGCCCTGGATTCGTCGACGGCGTAGGGCGCGGCCTGCTTGATCTGGCAGTCGGACAGGTAGACCCCGCCGGCGTCGTCGAGTTCGCCGCTGACCGCCGCCCACACCTGGGTGGCGGCGCCCCGATCCGGTGTCGTGAAATCGCGGGTCACGTCGAGGCGGCGGGTCTGCGGCTCCCGGCCGGCCCTGGGTACCCGGTTGAGGCTGTCGAAGTCCGCTGCGGTCATGTGCCGCGCCAGCGACGTCGCGACGATGCCGGGGTGCACCGCGAAGGCCCGCACGCCGCTGTCGCGCAACCGCCGGTCCAGCTCCACGGCGTGCAGCACATTGGCGGTCTTGGAGGCGCCGTAGGCGGCGAACTTGTCGTACTCGCGGCGTTCCCAGTTGGGATCCTCGAAGTCCACATCGCCCATCCGGTGCCCCTCCGAGGACAACACCACCACCCGGGCGCCGTCGGCCGACAGCAGCACCGGCAGCAGCGCGCGGGTCAACTCGAAATGGCCCAGGTGGTTGGTGCCGAACTGGGTTTCGAAACCGTCCACGGTGCGTCCGAACGGGGTGAACATGACCCCGGCGTTGTTCATCAGCACGTGCACGGCCGGCGTCAGATCCTGGATCGCCGCGGCGGCCGAGGTGACCGACGCCAGCGACGTCAGGTCGAGATGCACGCTCGACAGGTGCGCGCCGGGGATCTCGTCGCGCACCCAGGCGTGGGTGTCGGCGACGTCGTTGGCGTTGCGCGCGGCCAGGATCACATGTGCCCCGGCGGCCGCCAGCGCTCGAGCCGATTCCCGGCCCAGCCCCGACGATGCGCCGGTGACCACGCAGGTCTTACCGGTCAGGTCGACACCGTCGACGACATCCAGAGCCGTCGGTGCTGTCGGTGTGGGAGTCATCAGCTGAGGATCGCACGTGACGCCGACGGTTCCCGCGGGCGGCCCCGCCCATACGATGGCGGCCATGCCGGAGCCACTGATCCTGTCCGTCGCCGGACACACCCCGCAGCTGGACCCAGAGAGCTGGGTGGCGCCCAACGCCACCCTCGTCGGCCAGGTGGTGCTGGCCGCCCGGGCCAGCGCCTGGTACGGCGCGATTCTGCGCGCCGAGGCCGAGCCCATCGACATCGGAGCGGGCACCAACCTGCAGGACGGGGTGACCATCCACGTCGACCCGGGCTTTCCGGCCCGGGTGGGTGCCGGGGTCAGCGTCGGGCACAACGCCGTGCTGCACGGCTGCACGGTCGAGGACGACTGCCTCATCGGGATGGGTGCGGTCGTGCTCAACGGTGCGGTGATCGGAACCGGGTCCCTGGTGGCCGCGGGCGCGGTGGTGCCACAGGGCGCGGTGATCCCGCCGGGGTCGATGGTCGCCGGGGTGCCGGGCAAGTTCCGGCGCCCACTGCTCGACAACGAGATCGACGGCATCCGCACCAACGCCACGCTCTACCAGGAACTGGTCAAGCTGCACCGGGACGCCGGGGCCGAACAACGATGAGGAGCTCGGTCACACCCGGGTTCTGATCTGAGGCGTTCGGGTACAGCCGTAGGAGTGAACACTGTGCGCACCATGGTCACCGGCGCCACCGGGTACATCGGCTCCCGGCTGGTGACGGCGTTGCTTGCCGACGGCCACGACGTCGTCGCGACCAGCCGCCACCCCGACCGGCTCGCCGACTTCGGCTGGTCCGACCGGGTCTCGGCGGTAGCCCTGGACGCCTACGACGAGGACTCCGCTCGGCAGGCGTTCGCCGAGGCGGGTCCGATCGACGTCGTCTACTACCTGCTGCACGGCATCGGGCAGCCGGGCTTCCGGGAAGCCGACAACCGCGCGGCGGCCGGCGTCGCGGCGGCGGCCAAGGCGGCCGGGGTCCGCCGCATCGTGTACCTCGGCGGGTTCGTCCCGGACGGGGAGTCGTTGTCCGAACACCTGACCAGCCGCGCCGAGGTGGCCGCCGCCCTGAGCGTCGACGGCGGCCCGGATGTGGTGTGGCTGGGCGCGGCCATCGTCATCGGCGCGGGCTCGACGTCCTTCGAGATGTTGCGCTATGTGGCCGACCGCTTCCTGGTGCTGCCGATGCCCGAGTGGTCGGCCAACCCGATCGATCCGATCTCGGTGCGCGATGCGCTCTACTACCTGGTGGCTGCGGCCGACGCCGAATCGGTGCCCGCCGGCGCCTACGACATCCGCGGTCCGGAGACCACGACCTATGGAGACCTGCTGCGCACCTACGCGCGCATCGCCGGCATCTGGCGCGCACCGGTCCCGGTGTACGGCATCGACACCGCTCTGGTGTCCAAGGTGACCGGTGTCGTGTTGCCCGTCCCCGGCGGGCTGGCCGCCGATCTCGTGGAATCACTGGACTATCCGATGATGGCCTCCGAGGACGGCCTGCTGCGGCTGGTGCCCGAACCGCCGGGCGGGCTGATCGGGGTGGAGGAGGCCATCCGGCGCGCGGTCGGCAGCCTGCCCCGCCGGCCGGTGGACGAGCTGGCCGATCCGCATCACCTGGCCGACACCGACCCCGACTGGGCCGGCGGGGACACGCTGCGGCTGCGCCAGCTGGCCGGTGCCGTCACCCCGCCGGTGGTCCGTCCGGTGCTCGGGTTGATCGGCGCGGTGCCCGGTCCGGTCGCCGCGGCCGTGCGCACCGGCCTGGACACGGTGCTGGGTATGGTGCCCAAGGTGAGTCCGGCGTGACCGAACCGACCAAGCCCGGCCTGCCCGGTGAGTTGTACGGCATCGCGCGCACCAAGGCCGCCTTCTACAACGAGCCGCCGTCGGTGATCCGGCGGCGCAAGGTTCTCGTCGGGGTCTTCCTGCTGATCGGCGCCTCGCTGCTGGGTTACTCGCTGAGCCGCACCCCCGGCGATTCCACGTTCATCTGGCTGACCCTGGCGCTCGCCGGGGTGTGGGTGGCCGGGGCTTTCGCCTCCGGCCCGCTGCACCTCGGACACGTCAATTTCCGGGGCCGCAACCAGCGTCCGCTCATCACCGGAACCGCGGTGGGGCTGGCGCTGGGCGCGGCCTTCGTCGTCGGCGGCCTGATCTGCCGGCAGATCCCCCCGGTGCGCGACTACATCACCCAGGTGCTGGAGTTCTCCAACACCGGCCCGCTGTGGCTGATCGTCTTCATCACCGTCATCAACGGTCTGGCCGAGGAGTTGTTCTTCCGCGGTGCGCTCTACACCGCGCTGGCGAAATTCCGTCCGGCACTGGTGTCGACGGTGCTCTACGTGATCGCCACCGGTGCGGCCGCCGGCAACCCGATGCTGGGTTTCGCCGCGATCATCCTGGGCACGGTCTGCGCGCTGGAACGGCGTGCGACCGGGGGAGTGCTGGCCCCGATGCTCACCCACTTCTTCTGGGGACTGATCATGGTGCTCGCGCTGCCGCCGATGTTCGGCGTGTGAGCCGGGTGGC
>JAXHTL010000157.1:0-11429 GCA_034190095.1 Actinomycetota bacterium
CTCGCCGTCGGGTCGTCACGACACTTCCCGGCAATTGGTTCCCGGTTCAGGCGGTGGGGGTGGCAGTGCCGTCACGGTCGACGACGGAGCCGGGGTGGGTGAGGCGGGGGCGGTGCGCGGAGTCTGCGGCGCCGGTCCGGGCGCCGGCCCCCGCGGGGTGGTGCGCGGAACAGAGGTCGGCGCAACGGTTTCCGGGGCCGGGCTGCCGCTGGTCGGCGCGGGGGCGGGAGTCGTGGTGGGGGTGGTCGAGGTCGGCGTCGCCGGGGCGCAGATCGGCAGCACCGAGCTGTTGGCCAGTTCCTCGATCTGGCGGATGGCGTCGTCGAGACTGCCGCCGGGCAGCCCGGCGACCACCTGCGCGCGCTCGGAGGGGCGCATGTCGTTGACGCCGAGGGGACGGCAGCTCAGGTTGTCCTGGGACTGGTCTGCACTGATGAGCGAGAGTTCGTCGCGGGAGTTCAGACAGCCGAGAAGGTAGGGCTCCTGGAGTGAATATCCCAGAAAGGAACCCTGAACACCCCGCATGATGGAGACGGTGCCCTCGTGTTCGCCGACGTAGTAGTTGCTGCGCACGATTTCACGGGCTACTGCCAGGCCTGCGAGCACCACCAGGACCAGCACTGTCGCCGCGATGAACATGCGGCGGCGTGAGCGGGGGCGCGGTGGTGGCTCTTCTGGTTGTTGCACAACACGTTTGGCCGCGTTGCGCTTCGGGTTGAACGCCGAGGCCCGGCCTGCAGCGGTGTCGGGTGGGGCGCTCTGGTCCTCGACGCCGGAGACGGCCCCGGCCAGGATGGGCTGGGTCTGGCCGTAGTCGTAGTCGACGACGTCGGCGACGACCACGGTGACGTTGTCCGGACCGCCACCGCGCAGCGCCAATTCGATGAGCCGATCCGCGCTTTCGGCGACGTCGGAGATCTTCAGGGCGTCCAGGATCGTGTCGTGGCTGACCGGGTCGGACAGCCCGTCGGAGCACAACAGGTAGCGGTCACCGGCGCGGGCCTCGCGCATGATGAGCGTGGGCTCGACCTCGTGGCCGGTCAGCGCGCGCATGATCAGCGATCGCTGGGGATGGCTGTGCGCCTCCTCGGCGGTGATGCGGCCCTCGTCGACCAGGGTCTGGACGAACGTGTCGTCCTTGGTGATCTGGGTCAGCTCGCCGTCACGCAACAGGTAGCCGCGCGAATCCCCGATGTGCACCAGGCCCAGGCGGTTGCCGGCGAACAGGATCGCCGTCAACGTGGTGCCCATCCCCTCGAGTTCGGGGTCGGCCTCCACGTGGGCGGCGATCGCCGCGTTGCCTTCGTGCACCGCGGCGTCGAGCTTGGACAGCAGGTCGCCGCCGGGCTCGTCGTCGTCGAGGTGCGCCAGCGCGGCGATCACCAGCTGGGAGGCCACCTCACCGGCGGCGTGCCCGCCCATCCCGTCGGCGAGCGCCAACAGCCGTGCCCCGGCGTACACCGAGTCCTCGTTGTTGGCCCGCACCAGCCCGCGATCGCTGCGCGCGGCGTATCGGAGCACGAGAGTCATAGGGCTTGCTCCCGGCCCATCGTGCGGGTGGTGCACCCACGCGTGTGCTCGATCGTGTTCGCTCCTTGCGTGGGGGGTGTCACGGGCGCAGCTCGATCACCGTCTTGCCGATCCGCACGGGTGTGCCCATCGGAACTCGTACCGCCGTCGTCACCTTCGCCCTGTCGAGGTATGTACCGTTCGTTGATCCTAGGTCCTCTACGTACCACTCCGGACCTCGTGGCGAGAGCCTGGCGTGGCGGGTGGAGGCATAGTCGTCGGTCAGCACCAGGGTCGAGTCGTCGGCCCGCCCGATCAGCACCGGCTGGGTGCCCAGCGTGATGCGCGTGCCCTTGAGCGCGCCGTCGGTGACGACCAGATGGCGCGGGACGTTGCGGCGGCCCCGGCTGGGCAGGATGGACCCGCGCAGCGCCAGACCGCGCCGGACCATCACCGCCCCGGTCGGGGCATAGATGTCGGTGCGCAGGATGCGCAGCACCGACCAGATGAACAACCACAACAGCAGCAGAAAACCGACACGGGTCAGCTGCAGTACCAGCCCCTGCATCTGACGTCCTCTCCGTCCCCATCCGTTAGGCACCGCCACCATACTGTGGCGTCGATCGGTGTGAGGGTCACACGGACCGCTTGCCGGTGTGGCCGGCGTGTCAGTGAACGCGGACGATGATCTCGGAGTGTCCCAACCGGATGACGTCGCCGTCGGCCAGCTGCCACTCCTGGACCGGAGCGTTGTTCACCGTCGTGCCGTTGGTGGAATTGAGGTCTGACAATAGCGCGACCTGGCCGTCCCAGCGGATCTCCAGATGCCGGCGGGACACGCCCGTGTCGGGCAGCCGGAACTGCGCATCCTGGCCGCGACCGATGACGTTGGCACCTTCGCGCAGCTGGTAGGTGCGTCCGCTGCCGTCGTCGAGCTGCAGGGTGACCGTCGAACCGGCGGACGGATAGTCGCCCTGCGGCGCTCCGTAGCCCGGTCCGTAGCCGGCCGGGGCGCCGCCGTAGCCCTGGTCCCCGTAGCCGCCGTCGCCGTAACCCTGGTCGGGGTAGCCGGCCGGGGCCTCGCCGTAGCGGCCGTAGTCGGGCTGGCCGTAGTCGGGCCGCCCGTAGGGCTGGCCGCCGTAGCCACCCTGGTCCGGGTATCCGCCCTGGTCGGGGTAGCCGCCGTGGTCCGGGTAGCCCGGCCGGCCCGGAGGCGGATAGCCGCCCTCGTCGGGACGTGCGGGCGGGCGGCCGTAGTCGTATTCCGCGCCGGGATAGCCCGGCTGTCCGCCGGGAGGGGGGCCATAGCCGGGCTGTCCGCCGGGGCCCGGCCGGTAGCCCTGGTCGGGGTAGCCCGGGGGCGGGCCGTAACCGGCCGGCGGGCGCTGTTCGTAGTTCGGTGGCGGATAGCCCTGGTCCGGATAGCCACCCTGCTCGGGGTAGCCACCCCGGGGCGGATAGCCGGGCTCGCCCTGAGGCGGGTAGCCACCCTGGTCGGACGGCGGGTAGTGACCGCGCTGGTCGTCGGGCCGGTTGTAGCGCTCGTCGTAATACTCATCGGCGGGCCGGCCCTGGCCTTGGCCGCCGCGGTAGGTCGGGTTGTCGCTCATCGGTGGTACTCCTGGTTCTGCGGGGGAGAGTTCTCGAGGTGATGGGGCGGGCACGACGCTGGTCGAGTCGGGATTGACCGCACCACGCGCGCGAAACTGTCCGGTATGCAGGCTCGGTGACTGCTCGAATCTGACGACCACCTCACCATACGTTTGCCAACCCTGGTCACGGATGTATCCCTCCAAGTGTTTGGCGAACGTGGTCTCGGTGATGTCCGGATCGGCACTCACCTTGTGGTAGTCAGGCACACTGAGGGTAATGACGTAGTCGTTCGGGGCCAAAATGCGTCCGCGGCCCACGTCGCGGGCGCGGCTCTCGGCCTCGCGACGCAGCAGGGTCTCGACCTCTCCGGGCACGATGGACCCGCCGAACACCCGGGCGAATGCGTCGCCGACCTTGTCCTCGAGTTTTCGCTCGAAGCGGTCGACCAGCCCCATCCGCCCGCTCCCCTCCGTCGTCCCGGTGTGGCGTTTCCACTCACACGTTGACGCTGCCAGCGTGTCGGCTGGCAGCAACGCTTCTATGCATGGTATCGGCCACGACTGTCACTGCGGGACCACCGGAACTCTGAGAATCACATCGTGGCAGGTCAGTGGCCTGTGGGCTGCGGTTTTGGCGTTCGGGGGGCTTCGCCAGTACGGTTGTGAGGCCGGGTCGCCTGCGTGATAGGCTCCCCCGGTTGTTCGGGCGAGTGGCGGAATGGCAGACGCGCTGGCTTCAGGTGCCAGTGTCCTTCGGGACGTGGGGGTTCAAGTCCCCCTTCGCCCACCACGAGCGGTTCGCTGAACCGCGGCACACAGGGTCACGATCCAGAAATGGATCGTGACCCTTGTGTTTGGTGGGGCGCGTGTGCCGGCCCCGACAGCCACACCCTGCGGGCCTACGGCGTGGGCGGCGGGTCGCCGGGCAGCAGCGAGGGCTCGGGCGGCAGCTGGCCGGGCGGAGAGTCGAGCACACTCTGCTTGAGGAAGCAGTCCCCGGTCGCGGTGAGGATGGCGGTGCCGCCCTGCCGCAGCGTGAACTCGTAGCCGTTGCCCTGCACGTCGAAGTCGCGCCGGGAGCCCTGGTCGGGCAGCGAGGACTCGTCGGTGGCGCCGAACGCCGCTGCTTCCTCGGCGACGACGGCCTGGGCGGTGGCGAACTCCTCGGCGCTGAAGATCCGGCCGAACTCGACCATGTCCGACAGCGGCCGCAGCGCGACGTTGCCGCTGAGCTTGTCGCAGGTCAGCCCGCCGGCTTTGGCTTCCTGCACATTGGGGTCGGCGGAGAACTGCCAGGTCTGTTCGGGGACGGCGGCGACGATCCGGTCGGCGATGGTCGTCACGGCGGCGTTGAGCCGCGCCCGGGCGTCCTCGTAGGAGCCCTGGTCGCGCATGCCGTCGATCAGGCTGATCTCGTCGTCGCCGTCCACGGCGCGGGATTCGGAGTCGGTCACCGAGCAACCACCTGTCAGGGTCGAGGTACACAGCACGAACGCCGCCAGCGCGGCCAGCCGCCACGGCGAGGCGCCGGGCTTGTCGTCGGGCACAGTCGGGGGCATCGGCTCGGTCACGGCGCGGGTCACCTCGGGGAGGGGTCGTCTCGGGGGGTCTCGGGCACGGCGAGGTCGGGACGATCCAGCAGTATCGCCGCCAGGTTGTAGCCGGTCATGCGTTCTCCCGCGTTGCGGCCGTAGTCGGAGTGCTCCGAGGCGCCGGTCTTGGATTCGTATCCCGGGATCGGGGTGTCGCCGGCCCCGGTCTCCAGATGCGGGAAACGATAGCGGCCGACATCGTCACCCTGGTCGTAGATGATGTCGTTGGGATTCGCACCCCAGCCGTGCAACGGGGCCAGGGCGCCGATCGGGTTGATCTTGTCCTCCGGTGTGGACATCACGAAGAAATTGTCATCGCGCATCCCGAGATCGGCGGTCGAGGTGGCCTGAAAGCCCGGCGATCCGTACAGCACGGCATTGTCCACGTACGCGCTGGCCCCGTCGGCGAGTGCGATCCCCGACGTCAGCGACCCGTAGGAATGGCCGAACAGCGCCGTCGTCTGGGCCGGATTCCGCGACGCCGACTCGAGGTCACCGAGGAACGAGGACAGCTTCGGTGCGCCGGCCTGGGCGAGGTCGTCATCGAGCACCGAGGTCTGGCCGAGGTTGGCCGGGGGCTGGTAGCCCACCCACGCGACGGCGGCGATGTCGGTGCTGATCGGTCGGTCCGCGGTGGAGGCGGCCCGGGCGACGTCGATCGCCTCGTTGCGCAGGTCACGGGCCTCGCCGGTCATGCTGGCGATGGTGCCGCGGGTGGTGCCGCTGACTCCGGGCACGGTGACCGACACGTGGTCGGCGGTGAAGGGGTCGCCCACCGAGGTGGCCGCGGGGATCATCTGCGAGGGGTCCTCGGGTCGTTCCAGATGGATCAGGTGTGAACCGGGAACCGTCAGCGCCTCCCGGATCGCGGCGATGTCGGCGAGCCGGTCGGTCTTGACCTGGCCGTCGGGAAGCTGCTGGTATTCCGCCCGCATCTCGCTGAGCAGGTCGCGGTTCGCCTGGTCGATGGCCTCGACGTCTCCGGAGGACATGTCGGTGCGGCCTTCCTCGTGGTCGTCCTCGGGGCCGGGGTCGGCGGTCCCGGGCGCGGTGAGCTCGTCGCCCTGCGCAGACAGCACGCGGTATTCGCCGTTGATCGCGAGGATGTCGCGGGCGACGGCGCTGAGATCGGCGTGGGTGCCGCCGACGATCTCGACGAGCCGTCTGAGGCCCACGCCGGCTATCCGGGCCAGGGCGGCCTCCCGGTCGGCGCCGGCCGGCACACTGGCTGCGGCGGCGTCGACCCAGCGGCGCAGCGCATCCAGATCGTGACGGCCGCCGGTCACGAGGGATGCCGAGTCGTCCACGGCGCGGCCGAGGCGCTGGTCGAGCTCGGCGAGACGTCCGAACACGGCCTGGTGACGCGAATTCGTGGACTCGTACGCGCCGGCCGCGGCCCCCGCCCACACCGGACCCGGCACCGCGGCGCCGACCTGGGCGCCCAACTGCCGCAGCCGGGTGCTCGCATCCCACGGCGCACCGCCCTGCGGAACCCCGTGGCCGTAGCTGCGGCGCGCAGCCGACCACGCGGTGTGGAACGCGGCCAACGCGCTCACCGTCGACGCAACCCCGGCATTCATCCAGTATCGCTGACCAGCAGCCACCGGCGGTGCACTTCTTCCGACCGGCGCTGCCGGTGTCCGGCGCGATCAGATCGGCAGGCGGCCCTGCGCGTTCGTAGGCATCGAAAGGCATCGGGCGCAGCGGAATTCGCGCGGTCCCGCCTTCTCAGGGTCGCGTCGGCACCGCGAACGGCTCCAGCAGCTGATCGACGGGAGCGTGGTCGTCGGTCAGCACCGGGGCCTCGCCGACCCACCGGGCCAGTTCGGTCCCGGAGATCGTGGTCCATCCGGTGACACCGGCGTCCAGCGCCGCCTGCACCGCGTGCAGGTCGATCGCCCGATCCGAGGCGACCACCACGATGTTGCCGCCCCGTGGACCGGCCGGATCGACGCTGAGGTCACCCGGGTCGCCCAGCACCGCGACATGGCCGAATACCTCGGCCACAGTGGCCACTTCGGCGCGGACGAACGCCAGCTCCCCGTGGTCGATCAGGTTGGCGGCGTACACGCCGGTGGGCGCGAGGACCCGGCGCACCTCGTCCAGCGCCTCGAGGGTCGTCAGGTGCCAGGGCACACTCACACCGCCGAAGGCGTCCCCGACGATCAGGTCGCGGCTGCCGGAGGCGAGCCGCTGCAGGCCCATCCGGCCGTCCTCGACGCGGATGTCGATTCCGGTGCCGGTCAACCCACCCAACTCGGCGCGGTCGAGGTCGACCACGCCGGGATCGATCTCGGAGACGCGATTGGCGGTGCCGGGCCGCACCGCAGCGAGATACCGGGGAAAGGTGAGCCCGCCGCCGCCGAGATGGTAGGCGGCCAGGGGCTCCCCGCCCGGGAAGGCGGCGTCGACGACCGCGGCGAGGGCGCGCACGTAGTCGAACGCCAGCACGGTCGGGTCGGCGGTGTCGACGTAGGAGTGGTTCAGACCGTCCAGCACCAGGGTGCGGCCAGTGTCGCGGTCGGGGTCGGCGATGACCTGCGCACAGTGGTATTTGGTCTCGGCATCACAGCCGCCGGGCGCGACGGCGCTGGCGAGCGCGCCGGCCACCAGAGCTGCCACCAGGACCGACGCCTTGGCCCGCACCCATCCCCGGGTGCGCCACTCGACCGCCGCGGCGCCCAGCACCAGCAGCACCCCCAGACCGACCAGGATCGCGCTGACCGGAAGCCGCGAGATCAGCACGAATCCGGTCACCACGGTGCCCGCGATGGCGCCCACCGTTCCCACCCCGGACAGCTTCCCGACCACCGTCCCGGTCTCGTCGAGGGTGGAGAGCCGGATCTTGGTGACCATCGGTGTCACCGCGGACAACAGCGCGCCAGGAACCAGGATGGACAGTGCGGCAACCAGAATGAGCAGCGCGGGCGCCCACTCGGCCGCCATCCGCACCACCGCCGGGGTCAGTGCGACGGCAACGCCGGACACGCCCATCGCCGGGCCGATGAGCCGGCGCGGGTCGACGCGGTCGGCCACCCGCCCACCCGACCAGGACCCGAGGGCGATCGCGGCCAGCGCGATGCCGATCACCAGCGTGCTGGTCTCGAGGGTCAGACCGAGGTAGGGGGCGAGCAGGCGCAGTGCGGTGATCTCGACCACCAGCACTGCCGCCGAGCACGCGAACACCAGCACCGCCGCGGTCCGGGGGCCCAGCGCGGGCCCCGGCGGCGGGGGTGGTGGCGCAGGCGAGGGGGAAGCGTCGGTCACAGCCCCGATCCTGCCAAGTGCCGGACCCCGGGGAACCGGCGTCGACCCGGCGAGGTGCGGCCGTTACTGCTCGGTGGGCTTGTCGACCGCGTCCTCGGGCAGCGGAAGTGCCTCCGCGCCGGGGGTCGCGGGTGCGAGCGTGTGATCCTCGTCGGTGGTCTGGTCGGACGTGACATTTTCTTCGGGAGATGTCATGCCCGCCTCGTACCCCGCCCCGCCGGCTGCCAATCGCGTGACCGCCAGCTCGCGGCCCCGTGTGTCCGCGCTGTTACCGCTACCGCCACGAACGTTAAATCTGACCGGCCGGGAACTGAACGCGCGTGGAAGTGGGTAATCGGACGCATCCGTTATCGGCTTCTCACCAGGAGGACGCATGTCAGATTCGGCAGACGAACCCGCGCGGCGCAAACTCTCCCTGACCGCGAAGGTCGCGATCGGCATGGTGGCGGGACTGGCGTTGGGGGTCGTCCTCAACCTCGTGGGCAACGAGTGGATCAACACCAACGTCGTCGACGGATTCCTCAACATGGTGGGAACGGCATTCCTGAACGCGCTGAAACTGCTGGTGGTGCCGTTGGTGACCTTCTCGCTGATCACCGGCGTGCTCGGAATCGGTGACATCAAGATGCTCGGCCGGGTCGGTGGTAAGGCCCTCGGGCTGTACCTGATGACCACCGCGCTGGCGATCAGCGTGGCCATCGGCATCGCCCAGCTGATCGCGCCGGGCCGCGGCTTCGACATGAGCGGAGTCGACACCTCGGGCATCGAAACCGAAGAGGCGCCGTCGTTCTGGGAGGTCATCTCGGGCATCATCCCGACCAACCCGATCGCGGCCTTCGCCGAGGGCGAGATGCTGCAGATCATCTTCTACTCGATCCTCGTCGGGGTCGCCGCACTGATGCTCGGTCACCGCGCCGAAGGCTTCACCAAAGCCTGCGAGTTCATGAACGAGCTGATGATGAAGATCGTCAGCATCGTCATGGCCGCCGCTCCCTACGGGGTGTTCGCCCTCATCGCCGGCGTGTTCGCCGAAGAGGGCATCGACCTGTTCAAGCCGGTGATGGCCTATGTCGTGACGCTGGTGGGCTCGCTGCTGTTCCACCTGTTCGTCACCCTGATGGTGTTGTACTGGGCGCTGACGCGCCTCAGCGTCCCGATGTTCCTGCGCAAGATCCGGGCCGCCCAGGTGTTCGCCTTCTCCACCGCCAGCTCCAACGCGACGATTCCGATCACGTTGCGCACCGTCACCCAACGGATGGGGGCGGGCAACTCGGTCGCCTCGTTCACCGTTCCGTTCGGCGCCACGATCAACATGGACGGCACCGCGATCATGCAGGGCGTCGCGACGGTGTTCCTGGCCAACGTCTACGGCGTCGACCTCGGCATCGCCGGTTACCTGACCGTCATCGCGATGGCCGTGCTCGCCTCCATCGGCACCGCCGGCGTCCCGGGCGTGGGCATGGTGATGCTGACGATGGTGCTGACCCAGGTGGGCCTGCCGATCGAGGGCGTGGCGATCATCCTGGGTGTCGACCGCCTGATGGACATGATCCGCACCGCGGTCAACATCACCGGCGACGCGGTGGTCACCAACATCGTGGCCAAGAGCGAGAACAAACTCGACACCTCGATCTACGACGATCCCGACGCCGGCACCAACGAGGACAACGAGATCGATCGCGAGGCCGAGGAGGACCTCGAGCACACCCTCGAAGAAGCCAAGCGGTAGCCGGCGACCGTGCCCGCCGGGTTAGCCTGGCGGGGTGAGCGCACGAACGATTTCCGGTGGGGTGGTTCACGAGCTGCCCGCCGACCTGCGCGCTGCGCTCGCCGGCAACGGCACCGCACTCGCGGCCTGGCAGGACATCACGCCGCTGGCGCGCAACGAGTTCATCTGCTGGGTCGAGGACGCCAAGCAGGCCAAGACCCGCGAGCGCCGGATCCGGCGCACCCAGGAGGAACTCGAGGAAGGCAAGCGGCGCCCGTGCTGCTGGCCGGGCTGCAAGCACCGCGAGCGCACCGGCAAATAGCCGGCACGCCCCCGGGCGCCCGGATTGTCGCGCGACACGAGCGGTGAGATGACACGATGAGACGACCGCATACACCGACTAGACACCGGGAGTGGTCGTGGAGTTCATCCAAGAACACCTGATCGGGCCTGTCAGCGATCTGCTGTACAGCTACATCCTGGTGTACTTGCTGGTCGGGGCGGGCATCTACTTCACCATCCGGACCCGCTTCATCCAGGTCCGCTACTTCAAACGGATGATCACCCAGCTGACCCACTCGCGGACCCACGGTGAGGGCATCTCCTCGTTCCAGGCGTTCTGCGTCGGTCTGGCCTCGCGGGTGGGCACCGGCAACATCGCCGGCGTGGCGATCGCGCTGACCGTCGGTGGGCCGGGAGCGATCTTCTGGATGTGGGTGGTCGCCGCGATCGGGATGGCCACCGCGATGATCGAGGCCACGCTGGCCCAGATCTTCAAGGTGCGCGCCGGTGACGGCTCGTTCCGCGGCGGTCCGGCGTTCTACATCCAGCGCGGGCTGGGATCACGCGCCGGCGGCATCGTCTTCGCGATCCTGCTGATCTTCACCTTCGGGATCGCGTTCAACATGGTGCAGGCCAACGCGATCAGCGATGTCCTCAACGCCTCCTACTCGATCGACGTCACCTGGATCGGTGTCGCGCTGCTGGCGCTGTCGGCCCCGATCCTGTTCGGCGGGGTGCGCCGGGTGGCGCGTATCGCCGAGATCGTGTTGCCGCTGATGGCGCTGACCTACATCGTGCTGGCCCTGGTGATCGTCGCGATCAACATCGACTTCCTGCCCGATGTGCTGGGCCAGATCATCGGGGGCGCCTTCGGATTGACCGAACTGGCCGGCGGATTCGCCGGCGGAATCGCGGCGGCGCTGCTCAACGGCGTCAAGCGCGGGTTGTTCTCGAACGAGGCCGGGATGGGCAGCGCGCCCAACGTGGCGGCGACGGCGACGGTGACCCACCCGGTCAAACAGGGGCTCATCCAGTCGCTGGGCGTCTTCGTCGACACCATCGTGATCTGCACCGCGACGGCGTTCATCATCCTGGCGTCCGGGCCCGGCGTCTACGATCCGTCGACGCCCACCTCGGTCGAGGGAGCGACGCTGACCCAGGCAGCGGTCGCCGACGGGCTGGGGTCCTGGACCGTGACGCTGATGGCGGTGCTGGTGTTCGTCTTCGCGTTCTCCTCGGTGTTGGGCAACTACGTCTACGCCGAGATCAACCTGTTCTTCCTCGGTGCGGGCAAGAAGTCCATCAACGTGTTCCGGGTGTTCGTGCTGGCCGCCATCTTCATCGGATCGGTCTCGGCGCTGACCCCGGTGTGGGCGCTGGCGGACGTGGCGATGGGGTTGATGGCGCTGGTCAACCTGACCGCGATCGTGCTGCTGGGCAAGTGGGCGTTCGCCGCCATCAAGGACTACCACCGCCAGG
>JAXHTL010000158.1:0-11283 GCA_034190095.1 Actinomycetota bacterium
GCAGCTGTCGGCACTGTGCGCCCGGCTGCCGGTTCCGGTCATCCCCGCCCCGGGGGACCCGACACCCTCGGCGCTGCCGCTGCGCATCCTCGAGGATCTGCCGCGCCGGATCCGGGTCGGTGACTCCCACCAGACCGGTTTCATCGCGGCCGGGGTGCTGCTGGCGGTGACCGGATCCGCGGCGGTGCTGTGGCCGGTCATCACCGGCGCGGGCGCGGTGTCGCCGTGGGCCTGGTACCTGGTGGCGGCCACTGCGGCCGCCGCTGCGCTGCGGGCCCGGGTGTGGGACTCCGCGTCCTGCAAGGCCTGGCTGCTCGGGCACCCCTACCTGCTGACCACGGTGCTGACGGTGGCGTTCGCCGCCACCGGTGAGTACACCGCGATGTGGTGGTCGCTGGCCGTCCTGACTGTGCTGGTGGCGGTGTGGATCGTCGTCGCGCTCAACCCGCGCATCGCCGATCCGGACTCGTATTCGCTGCCGATGCGCCGGCTGGTCGGATTCCTGGCCTCGGCCCTGGACGCGTCGGTGCTGCCGGTGATGGCGTACCTGGTGGGGCTGTTCAGCTGGGCGCTCAACGGGTTCTGAGGATGGGGCCCAGACCGATGATCAGACGCGCGGGTGTCGTCGCGGCGACACTGGCGGTCCTCGCGGCCGGTGGCCCGGCGGCACAGGCGGTCACCCCGCCGCAGGTCGAGCCGGACGCCAGCCCGCCGGCCGGCAGTGCCGGTCCGGTGCAGCCGATGGCCCAGCGCAGCGCCTGCACCGTCACCGGCGTGCGCCCCGGCACCGAACCCGCGGTCGTCGCCGGCCGGCCGGCGCTGGACCTGCCGGCGGCGTGGCGGCACAGCCGGGGCGAGGGCCAGCTGGTCGCGGTGATCGACACCGGCGTCACGCCCGGGCCGCGGCTGCCCGACGTCCAGGCCGGCGGTGACTACGTCGCGGACACCGACGGGCTCACCGACTGCGACGGGCACGGCACCCTGGTCGCCGGCCTCATCGCGGGTCAGCCCGGCGAGGACGGCTTCTCCGGTGTCGCGCCGGGGGCGCAGATCGTGTCCATCCGGCAGACCTCCGCGCACTTCGCGCCGCGCGACCCCGGTGAGGACCCCGCCCTGACCCGCGGCGGCATCGAGGTCGACACCCTGGCCCGGGCCGTGGTCCGGGCCGCTGATCTGGGTGCGCGCGTCATCACCATCGCGGTCGGGGCGTGTCTGCCGGTCGGCAGCGGCATCGATCAGTCCGAGCTCGGCGCGGCGTTGCGCTACGCGGCGGTCGAACAGGACGTGGTGATCGTCGCGGCCGCCGGGGACACCTCGGGTGGTCTGGGCACCGGCGCCCGGTGCACGGCCAACCCGCTCGGCGATGCCGCCCGGCCCGCCGACCCACGCAACTGGGACGGCGTCACCAGCCTCTCGGTCCCGTCCTGGTGGCAGCCCTATGTGCTGTCGGTCGGCGCGCTGGGCCCCGGCGGAGCGCCGGCGCCGTTCACGATGCCCGGGCCCTGGCTGGGGGTCGCGGCACCGGGTGAGAACGTCACCTCGGTCAGCAACGCCGACGGCGGCGGGCTGGCCAACGGCATGCCGGGCAACGACCAGCAGCTGGTGCCCATCGACGGCACCGGATATGCGGCCGCCTACGTGTCCGGGGTCGCCGCCCTGGTGCGCAGCCGGTTCCCCGACATGGATGCCGCTGCGGTGGTCGACCGGATCACCGCCACCGCCCACGGGGCCGCACGCTCGCCGTCGAATCTGGTCGGGGCCGGCGCGGTGGACCCGGTCGCAGCCCTGACCTGGGATGTGGCGGCCGAGGTCGAGGCCGAACCCGCTGCGGTACGCCAGATCTCGGCCCCGCCACCGCCACCGCGGGACGACCCGGTGCCACGCATCGTGGCGTTCTCCGGTGCGGGAGTGCTGGCGCTGTCGGTGCTCGCCGCCGTCGTGGCGAGCCGCAAACGGAAGGACAGAACGTCATGATGGTCCGGCTCAGCCTGGCCCTGCTGGTGGCAATCCCGGCCGCCATGGCCTACCCCTGGGACTCCACCGCCGACCGGTGGCTGCTCGGCGTGGCGATCGGCTGGGTGGTGGTGCTGTTCGCCTGGTGGCGTGGACTTTTCGTGACCACGATGATCGCGCGGCGGATCGCCATGTGGCGGCGCCGCGGTCGGGCGCACGGCAGCCACCACTCCTCGGAGTTCGCCACCGTGGCGCTGCGGGTGACCCCGCGCACCGATGAGGAACTTCCGCTGGACCTGCTTGTCGGCTACCTGGATCGCTACGGCATCGACTTCGACAAGGTGCGGGTCAGCAGCCGTGACGTGGCCGGCGTGCGCACCACCTGGATCGGGCTGACCCTGGGCGCGGTGGACAACATCGCCGCGCTGTCGGCGCGTTCGGCCAGTATTCCGTTGCGCGACACCGCCGAACTGTGTGCCCGGCGGCTCGCCGATCGCCTCAGGGAGCTGGGCTGGGAGGTCTCGGATGCCGACCTGGCCGCCGGCGCCAGGCCCCTCGCGGCCACCGGGGCCAAGGAGACCTGGCGTGCGGTGTCGGACGAGCAGGGTCATCTGGCCGCATACCGGATCACCGTCGACGAGGAACTGGCCGACACCCTGGCGGCGGTCTGGGCGGCTGGTGCGGCCGAGACATGGACGGCCCTGGAGCTCACCGGCAGCCGGGCGCATCCGGAACTGGTGGCCGTCTGCGCGCTGCGCAGCGACGACCGGCCCGCCGCCAAGGCGCCGCTGTCCGGATTGTCCCCCTACCACGGTCTGCACGGGGTGGTGCTCGCGGCGCTGTCGCCCACCTCGGACGACCGGTTGCCCGGCGATCCCGCCGCGCTGCCGCCGACGCTGACCGCACGGCTGCGCTGGCCGGCCGGAGTTGCGCTCAGTCGAACATGAACTCGCCGAGGAAACGGGTCATCCGGCGCAGGTAGTCCGGCTGGCTCACGTGCAGCACATGGTTTCCCGGGAACCAGTGGAACGCGCAGTGATCCCAGTGTCTCCAGAGCATCTCGGCCTGTTCGGGAGGAGCCAGGCGGTCGCCCAGCCCGGCGATGATCAGCCGCCGCTCCTTGGCCGGCAGCGGCCGGTAGTTCAGCGGTGAGGAGTACATGGTCGCGGTGTCGACCAGTTCGGGGTCGGTGCCGGCGAGCCGGTCGCGCAGCGCCACCACCTTGTTGGCGGGGAACCACTCGTCGACGGTGCGGTCCGGGGTCACCACCGGAACGTTCGGGATCACCGCCTGCACACGCTCGTCCACGCTGGCGATCAGCGCCGAGGTGTAGCCGCCCAGCGACATCCCGGTCAGTGCGATGCGGTCGACGCCGGTGAACTCGAGATAGTCGAGCACCGAGCGGAAGTCGTGCACCGCCTGTGCCATCGCCTCGGCGAACCCGGAGAACCCGTGCGCGAAATAGCCGTACCCGCTGAACGGTGAGTACTTCTCGGCGCGGCGGCCGTGGAACGGCAGCGTGTAGAGCATCACGTCGTAGCCGGAGCGGTAGAACCACGGCAGCGAGAAGAACAACCCGTTGAACAGGTAGGCCGAACCCATGAAGCCGTGGATGACGCACAGGGTCGGACGCGGACCGTTGTGGTGGCGCCAGTGCTGGGCGTGCACGACGTTGTTGCGCTCATAGCCGCGGCATTGGTCGCGCAGCGCGGGATTGACCGCCTCGAAACTGCTGTGGAACCGGATGTTGCGGACGTTGCCGTGAGCGATCCACTCGGCGACCGGGTTGGCCGCCCGCGACGACACCCGCGGTGGCACGGTGGGCGCCGGGAAGGACAGCTGCGGATCACCGGCCGCGGCCAGCTCGGCGTAGAAGTTGAGGTGGTCGCGTTCGACGCCGGGCTGTGCTCCGCGCAGTGCGCCGGCGACCGTCGGCACCATGGTGGCGCTGATCAGCGATGCGATGGAGGTCCGCAGGGCCAGGTCGGCGATCGCCGAGGAATCCACCAGCAACCGTTGCTGCAGGGAGAGGTCGGCCCGCCGGGGCAGACCGCGCGCGGTCGCGTCGGCGCCGGGAACGTCCGGAACCGGGATGGGCGGTTCCGGCAGGGGCTCGGAGTCCACGTCTGGCATGCTAACGCGGCCCGGGGCGGCGCCGGCAGGCCACACTGACACCATGTGGAATCCCGACACCTACCTGGCGTTCGCCGACCACCGCGCCCGGCCGTTCGCCGACCTGCTGTCCCGGGTCGGTGCCCGCAGCCCGCGCCGGGTGGTCGACCTCGGCTGCGGTCCGGGCAATCTGACCGAGACGCTGACCGCTCGGTGGCCGGGTTCGATCCTCGAAGCCTGGGATTCCGCACCGGAGATGGTGGCCGCCGCCGCAGAACGCGGTATCGCCGCCCGGGTGGGGGATCTGCGGGACTGGACACCACAGCCGAACACCGACGTCGTGGTCAGCAACGCGGCGCTGCACTGGGTCCCTGAGCACCCCGGCCTGCTGGTCCGCTGGGTCTCGGAGCTGGCGGCCGGTTCCTGGGTCGCGTTCCAGGTGCCCGCCAACTTCGACGCACCCTCGCATCGGCTGGTCCGGGAACTGGTGGCCCGGCCGTCGTGGTCGGCGCTGCTGTCGGGTACGCCGCTGGACGAAGACGCGGTGCGGCCGGCCGCCGACTATGCCGGCCTGCTCACCGACGCGGGCTGTTCCGTCGACGCCTGGGAGACCACCTACATCCACCGGCTGACCGGGGCGAATCCGGTGCTGGAGTGGATCACCGGCACCGCGTTGCGACCGGTGCGCCGGGCGCTCGACGCCGCCGGGTGGCAACGGTTCCGCGCCGAACTGATCCCGCTGCTCGACGCCGCCTACCCGGCGCGCTCCGACGGCTCCACGTTCTTCCCGTTCCGCCGGGTTTTCGTGGTGGTCCAGGTGCGGTAGCCGCCGACCGGGCCGCTACGGGTGGTAGGCCACCCCGACAGCCTGGAACACGAACTCCGGTGGGGCGTCGAACGCCAGCGAGGTACGCGGCAACCGATCGAGCACCTCGGCGCCGATGTCGGTCTTGTAGTGCAACGACAATTCGCCCGAACACCGGGAATCGACGTCGGCCACGTCGACGTCGAGCGTCAGCCCCGTCGCCGAGAGCTCCGCCCGTACCGCGCCGGCCTGCGGGGCGTCCCAGCGCAGATCGATCATGCGGCCGGCCAGCTTCGGCACCGACGACAGGGTGCCCAGCACCCGCTGTTCGGTCAGCACCAGGGCGCCGACGTAGCTGGCGATGCTGCCGGCCGAGCGCAGTCCGGGCACCGCGCCGTGGAAACGCCGGGTGACCGGGACATACTCGTCGAAGAACAGGATCCCCTCGGCCTCGACCTCGGCGCGCAGCGCGCCGGGAAGCCTGCCGATGCGAAGCAGCCTGCGGAGAATGACGGCCATCCGTGCACGGTAGCTCAGCCACCTGAGTGGTAGTGGTGGTCAGATGAGCGCGAACCGGGGCCTGCTGATCGCGACCGCGCTGGCCGCCGTCGGGGTGTATCTGCTGATGTGGGTCGGCTACGCCGGGCAGTGGGCCTGGCTGGCCGCGCTCGACGACGCGGCGCTGCAACCGTTGGCCCGCTTCGGGGACACGCATCCGGGCTGGGTGACGGCGTGGAACGTGTTCTGCGCGGTGCTGGGGCCGGCGGTGTTCCGGGTGGTCACACTGGTTCTGATCGTGGTGGCACTGCTCCGGCGCCGGTTCCGGGTGGGGCTGTTCCTGTTGCTGACCGTCGAGCTCAGCGCCGTGGTGACCGAGATCGCCAAAGCGCTGGCCGACCGTCCGCGCCCGGACACCGCGCTGGTCACCGCCTACGGGCTGTCCTTCCCGTCCGGCCACGCACTCGGCGTGACGGTGGCGGTGCTGGCCCTCTACGTCGTGGCCCGGCCGGCGCTGGGCCAGCGCCGGCGCGCCGCGGCGCTGGCGGTCGGCCTGATCGTCATCGTCGCCATCGGGGTGGGCCGGGTGGTGCTCAACGTCCACCACCCCTCCGACGTGATCGCCGGCTGGGCGCTGGGCTACGCCTACGTGGTGGCATGCCTGCTGGCCGTGCCGCCGGCCGGCCGGCCCGTCAGGCAACCGGACGGAACACCGGCAACATCCGGTAGCGCGCGGTGAAACTGGCCTCGGTGATCTCGGTGCCGACCTCGCCGTCGAGGGCGAGCACCGTGGGGCCGTCCACCGAACGGAATGCGAACTCGGGCACCCGCAGCTCGTGGTAGAGCGGACTGCGGGTGAGCCGGCCCAGCGCCAGCCCCACCAGGATGCGAACCCGTGACAGCGGCCGGCCGGTCTCGAGGATGCGCACGTCGATCAGACCGTCGTCCATCCGGGTGCGCCGGGCCGGGGCGAAACCCGACGGCAGGTAGGTGGAGTTGCCCAGGAAGAACAACGACGTCTGCAGGGTCTTGTTGTCGTAGCGGATCCGCACCGACTCGTCGCGGCGCAGGGTGTGGAACATCGCGTAGACGCCGGCCAACGGCTTGCCGATCCGGCGTTCGAGCTTCTCCCGGGTCTGCACGAACCGCGGGTAGGCGCCGATGCTCGCGGTGTTGACCAGCATCTGCCGCTCGTTGAGGCAGACCAGGTCGACGTGGGAGGCCCGGCCCTCCCGGATCGCGGCGATCGTCTTGGCCGTGGTGTCGCAACCGATGTCCTTGGCGAAATGGTTGAAGGTGCCCGCGGGGAAGACCGCCAGCGGCACTCCCTCGGCGACCGCGACCTCCGCAGCGGCCGCCACGGTGCCGTCGCCGCCGCCGACAGCGAGGACCTCGCAGCGCTGGGCGGCCGAACGCAGCGCCCCGATGAGGTCGTCGTCGCTGCCGAGTTCGACGATCTCGGCCTTCGGCAGGGCGTGCCGCACCTCGTCGAGCACCCGGGCGCCGGTCCCGCTGCCCGACGCCGGGTTGACCACCAGGGTGACTCCCGCCCCGTCGGGGCGTGCCGGTGTCTCGAACCGCAGCGGATCGGCGGCGGGCACCTGGGCTTCGACGACCGGGGGGACGACCCGCGCGCCCAGGACCGCGATGCCCGCGCCGATGCCGAAGCCGGCCAGCACGTCGCCCGGGTAGTGGGCGCCGACGGCGACGCGCGACATGCCGACCAGCCCGGCCAGCATCGCCAGGCCGAGCCCGACCGGCGGGCTCTCCAGCCCGACCCCCACGGCGAACGCGGCGGCGCTGGCCGAGTGCCCGGAGGGCAGCGAGTACGAGGTGGGGAGCCGGCGCAGCTGCCGGGCCAACGGCACCAGGATGGGGCTGGGCCGTTCCCGTCGCCACACCCGCTTGGCGACCTGGTTGGTGACCAGGCTGGTCAGCGCCAGCGTGGCCACCCCGCGGGTGGCGCCGCGCTTGAGCGACGGACTTCCGGACACGCTCAGGCCCGCGGCGATGGCCAGCCACAGCTTGGAGTGATCGGCGGCGCGGGTCAGCCGCGGCATCACCGAGTCGATCAGCGGGCTGGGGGATTCGGCGACGGCTTCGAACACCTCGCGGTCCAGGGTGCCCAGGCCGCGGCCGATCTGACGGATCCCGCGTCCGCGCCGGCGCATCGGAAATATCTCCACGCCCACCAACCTATCGCCGCCGGCGGTGCGGCCGGCGGCGGCCGACCCGCGACCGGATCGTGTTCGCATCGTGATGCGTGGCGCCGGGTTCGTCGGCGACGATGGGGATATGCGCCGTCTGCTGATCGTGGTGTGCGCGGCGGCGGTCGGCCTGCTCACCGCCGCGCCGGCAGCCGCGCAGTTCACGCCGTGGTTCGCCCAGTCGGTGGGCGCTGCCACCCAGGTGCTGTCGGTCACGGGGGTGGGCGGCTCGGACGCCAAGCTGGATGTGTGGCAGCGCAGCGCCTCCGGCTGGCAACCGGTCGACGGGGGAGTCGGCATTCCGGCGAAGATCGGCGCAAAAGGCATGTCGCCGAATCACTTCGAGGGGTCGATGATGACCCCGCAGGGCGTCTACTCGCTGGACTTCGCCTTCGGCACCCAGCCCGACCCCGGCAGCGGCCTCGAGTATGTGCAGGTGGGTCCCAACCACTGGTGGGACGGTGACTCCGACAGCCCGACCTACAACACCATGCAGGTCTGCGAACCCGGAACATGCCGGTTCGCCACGACGGGCACCGGCTCGGAGAACCTCGACATCCCGCAGTACGCCCACGCGGTGGTGATGGGGGTGAACAAGCAGCGCGTCCCCGGCAAGGGCAGCGCGTTCTTCGTGCACAGCACCGACGGCGGAGCCACCGCCGGGTGCGTCGCGATCGACGACGCGACGCTGGTCGAGATCATGCGCTGGCTGCGGCCGGGCGCGATGATCGCCGTCACCGACCTCACAGGTTCAGCGCGCGGCCCGGCTTGAGCTTGAAGTTCAACGCCTCCAGTGACATCGAGGCGTCGTAGGTGCGGTCGTAGCCGGTCTCGCAGATCTTCCAGCCGTCGGCGGTCCGGCGGTACCGGTCGTGGTAGAAGCCCGCGCCGATGAGCATGAAGTTGAAGACCGGCGCGATCACCCGGTCCTGCAGATACCACGTGGCGGTGGCCTCGTCGCCGTCGACGGTGATCTCGGGATGGTTCACCCGGTGCTCGGTGATCACCTCCGGGCCCAGCGAATCGCGCATGAAACCGACGAGCTCGTCCCGGCTGGTGAAATGGTGCTCCTCGCCGATGGACTCGCCGTACCGGCCGACGACGTCCTCGGTGAGCGTGGCCGCGAAATCGTCCCAGTGCTTGGTGTCGAGGGCCCGGAGGTAGCGGTACTTGACCTGCTTGATGTCGTCGATGTCAGTCATGGCCGTCATTGCAGCACATGCGCAGACCCGGACGTATATTTTCGCCGTGAAGTTCATCGACGCCTACGTCAGGTCGCCGTTCGCCGGGCTGGCGCCGTGGATCCTGATGGCGGTCGTCAACGGGCCGGGTCGGTTCGAGGAAGCCGCTTCGGCCGGCCTGGCGCTGGCCGTGCTGACGCTGTGGGTCGGCAGACGGCGCGGCGTGCCGGTGCACCTGATCGAGGCGTTCACCACCCTGTACTTCGCGGCACTGGCCGTGCTGGGTGCCGCCGCATCTCCCGCGGTGATCTCCTGGCTGGAGCTGTGGGCGGGCGAACTGAGCAATGTCGCCCTGGCCGTGTTCGTGGTCGTCACGGTGGCCATCCGCCGCCCGTTCACCCTGGCCTACGCCAAAGACACCACGCCACAGGAGCATTGGGACGCTCCGCTGTTCCTGCGCATCAACTATGTGATCTCGGCCTTCTGGGGCGGCGCGTTCGTGGTGTCGGCGCTGGCGGGCGGATACGGCGACCTCGTGCTGGCCGACAACGACAACTTCTGGACCGCCTGGATCATCCCGATCGGGATGCTCGTCTGGGCGGTCTCGTTCACCGAGTTCTACCCCGACTACGCAACAGCAAAAGCCCTGCGCGAAGCGGGCGAATCCGCCGAGCCGGTGCCGTCGTTGCTCGGCGTGTTCGACTGGTTTCCCCCGTTCCTCACCGTGATCGGGATCGTCGCACTCGTTTCCGACGCCCTGCCGGTCACCTCGTCAGTGGTGCTGATCACGGTCGGTGCGGCCGGATGGGCGCTGCTGAGCCGCCGCACAGCAAAGGCCTAGCCGCCCGGGACCCCGCAGCGGAGTGTCCGCGCGGCCGAGCCCTGTGGGGGCGGCTATCGTGGCGTGGGTCATGAGCGATCCGTTGGGAATGTCCATCGGGACGACCAACCTCGTCGCGGTGGGAGTCGGCCATCAGCCCCTGCTTCGGCGGGCGGCGATCACCCGTTCCGGCATGGTGCTGAGCGGGTTCGTCGAGCGGGTCGGCGATCCGGTGCCGTTGGTCGCCGCCGACGGCACCGCGTACCCCGCGCCACGGCTGGTGGTCGAGGCGCTCGACGAATTGGCCGCCCAGGCGGTGGCGACTCCGCCGGCCGAGGTGGCCATCGCCGTGCCGTCGTACTGGAATCCGGCGGCGACGGGGGCGCTCGCCGAGGCGCTGGGGGCCAGCCGGCTGGTCTCCACGACCGGCTCGGCGCCGCGGCTGATCCCCGATGCGGTGGCCGCGCTGACGGCGTTGAACGCCAACCCGGGATTCGACCGGTCCGGCGTGCTGGCCGTGCTCGACTTCGGTGGCGGCGGCACCAGCATCACCCTCGCCGACGGCGCATCGGCGTTCGCCGTCATCGGTGAGACCGAGCGATACCCGGAATTCGCCGGCGACCAGGTCGATCAGTCGCTGCTGGGCTACGTCCTCGACCGTGCCGGCGGCGACCAGGCGGCCGACCCCGCGCAGACCGCCGCGGTCGGATCACTGGCGCGGCTGCGCGAGGAGTGCCGGGCGGCCAAGGAACGGCTGTCCTTCGAGACCGCCACCACACTGGCCGTGGATCTGCCGGATCTGCGTACCGACATGCGCCTCACCCGTGCCGAACTCGAGGAGCTGATCGCGCGCCCGCTCGCCGGTGTCGGTGACGTGCTGGAGAACGTGCTGGCCGGTAACGGCGTCAGCTGGGCCAACCTGTCCGCCGTGGTGCTCGTGGGCGGCGGAGCCAGCATCCCGTTGATCACCCAGCAACTCTCCGAGCGCTCCCGGGTGACGGTGGTCAAGACGCCGCAGCCAGCCCTGGACGCCGCTGTCGGCGCGGCGATGATCGCGGCCTACGGCCGCGCCGCCGAAACCGCGACCTGGGTGGCGCCGGCTGCGCCGCCTGTGGTGCCCGTGGACGAGGCGGCCTCGTCGACGATGCGGGCCCTGGCCTGGTCGCAGGACGACGTCGACGACGTGGTGCCGTACTCGGGTGACGATCCGTACCCGCCGCCCGATTCCCGCGCCGCACCCGAGCCCTATCAGGCGCCCAACCCCTACCAATCGCTGCGCTCCGACGCTGCGGTGCCCCCGGCCGACGACGACGTCAAACCCTGGCAGCGGGTGCCGCTGCCGGTCGCCGGCCTGCTGGCGGTCGTCGCGCTGGTCGTCGTCGGTGGGCTGGCGATCGCGCTGACCAGCTTCGACTCTCCCGAGGAGCCCCGGCCCCGACCCGGCACGGACCCGCTGAGCAGCGCCATCGCACCGCCTGAGCCGCCCGGCCCCGCCGAGACCGTCACCATGACCGGTGCACCTCCGCCCCCGGTGCAGCCCACCCCGCCGGAGCCTGCGCCGCCGCCCGTCGTCACCACGACCACCACCACCCAACCCACCACGAATCAGGTTTTTCGATCAACCTGGTTACCGCGCCGGACTGATCAAGCTCCGCGACGCCAAAGCGTTTGGGGTCAGGCACGGGCTGAACCCAAGCCACGCCATCC